>NZ_JBFUJQ010000003.1:0-483655 GCF_056401275.1 Polaromonas sp. P4_F6 | reverse complement strand
CTCCTGCGATTCGGGGCCTGCCCATGTGTGTTTGATGGGCAACAGGCAGGTAGCCGTTGCGCCGCAGTTCACGCGTGATGCTGCTGGGGGCTCGGCACAAGGCGCGCCCGATAGCTCTGGCGCTGCATCCCTGAAGACTCATCGTCATGATGGCTCCACGGTCTTCCGCGCTCAAGTGTCTGTAGTGGCTCGTCATGCTGCTCCTGTCTTTGGGGTTGAGCAGTGTTGCACTTCACCCTTGAGACCGCCCTTACTTTTCTTTGGCGAAGCAAAGAAAGTAGGTCGCTCGCCGGGGCGAGACCCGGCCAGCTGAACTTAGCAAAGGGAGAAGAGGGAGGAAAGCCCTCCGTCGGAAACACCTCAAGCCAAAACCAAAGAAACCCCTCTCCTATGCCCTTGCGTAAACGCCTCCTCAAACACCGAATACCCCGACAAATCACTGTGCGCAAAATGCAGCCGCCGCCAAGGCAACGGCAAAGCCCCTTGCAGCGCCCGCAGTGCCGCGCTGCTGCGAACGCCAGGCACCGGCGTGCTCATCGCATGCCCATACCGCATGACCTCCATGCGCGTGACCTTGCCGGGCAGGTCGGGATGCGGCACCGAAAGTTCGGCCAGCACGCTGTCGCGCCAGTGCGTCCAGGGCCGTTCGTACAAGGTTTTGCGGCCGGCCGCGCCTATGCCGAAGGCGCGGTAATAGGTGAGCACCGTGGCGCCGGGCACGGCCTGCAGGCTCTGGTGTGTGGCGTCGACATAGCCCAGGCCGGGCTTGTCGCCGTAGATCACGTTGTCCCAGCTGGGCGCGGGGCCTGGCCTGTCGTGCAGGGCCGCATCGATGTGCAGGTTGGCGACCAGCCAGGGCGCGTAACGCAGCTGGCCGGCGGCTTCGCCCAGCGCAGGCGGCGGGTTTTCGACGACACGCGCGGCCACGAACAGGGGCAGGGCCAGGATGCATTGCTCGGCCTGCCAGCGCTCCACCGCCTGCGTGGCCGCATTGAAGGCGTCGACCTCCACGCCGTGCCGGCCCGCGGCGACGCGGATCACAATGCGGCCCGTGTGCAGGCGCTCGCCCAGCGGCGCGGCCAGTTTCCGGGTCAGCCAGCCGTTGCCCTCGGGCCAGGTCAGCACGCCGGCATCGCGTTCGGCCGAAGGCGGCTCGCCGGGCGCCTGGAAGCCGTGGCGGCTCGCGAAGTAATGGATGCCGGCCCAGGCCGAGACGCTGTCCAGGCCCGCGCCGTAGTCGTCGCGGCAGCAGTAGTCCAGGTACCAGCGCAGCGGCGCGCGCGTGAGCTGCTGCTGGTCCAGCCAGGCTTCAAAGGTCAGGGCGTCGAGCGCGCGGTGTTGCGGCGCCGTTGCGCCGGCTGAAAGCGGAATCGAAAAAGGCGCGGCGGCCGAGGCTTGCTGCACCAGGCGCGCAAAACGCTGGTAGTCGGCCAGCAAGGCGATGTCCATCTCCGGCAGGGGCAGCAGCCCCTCCTGCCACTGGCCGTGGATGAAGAGGCGCTCCTGCGGGCTGTGGCACAGGTGGCGCTCGTCATACTCCCAGCGCCCGGCCACGCGCCGGCGCAGCGACAGCTCTTCCAGCAGGTCCTGCACATCGCGCGCGGCGTCGCCGGGCACCGGCAGGTAGTGCGCGCCCAGCGGACAGGGCAGGCCGCCGACCACGCCGCCGCGGCTGTTGCCGCCGGCGTTGTCCTCCAGCTCCAGCATGGCGAAATCGTCCATGCCGCGCAGGCGCAGCGCGCGCGCCGCCGCGAGGCCGGCAACGCCGCCGCCGGCAATCAGCACACGGGTGCGCCGGGTGACGGAGGGAGCGGGCCAGGCGCGGTCTTTGCCGGGCTCACCGGGCCGCAGCAGGTGGCCGCGTTCATGGTTCGCGCCCAGGAAGCCGCCTTCGATCTGTCGGGTTTCCTTGCAGCCCAGCAGCGGCAGCGTGGAGGCCGCCAGAAAGTCACGGCGCTTCAACGCAGCACCTTGCCCCATTCCTGCTCATAGCTGTGCACCAGTTCCTGGTTGGAGAGGCGGTTCACGGGCGCCGGCACGCGCGCCATGTCAACCGGGAAATCAAACAGCAGCGGCAGGGTTTGTGCATCCAGGAAACGCAGGCCGGCCGGCAGCGCGCCGGTTTGCGTCGTAGGGCTGAAAGGCCGGCGGCTGGCGACCACAAAACCCCATTCGCCAAAACTGGGCACATTGGCGTGGTAGGGCGCGGTCTTCAGGCCCACGGCCTCCAGCGTGGCCACCACCGTCCAGAAGCTGCGGCGCGCCACCAGCGGCGAGGTGGTCTGGATCACGGCATAACCGCTGGCCGACAGGTGCCGGTCCAGCAGCGCGTAAAACGAGTTGGTGTAGAGCTTGCCGATGGAAAAATTGGTGGGGTCCGGGAAATCGACCACGATGATGTCGAACATGTCCGCGCTTTTGTCCAGCCACTGGAAGGCGTCGGCGTTCACCACCTTCACCTTGGGCGACAGCAGCGCCTCGCCGTTCAGGCGCTTCAAGGCCGGCTGCTGGCTGAAGAGATCCGTCATGGCCGGGTCCAGCTCGACCAGCGTGACACTCTCTACGCTGGGGTACTTGAGGATCTCGCGCACCGCCATGCCGTCGCCGCCGCCCAGCACGGCGACTTTTTTGGGCGCGCCGTGCGCGCTCATCACCGGGTGCACCAGCGCCTCGTGGTAGCGGTATTCGTCGCGCTCGGCGAACTGCAGGTTGCCGTTGAGGAACAACCTGTGGCCGCCGCGGCCGTTGGTCACCACGATGCGCTGGTAAGGCGTGGTGGCGGTGAAGACCACGCGGTCCTGGTAGAAATGGTCTTCGGCCAGCGTGGTGATCTGGTTGGCGCCCGCAAAACCGGCCGCCAATGCGAACAAGACGGCGAAGCAGGCGACTGCATGCGACCTGAGGTGCCGCAGCTCGGCGCGAAACAGCCACAGCGCCCACAGCGCGACGGCCGCATTCATGAGGCCGAACAGCAGGCCGGTGCGTATCAGGCCCAGATGCGGCACCAGCACCAGCGGAAAGGCCAGCGACACGGCCAGCGCACCCAGGTAGTCGAAGGTCAGCACCTGCGAGACCAGCTCCTTGAGCGCCACGTTGCGCCGCAGTATGCGCATGACCAGCGGAATCTCCAGCCCCACCAGCGTGCCCACCAGCAGCACCAGGGCATAGAGCAAAAACCGGAAAGCGCCGGGCACATAGGCATTGGCCAGAAACAACAGGGCCGGCAGCGCGCCGCCCACCAGCGCCACCATCAATTCAATGCGCAAAAAATGCGCCGGCAGCTGCCGCTCGAAAAAACGCGACAGCCAGGAGCCTATGCCCATGGCGAACAAATAACTGCCGATGATGGTCGAAAACTGCAGCACCGAGTCGCCGAGCAGGTAAGAAGCCAAGGCCCCCGCCGCCAGCTCATACACCAGCCCGCATGCCGCCACGACAAAGACGCTGGCCAGCAGCGCGACCTCGAGGGGGCGCGGGGTGGGGGGAGTAGATGACTCAGTGTTCAAAATGAAATGGAAGGAAAAATGAAGCGCGATGCGCAGCGAGCCGATCACGACGGCGCGTAGGGCGTAGCGAGCGGGCCGCGGGCAAGGCGGACGGAGCGGACGAACCGGAACGTACTTGAAGTACGTGAGGATTCCGAGCACCGGACCAACGCCGCCCCCGGTCCGCGCAGTAGCCGGGAAAGATCAGCCGTGGATGGCGGCGGCTACTATTACACAGATGCCCAACGCCATCGCGGCCACAACCAGCGCCAGCGCCACATTCTGCTTCTCGACAATCTCCAGCCACAGGTCATAGGGCGTCATCTTGTCGATGATGACAAAGCTGAGCCAGAAGATGATCACGCCTATCAGCGCGAACAGGATCGAGCCCAGGAAAGCCGCGGGTTTAAGCCATTCAAGTCCCATGATGGTCTCCAGAAAAGGTCTGCCAGCTTGCGCAGAAGACAAAGAAGCAAAAAGAGGCGGCCTTCATTTGTGGCCGCCCCCGCCGGAAAAACCGCCGAACGAGCCGCCCGAACTGCGCGAGCTGCTGGACGAGGAACAATTTTCATACTTCGGGTCGCAGCTTGAGCAGCGGCCTATGACAAACAGCAGCACCAGTATCAGCAACACCACGATGATGATGGTGCCGCAGCCCATGCCGGCCGAGCTGCTCAGGGGCTTGGCGTCCGAGCGCTTGAACAAGTCCTTCTTGCCTTCGAGCTTGAAGGCCTTGGCGACCAAGTCGCCGTCCAGCTTGCTGCCGCTGGACCAGGTGATCTCATTGGGCGCTTCTTCCTGCGACAGCAGGGCGCTGCCGCTCGCGAAATCGCGGTTAAAGGTTTTCTGCCCGCGCTGAACCTGCCAGTAAAACTCACCGGCGACATAAGTCGTCTCGGCGCTGTAGCTGCTTTGCAGCGGGTAGTTTGTCTTGAGGTAAACGGCGCTGTTCTGGCCGGGCTTGAAGATAGGCGCACCCGTGACCGGCTTGACCAGGCTCCAGCCGTCTTCGGAATCCACCAGGAAGGTGAAGCCGCGCTTCTGGTTGTAGAGCAGGTATTCATCCCAGCCGAAGTGCTCGTCCGGGTCGTCGGCCTCGTAGCCCATGCGGTGCTGGAAACCCACGACCTGCCACTGCACGCCTTGCAATTGGCCTGTGCTGCCCAGAGCGATCAGCGGGCTGACGGGCTCGTCCTGGATCGCGTGCTTGAGCGCGGCGCCCGTACCCTGCGTGAGGTCGATGATGCTGTTGCAGGAACGGCAGGTAATGCTTTTGCTGCCGGCCAGCGTGACCTCGACAGGTGCACCGCAATTCGGGCAGCTGAACTGCTTGCCGCTTTCGTCCTTGGCGGATTCATCCTTCAGGCCCGTGAGCTTCAAGTCCTCCAGCAGCACGGAGCGGCCCAGCGACAGCACGGGCGCGCCGCCGGTGGCAACGGTGCCGTAGTCGACGCTGAGCACATCGCCGTCGGCGCTGCGCAGCTCCACCATCGCAAAGGGCGAGCCCAATGCCGGCAGGCGCGGCAGCTCGCCCTGGGCCGAGAGCAGCGACACACGTTCGTTGGACGCCACGCTGAAGGGCTTGGCATTGATGGCCGTGGTCGCGCCCACGCGGAAATTCTCGGCCGGCGGCACGGCGCGCTGCAGGCTGGTGGGCAGGCTGAAGACATAGGCGCCGTTGTCTTCGCTCAGGAAGGCGGCTTTGCCGTCGTCCAGCACCGCGTACCACTCGGTCCAGGTACCTTGCGCGTACTGGTATTGCAGCCGGCCGACCAGCGTGAAATTGCGGCCTTGCCAGGTCCCTGAGGCCTGCAGCTGCAGCGGGCTGAAGTCGTTGAACAGCTCGGCCATCTTGCCGATGCGCGACAAGGTGTCGCCGTCGCGCACGACGGTGCTCTGGCAATAGCCGCACACCGCGTGCGTGGACTGCGCGCTGCGAAATTCAACGGGCGCGCCGCAGCCGGGGCACGGCGCGCGGTAGGCGCGTTGCTGGGGCTCGGATGCCAAGATGAACGGTCAGTAAACGATGCGCGGCACGACCGGCATCAGACCAGCTTCTTGAGCAGCTCGGCCTTCTTGGCGTCGAACTCTTCCTGCGTGAGTATGCCCTTGGCCTTGAGTTCGCCGAGTTTCTCGAGCGTGGCCATCACGTCGTCGGGCTTCACGGCCGCCGCCGCCGCGGCGGCCTGGGCCGCGTTGCCGCCGCCCTGCAGGCCTTGCTGCAGGTTTTGCGCCAGCACCTGGCCCAGCGCGACGCCGGCGCCCAGGCCCATGGCGTCGCCGGCAATGCCGCCGCCCGAGCCCGCGCCTTCGGCGAATTTGGGAATCGCCTGCGCCGTCTGGTACTGCATGAACTTGCCCATGTCGTTGCCGACCATGCCCATGCCGATTTTCTGGTCCAGGATTTTTTGCAGCTCTTCGGGCAGCGAGACGTTCTGCACCGTCATGCCCTCAAGCTTCAGGCCTATCTTGGCGAACTCGGGCGTGAGCTGGGTGACCAGCGCCTGCGCGAAAGCCAGCTGGTTGGCGGCCAGGTCCAGAAAGGCGATTTCGCTGGAGGCGATGGCGTTGGAAATGTTCTGCAGCACCAGGCCGCGCAGCTGGCCGTCGAGGTCGGCCGTGGTGTAGCGATCACGCGTGCCCGAGATCTCCGTATGGAAGAGCTTGGGGTCGGCGATGCGGAAGTTGTAGTTTCCGAAGGCGCGCAGGCGCACGGCGCCGAAGTCCTTGTCGCGTATGGTGATGGGCTGGGGCGTGCCCCACTTCTGGTCTATCTGCTGGCGCGTGCTGAAGAAATAAACGTCGCTCTTGAAGGGCGACTCGAACAGCTTGTCCCAGTTCTTGAGGTAGGTCAGCACCGGGATGGTCTGCGTGGTCAGCTTGTACATGCCGGGACCGAACACGTCGGCGACCTTGCCTTCGTTGACGAAGACCGCCATCTGCGACTCACGCACGGTCAGCGAGGCGCCGTACTGGATCTCCATGTCGGCCATCGGGAAACGCCAGGCCAGGGTGCCGTCGCCGTCCTCCGTCCACTGGATGATGTCGATGAACTGTTTCTTGATGAAGTCCATTAAGGCCATGGCGCGCTCCCTTTGAAGTGAGTTGTCGGCCACATGATAACCGCGGGAAATGGCGCCCGGGCAGCCATTTCTTTCCGCAAAAACAGGCTGGAAAAGGACGGCGCCGCCGGACCGCGCCGTTTACTGCCCCTGGCCCGCTTCCACCGGGTCGGCCAGGCAGGCCACGCGGCTGCCCGCGCCGGTGCAATCGGCCTGGGCCGGGCCGTCGGGGCTGCGTGTATCGGGAAAGCCCGCCAGGCGGAAAGCCGGCGTTTGCGCCGCGCCGGCCAGCTCGGTCGCGGGCCGCATGCCGGCCGCGCGGCGGAAAGCCTGCTCGCGACTGTCGTCGGCCTCCAGCACCGGCAATGCCGTTCCATTGGCCATGCGCGCGTCGCCGCTGCGCTCGGCCATATTGGCCGGCGCCGGCGTGATGCTGGCCGTGGTGGCGGCCGTGGTGTTGAGCAGCACGTAGTTGCCGGCGTCGGCGCCCGACAGCGTGATGCCGGTGATGCTGACGGGTTTGCCGCTGCCGACGGCGGGGGTGTCGAAGTTGCCGGTCGCCGTGCCCACCGTGAGCACATCCGTGCCGATGCGGCCGGTAAATGCGGCGGCGCCGGTCGCCAGCGTGGCGGCCGTGCTGCCGTCCTGCACCTTGTCGGCGGCGGTGATGCCGCTGACGTTCGCGATCGAAGCCGGCGTGATGGTGGCCGTGGTGGCGGCCGTGCTGTTGACGCTGTAGTTCCCGGCGTCGGTGCCCGTGATGGCGATACCGCCCACATTCACCGTCTTGCCGGCGCCCGCGTTCTTGTCGGTGAAGTTCGCCGACGTGTTGCTGGTGGAGAGCACGTCGCCGGCGACCCGGTTGTCGCCCAGCGTCACTGTCGCGGCGGTGCCGCCGTCGTACACCTTGTTTTGTGCCGCGGCGCCCACAGTGAGCGCACGCTGGGTGATATTGGCCGTGGTCGCGGCCGTGGTGTTGAACGTGTAGTTGCCGGCATCGGTGCCGCTGATACCGATACCGCTGACGCTCACAGCCTTGCCGGTACCCACATTCTTGTCGGCAAAGCTGGCCGAGGTGTTGCTGGCGGTGAGCACATCGCCGGCCACGCGGTTGTCCGTCAGGGTCACGCCGGCGGTGGTGTTGCCGTCGTAAACCTTGTTGCTTCCCGTGGCGCTGACCGTCAGGGCGCGCTGTGTGATGTCGGCCGTGGTCGCGGCCGTGGTGTTGACGCTGTAGTTGCCGGCATCGGTGCCGCTGATACCGATACCGCTGACGCTCACGGCTTTGCCGGTTCCTGCATTCTTGTCAACAAAGTTCGCGGCCGTGTTGCTGGCGCTGAGCACGTCGCCCGCGACACGGTTGTCCGTCAGGGTCACGCCAGCGGTGGTGTTGCCGTCATAGACCTTGTTGCTTCCCGTGGCACTGACCGTGAGGGCGCGCTGCGTGATGTTGGCCGTGGTGGCGGCCGTGGTGTTGACGCTGTAGTTAGCCGCATCGGTGCCGGTAATGGCGATGCCGCTCACGCTGACGGCCTTGCCGGTTCCTACATTTTTGTCGGCGAAGCTGGCAGCGGTATTGCTGGCGCTGAGCACATCGCCCGCAACGCGGTTGTCGCTCAAGGTGACGGTGGCAACCGTGCCGCCGTCATAAACCCGGTTCTGGCCGGTGGCGCTGACCGTGAGGGCGCGCTGCGTGATGTCGGCCGTGGTGGCCGTTGTGGTGTTAACGCTGTAGTTACCCGCGTCGGTGCCGCTGATGCTGATGCCCCCCACGTTGACGGTCTTGGCGACGCCCACGTTCTTGTCGGCGAAGTTCGCGGCCGCGTTGCTGGTGGTGAGCACATCGCCCGCCACGCGGTTGTCCGTCAGGGTGACGCCGGCGGTGGTGTTGCCGTCATAAACCTTGTTGCTTCCCGTGGCGCCGACCGTGAGGGCACGCTGCGTGATGTTGGCCGTTGTGGCGGCCGTGCTGTTGACACTGTAGTTGCCGGCGTCGGTGCCGCTGATGCTGATGCCGCCCACATTGACCGTCTTGGCGATGCCCACGTTCTTGTCGAGGAAGGCGGCCGAGGTGTTGCTGGCGCTGAGCACGTCGCCGGCCAGCCGGTTGTCCGACAGGGTCACGCCGGCAGTGGTGCCGCCGTCGTAAACCTTGTTGCTTCCCGTGGCGCTGACCGTCAGGGCGCGTTGCGTGATGGTCAAGGCGCCGTTGGTCAGGGCCAGGGTGTAGTTTTCGTTGTTGGTGACGCCCGCGGTGATCGCCACCGGGCCGGCGGCCACGGCCGTCCTGTCCACCGCGGTGGTGCTGTAGCCGACGCCCACGCCGGCGGCGGTGTCGCCGTCGATCAGGCCGCCGACCACGCCGGTCAGCAGCGGGTTGCTGTCGCCATAGACCTTGGTCTTGTTGTCGGCCGTGACGGTCAGGGTCGGCGCAATGCGATAGAGGAAGGTGCTGGCGCCGCCGGCCGGCACATAGCTCGCATCGCTGTTGTAGCGCTTGCTGTAGCCGCTAACACCTTCAAGCGTGGTACCCGGGTCGCCGCTGTAGGCCAGGTAACGGCCGGAGGCGGCCACAATGCCGCCCGCACCCACGTTGTTGATGAGCTGGCCGCCGGTGCTGACGCCGGCCGCATTGGAGCTGCCGGCCTTCAGGACCACGGCATCGCCGGTGGCGGAAGAGCTCACGGCATTGTTCAGCGTGAGGTTGGAGGCTGCGCCCGTGGTTTCGATTTTGACCGTGCCGCTGGCCGTCACGCCGGCGGTAGCGCCCACGGTTCCCACGATCAGCGCGCCCGCCTGTTTGTAATCCACGCTGCCGGTATTGGCGGCAAGCGTCGTGACGGCGTTGCCTGCGTTTGCGAAGGTGTAGCCGCCCGTGCCCGTGAGCGCAAGCCCGGAGGCGGCAATGGCGCCCGACTGGCCGACCACAGCACCGGCGGACAAGGTGGCGTTGGCTGTGGTGGCCAGTGCCGCCACGTCAAATCCGGCGGCGCTGCCGTACTGGATGGCACCCGCCGCATTGGCCGTGTCCGCGGCGTTGCGCGACTGCAGGTTGATGGCGGTGTTGGTATTGCCGGCGTTGTTGAGTGTGATGGCGCCGCCGGCGTTGACCAGGGTCTTGACCTTGAGCGTGCCGGCCGTGACGTTGCCCGTGCCCGCCGTCTGGGTGACCGCGCCCGCCGCCACCAGGTCCAGCGTGCCGCTGCCTACATTGGAGGCCGTGCCGCCCACACCCAGGTTGACGGCGCCCGCGCTGCGTACAAAGGCGTTGGCATTGCCCGTGGTGTTGACGCTGAGGTTGCTCGCCGCGACGTCGATGCCGTTGCTGGCGTCCGTGCCGATCTGGCCGTTGGCGTTGAGCGAGACGTTCTGCGCGGTGATGGTCTGCACGCCCGCGTCGGTGATGGAGCCGGCGTTGAGCGTCAGGGTCTTGCCGGCCAGGGCGACCGGCCCGCCTATCGTCATCACGCCGGTGCTGGCCGTGTCGCCGATGACGATGGGGCCGGTGGCGCCGGTGGCAAAGGCGGTGATTTCCGCGGCCGTGAGGTCAAAGCCGGACGCGCCGGCCAACGACATGGCGCGGCTCGCGGTCTTGGCCTTGAGCGTGAGCACGCCGCTGGTGGTCAACGCGTTGTTGCCGGTGTTCGCGGCGATGGCGACCGTGTCGGCCGTGATGGTGATGGGGCCGCTGCCGGCCGTCACGTCGACATTGTTCTGTGTGTAGCTGCCGGTGCCGGTGTCTATAGACACCGCGCCGTTGGTGGTGCCGAGGTTGCCCGTCACCGTCACGCCGTTGTTGCCGTTGTTCAGCGCGAAGCCGCCGGCCGCCGTGATGCCGTTCAGGGCGGCGATGGCATTGGCCGAGCTGCCGAAGTTCAATGAGCCGGCGCCGGTGCCGGCCACGGCCAGCGAAGCGGCCGTCACGGAGCCCGACTGGGTGATGTTGCCGTTCGATTGCAGCGCCAGCGCGCCCGTGGTGTTGACGGCGGCCACGTTGAAGCCGGTGGCGTCGCGGTAGGAAATTGCACCGGCGGCATTGACCGTGTCCGCGGCATCGCGCGCGCGCAGGTCGACGCTGGCGGCCTCGTTGCCGGCGTTGTTCAGCGTGATGTTCGCCGTGGCTGCGGACAGCGTCTTGGCCACCAGCGTGGGCGCCGTGATGGCGCCGGTCTGGCTGATGGCGCCGCCAGCCACGACCGTGAGGCTGGTATTGGCCGTGGAAGCACCCAGCACGATGGCGTTGCTGTCGCGCAGCGAAACGTTGTTGCCGCTGGTGACGGCGACGCTGGAGAAATTGTTGCCGGCATTGGCCAGCGTGATGTCGTTGGCCGCGCCGGCCGCCAGCGTGGTGGTGCCGGTCACGGTGAGGGCGCCGCTTTGTGTGATGGCGCCCGCCGTGTTCACGTCCAGCGTGCCCGAGACGGTGGAGGTGCCCAGCGCCAGCGCATTGGCGTCCGCAAGGCTGACGTTGAGCCCCGAGACCACGGTCACCGCGCCGGTGAAATCGTTGCCGGCGTTGTTCAGCGTGATGTTGTTGCCGGCGCCAGCCGTCAGGGTGGCGGTGCTGGCCTTGATGGCGCTGGTCTGGGTGAGGGCGCTTCCCGCCGTCAAAGTCAGTGCGTTGACGTTGAGCGCGCCATTGAGGCTGATGTCGCCGGTGTCGGCGCCGGCGGTGGTGGCCGTCAGCGAGGTGGCACCGGTCACACCCGCCAAGGCGCCGCCTATGGCGCCCACGGCGATGTCGTTGGCCGTCACGGTCAGCGCCGACAGGGCCAGGCCAGCGCCTGTGGTTCCGGCAATGCTCACGTCGCCGTTGCCCGATTGCAGCACCAGCGCGCGGCCCGAAGCCTGGCTGTTGACGGCGCCGTCAAACTGGATGTTGGCGCCTACGCCCGCACCGGCATTGCCGCCGCGCGAGTCCAGCGTGATGCTGGCCGCGTTGAGCAGGGCGTCGTCCTTGATGCGGATCGCGCCGCCGGCGCCCGAAACCGCGCCGCCAACCTGGTTGCCGCCCAGCGCCGTGAGGCCGCCGGCCAGCGTGATGGTGGGCGCTGCGCCCGCCGCATCGAGCGTGATGCTGCCCGCGTTGCCGCCCGCCGCCACGCCCGTGCCGCCGTTGCCGCCTGAGGTGACGATGGCGGCGGCCGACACATTGCCGCCCGTGGACACCAGCGACACCGCCGCGCCCTGGCCGCCGGCCTGGTTGGCGCCCACGCCGTTACCGCCTATGGTGTTCAGCGTGCCGCTGCTGTTGATGGCCGCCGTGGAGCTCACGGTGATCGCGCCGCCGTTGCCGCCCGCGCCCGTGCCGCTGCCATTGCTGCCGTTGGCCGAGATGGCGGCCGTGCTGACGCCGGCCCCCGAAATATCGACAGTGCCGGCATTGCGGCCGTTGGCCGTGCCGGTGGCGGCGCCGCCAGAGGTGGCGATGCCGCCCACCGTCACGGTGCCGCTCGCGGCTGAAACGCTGACATTGCCGCCCAGGCCCGAGGTGCCGCCCACGGTGGAAATCGCACCCGTCGTGAGGTTGCCGGCGGCATTGCTCACGCTGATGCTGCCGGCCGTGCCGCCGGCACCGGTGCCCGCCGCATTGCCGCTTTGCGCGGTGAGGGCGCCCATGGTGACATTGCCGGCCACCGTGTTGGCCAGGCTGATGCTGCCGGCATTGCCGCCGTCGCCGTTGGTCGTGCCGCCCGCGCCGCCGTTGGCGGTGATCGCCGCCGTGGTGACCGTTCCGCTGGAAGTGATGCCGACGGCCGCGCCGCTGCCGCCTTTTTCATTGGCGCCGGCCGCGGCCGCGCCGCCCGAGGCGGTAATGGTGCCTGTGCCCAGGTTGACGCCGGCGCCGCCGAGGGTGACCGTGCCGGCATTGCGGCCGGCCAGGCCGCTGACCGTGGTGCCGCCGCTGGTGATGATGTTGTTATTGA
Source organism: Polaromonas sp. P4_F6 (assembly GCF_056401275.1). Lineage (NCBI taxonomy): Bacteria > Pseudomonadati > Pseudomonadota > Betaproteobacteria > Burkholderiales > Comamonadaceae > Polaromonas > Polaromonas sp. P4_F6. The sequence continues at coordinate 471,181 of NZ_JBFUJQ010000003.1, read as the reverse complement.
GCACGGACACCTGGCCCAGGGCCGACAGGCTGACATTGCCGCCGTTGCCTTTGGTGCCGCCTGTGGTGGTGATGGCCGCGGTGGAGAGCGTTCCTGCTGCTGCCGTGTTGGTGACGCCGACGCTGCCCGCCGTGCCGCCCGCGCCCGTGCCCAGCGCATTGCCGGTTTGCGCGATCAGGGTGCCGGTGCTGATGTTGCCGCTGCCACTGTTGTTGAGCGTGATGCTGCCGGAATTGCCGCCGGCCGCGTTGGTGCCGGCCGCTGCGCCGCCGCTGGCGGCCAGGTTGGTGACCGTGACGCCGCTGTTGCCGGTGATGGAAATCGCCGCGCCGTTGCCGCCGGCCTGGTCGCCAGCGGCCGTACCCGCCGTGCCGCTGGCGGTGACGGTGGTGCCGGTCAACAGGCCGCCCGTGGCCTGCAGCGTGACGGTACCTGCATTGCGCCCCGAGGTGCCGGCATTGGCCGTGCCGCCGCTGGTGCTGACGGCGCCCGCCGTCAGCACGCCGGCGGTTGAAGCGGCGCTGATATTGCCGCCGTCGCCGTTGGCGCCGCCCGTGGTGGTCAGCGCACCGGCCGTGATGGTTGTGCCGTTCAGCGTGATGCTGCCGGCCGCACCGCCCGCACCTGTGCCGGTGGCGCCACCGGTCGAAGCCGTGATGCCTGCGGCGACGCCCAAGGTGCCGCTGCCGGTGATGCCGACCACACCGGCATTGCCGCCGGCCTGGTTGGTACCCAGGCCCGCACTGCCGCTGGCGGTGACCAGGCCCGTGACCGAGCGGTTCACGCCCGTGATCGTGATATTGCCCGCATTGCGGCCGGCGCCGGTGCCGCCGGCCAGCACGGTGCCGCTGGTGTTCAACGTGCCGGCGACCGTCACCCCGGCCTGCGACGCCAGCGCGACCGCGCCGCCGTTGCCGCCCGCCGCGCCGCTGCTGTCTATTGCCGCGGTGCCGAGGTTGGCGCCGGCCGCGTTGTTGGTGATGCTGATGCTGCCGGCCGCGCCGCCGGCACCTGTACCCACCGCCGCGCCGGTGCGCGCCGTGAGCGCACCCAGTGCGATCGCGCCGGTCGTGGTGGAGCTGTTCTGCACGCTGATGCTGCCGGCATCGCCGCCGTCGCCGTTGGTGGTGCCGCCCGCGCCGCCGCTGGCGCTGAGGGCGCCGGTGGTCACGGCATCGGTGCTAGTGATGCTGATGGCCGCGCCGCTGCCGCCCTTCTGGCTGGACGTGGCAGCTGCCGCGCCACCACTGGCCGTGATCGTACCTGTGCCCATGTTGAGGCCGCCACCGCTGATGGTGACCGTGCCGGCGTTGCGGCCGGCCAGGCCGTTGATGGTGGCGCCGCCGCTGGTGTTGATGCTGTTGTTGGCGGTGGCAATCTGGCCCAGTGCCGACAGGCTGACATTGCCGCCGTTGCCTTTGGTGCCGCCTGTGGTGGTGATGGCCGCGGTGGACAGGGTGCCGCCAGCCGCGGTATTGGCCACGCTGACGCTGCCGGCCGTGCCGCCGGCGCCCGTGCCCAGCGCGTTGCCGGTTTGCACGGTCAAAGTGCCGGTGCTGACGTTGCCATTGCCGCTGTTGTTAACGGTGATGCTGCCGGCGTTGCCGCCGGCCGCGTTGGCGCCCACTGCGGCGCCGCCGCTGGCCGCGAGGTTGGTGACCGTGATGCCGTTGTTGCCGGTGATGCTGATGGCCGCGCCATTGCCGCCGGCCTGGTCGCCCGCCAGCGTGCCATTGCTGCCGCTTGCGGTGACGGTGGTTGCTGTGAGCAAACCGCCTGCGGCCTGCAGCGTCACACTGCCTGCATTGCGTCCCGAGGTGCCCGCATTGGCCGTGCCGCCGCTGGTGATGACGGCGCCCGTCGTCAGCACGCCGGCTGTTGACGTGGCGCTGATATTGCCGCCGTCCCCGTTGGCGCCACCCGTGGTGGTCAGCGCGCCGACGTTGAGTGCTGTGCCGCCCAGCGTGATGCTGCCGGCTGTGCCGCCCGTGCCTGTGCCGGTGGCCGCGCCCGTGGAGGCGTTGATGGTGTTGGTGCCCAGCGTGCCGCTGCCTGTGATGCTGACCACACCGGCATTGCCACCGGCCTGGTTGGTGCCCAGGCCGGCGCTGCCGCTGGCCGTGATGGCTCCCGTGACGGAGCGGTTGGCGCCGGTCACCGTGATGTTGCCGGCGCTGCGGCCCGCACCGGTGCCGCCGGCCAATACCGTGCCGCTGGTGTTCAGTGTTCCGGTGACCGTGGCGCCTGCCTGCGAGGCCAGCGTGACCGCACCACCATTGCCGCCGGCACCACCGCTGCTGTCTATGGCACCGGTGCTGAGGTTGGCGCCGGCCGCGCTGTTGCTGACGCTGATGCTGCCGGCCGCGCCGCCCGCGCCTGTACCCGCCGCTGCACCTGTGCGCGCCGTGAGCGCGCCCAGTGCAATGGCGCCCGTCGTGGCCGAATTGTTCTGTACCGTAATGCTGCCGGCGTCGCCGCCGTCACCGTTGGTGGTGCCGCCCGCGCCGCCGCTGGCGGTAATGGTGCTGATGGTCACGGCATCGGTGCTCGTGATGCTGACGGCTGCACCGCCGCCGCCCTTCTGGTTGGACGTGGCCGCTGCCGCGCCACCACTGGCCGTGATGGTGCCTGTGCCCATATTGAGGCCGCCACCGCTGATGGTGACCGTGCCGGCATTGCGGCCGGCCAGGCCGCTGACCGTGACGCCGCCACTGGTGTTGATGTTGTTGTTGAGCACGGACACCTGGCCCAGGGCCGAGAGGCTGACGTTACCGCCGTTGCCCTTGATCCCGCCGGTGGTGGTGATGGCCGCGGTGGAGAGTGTTCCTGCGGCGGCGGTGTTAGTGACGCTGACACTGCCGGCCGTGCCGCCCGCGCCTGTACCCAGCGCGTTGCCGGTCTGCGCGATCAGGGTACCGGTGGCGATGTTGCCGCTGCCGCTGTTGTTGAGCGTGATGCTGCCGGCATTGCCGCCGGCCGCGTTGGTACCGACCGCCGAGCCGCCGCTGGCCACCAGGCTGGTGACCGTGATGCCGCTGTTGCCGGTGATGGAAATCGCCGCGCCGTTGCCGCCGGCCTGGTCACCCGTCAGCGTGCCGCTGGTGCCGCTGGCGGTGATGGTGGTGCCGGTGAGCAGGCCGCCCGTGGCCTGCAGCGTCACGCTGCCTGCATTGCGTCCCGAGGTACCCGCATTGGCCGTGCCGCCGCTGGTGATGATGGCGCCCGTCGTCAGCACGCCGGCCGTCGAGGTGGCGCTGATATTGCCGCCGTCGCCATTGGCGCCGCCCGTGGTGGTCAGCGCGCCGGCCACGACCGTTGTGCCGCTCAGTGTGATGCTGCCGGCCGTACCGCCGGTGCCTGTGCCGGTGGCGCCGCCGGTCGAGGCCGCGATGGCCACGGTGCCCAGTGTGCCGCTGCCGGTGATGCTGACCACACCGGCATTGCCGCCGGCCTGGTTGGTGCCGTTGGCCGCGCTGCCGCTGGCGGTGATGGCACCGGTGACTGAGCGGTCCACGCCCGTGATCGTGATGTTGCCGGCATTGCTGCCGGCGCGCGTGCCGGCAGCCAACACGGTGCCGCTGGTACCCAGGGTACCGGTCACGGTGACGCCGGCCTGCGAGGCCAATGTGACCGCGCCGCCATTGCCGCCCGCGCCGCCCGCGGTGTTGATGGCGCCGGTGTTGAGGTTGCCGCCGGCCGCGTTGTTGGTGACGGCCAGGCTGCCGGCTGTGCCCGCAACGCCGGTGCCGGTGGCCGCGCCGGTTTGAGCCGTCAGGGCGCCGGTGACCAGGTTGCCGCTTCCGCTGTTGGTCACGGTGATAGCGGCGGCATTGCCGCCTGATGCATTGGCACCCGCACCGGCCCCGCCGCTGGCGCTGATGGCCGCACCGGCGATGCCGCCTGTCGCGGTGATGGAGACCGCGGCCGCATTGCCGCCGTTGCCGGCCGTGTTGGCGCCGGTGCCGCTGGCCGCCACAGCGCCCAGCGCGGTGATGGCGCCGGCTGCCGTGATATTGATCGCGCCGGCATTGCGGCCCGAGGTATTGGCCAGCGTCCCGCCGCCGCTGCTGGTGACAGTGCCCGCGCTCAGCGCACCGGCAGAGTTGAGCGTGACCGAACCACCGTCGCCGTTGGCGCCGCCGGTCGTGGTGATGTTGCCGGTGCCCAGGCTGGCGCCGGCGGCGCTGTTGGTGACCGAGATGCTGCCGGCCGCGCCGCCCGCGCCTGTGGTCACGGCATTGCCGGTGCTCGCGGTGAGCGCGCCGATGGCGATATTGCCGGCGCCGCTGTTGGCCACGCTGATGCTGCCCGCGTTGCCGCCCACCGAAGGGCCGGCGCCGCCACTGGCGCCGCTGGCCGTGAGGGTGCCGGTAGCGCTGATGCCATTGGTGGAGGTAATGCCGATGTTGCCGCCGGCGCCGCCGGTTTGCCCCGCGCCCGATCCAGCGGAGCCGTTGGCCGTGATGGCGGCAACCGTGACGCCCGCACCTGTGATGCTGACGACACCGCCGCTGCGGCCCGGGTTGCCGGCGCCGGCCGCACCACCGGTGGCGGTGATGGCGCCGGCCAGATTGATGGTGCCGGTCGCGTTGAGGGTGACGTTGCCGGCATTGGTGTTGGCCGCGCCGGTGGTGGTGATGGTGCCGGCCGCCATGCTGGTGATGCTGGCGGCGGAGAGGTTCACGCCGCCGGAGGCCGTCAGCGCGGCATTCAGGGCGATGATGTTGCCGGCTTCAAAGCGGACCTTGTTGCCGGCCGTCATGGCCAGCGCATTGGCCAGCGTGATGTTGTTCGTGGCCTGCAGGTAGAGCTCGCTGTAGCCGGTGACGTCGGCGACCTGGATGGTGTAGGTGCTCGCGGCCGGTGGGTCGGCGAAAGCCACGTCGGGCGTGCCGTCGGCATTGTTGGGCGGCGAGGGCTGGACCGAGGCGTTGAGCAGGATGTCCTGCGGGTCCAGCAGCACCCGCCCTCCGGTGCCGGCCGGCGCGGCCACGTCAACGCTGCCGTGCAGGTCCAGCTGCTGTTTGCCCGAGACCTCGACAAAACCGCCGTCACCGCCGTTCACACCACCGCGTGCGCTGATGGCGCCGCTGTGGCGCGTATCACCGTCGGCCCAAACCACCACCTTGCCGCCCTTGCCGCTGTCGGTCGCGTCGGCGCGCACCGTGGCGCCCGCCGCGATGTAGGTGCGCGAGGCGTTCTGCACGGCGGCATTGGAGCCCTGGTAATCGCCGCCCACCAGCGCGGTGCCGCCGCCCGCGGCGCCGGACACATTGATGGAAGCGCCGCTGTCGAGCGCCACCTTGTCGCCCAGCACCTGCACCGTGCCGCCGCTCTGGCCTGCCGCCGCGCCGCTGGCGTCCAGCGTGCCCGAAACATGGACCACGCCGGTGCCGCCACCGCTCAGCACAATCGTGCCGTTGCGCTCCACCGCCGAGTTGGCGCGTATCACGCCGGACTGGTTGATGACGGTCGCCATCGCATCGCCCATGGCGCTGGCCAGCACGGCCACCTGGCCGCCCGCGGCCGTGATGCTGCCGCTGTTGTTGATCGCTGCCTGCGCGGCCGCGGCGTCCACCGAGAAGCGCACCAGCCCCGCGCCTGAAGCGTCAACCGACACACGCGAGCCTGCCAACAGGCCGACGGAACCAGCCTCGGCGCTGATGGCGCCGGTGTTGGTGACCTGCGGCGCGGCCAGCAGCACATAGCCGCCGCGCGCGGCATTGATGCTGCCGTAGTTGCTGACGGCGCCCGTGCCCGTGCCGCTGAAGCTGTAGCGCCCGGCCATGAAGTCCCCGTTGCCGATGTCCAGGCTGGAGGCGACCAGGCCGCCCACATTGACCTGCGCGCCGGGCGCGAACATCACGCCCGACGGGTTGACCAGGAAGACCTGGCCGTTGGCACTGAGCGAGCCGAAGATGGAAGAGGCGCCGTTGCCGATGACGCGGTTCAGCGCGACGGACGATGCGCCGGGCTGCACGAACTGCATGGACTGGCCGGCGCCTATGTTGAAGCTTTGCCAGTTGAGCACGGCCTTGTCGCTGGCCTGGTTGACCACCATGGCATTGGCCGAGGGCGTGCTGACGCTGGCCTGGCCGGCCACGACTTGCGCGCCTTCGGGCAAGGCGGTAGCCCAGGGCGAGACAGCGGCCAGCAGCGTTGCAAGCAGCTGCGACAGGCGGCGGCCGCTGCGGATGCGGTAGGTGGCACGCAGCTTGCGCGAGATCCTGACCACCACGGTACGCACAGCCCAGGGGCGGTAGGTGGCGTGGGTGTTGGATGCAGTGGCGGTCATGATGGGCATTCGGAATGAAGGGGTGTACTAAAACCAGGTCTGGGCCGACAGCCAGGCGCGCGGTGCGCGGTCCGGGTCGCCGGTGGAGGGTTGCGCGGGCGTGGTGCGCCAGGCCAGGTAGCTTTTGATGAGGAACTTGCCGGGCCGGCCCAGCGTGGCGCCCACGCCAAAGGAGCCCAGGCTCAAGGTGTTGGTGTTGCCGGGCACGGTGGCGCCGTTGCGGTTGAAGTGCACGCGCCCGAAGTCGTAAAAGGCGAGCAAGGTCAGGGGCTCGCCCCACGGCGCTTGCGGGAACTGGTAGCGCGACTCCAGGTTGAGCAGGAAGCCCGTGTCGCCCACGCCTTCGCCCACCGGGTAGCCGCGCACGCCATTGGGCCCGCCCAGCACCATTTTTTCGGCCGAGCTGAGGTTCTTCGAGGCGAGCTGCGCCTGGGCCGCGAGGTGAACGCTGTAGGGCGCATCGAAAAACTGCGAGCGCTGGAACTCCAGGTTCAGCTTGCTGAAGCCGCCCGCCGTGCGCAGGCCGCCCAGGCCGTCGTCCAGGGCCTGGTCGGCCGCATTGAGCGTGAGGCGGCCGAACGTGAGGTTGAGGGCATAGTTGTTCAGGCCGCTGCCGCCCATCGCTTCGTCGACGAAATTGCCCGCCAAGCCCAGCCTGAGCGCGGTGATGTCGCGTTCGCTTTTCAACGCGGGCGTGCGGGTTTCATCGACCAGCTTTTTTTGTTCCGCGCTGACGAAGCCGTATACATTTGCGCCGCGCCCGCGCAGCAGGGGCTGCGACAGGCTGATGCCCGCGATGTCGGCGCTGCCGCTGGCACCCAACGCCTCGAACTGTTTGCCCAGCGCGTAATCGAGCCGCGCCAGACTCAGGCCCAGCCGCGTGCCGGAGTTGCCCACCGGCACGGTGTAGCCGAGGCGATACAGGGCGGAGCCGGCCTGATCGCTGTGCTGGGCGCTCAATGCCACCACGTCGCCGCGGCCCAGCAGGTTGTTGATATTGGCGTTGAGCACGGCGCGCACGGCGCCGGCGGTGCGTGCGCCGTGGTTGTCGATGCTGACCGAGCCGTCCATGCGCGGGCCCTTGGCCTGGACGGTGACCAGCACATCGGCCTGGCCCAGGCGCTCGCCGGGCTGGACGGTCGCGGCGGCCTCAAAGCCGGCCAGGTCGCGCAGCAGCAGCACGGGTTTGTCGAGCGCGTATTCGGTGACGGCGTCGCCCGTCTTGAGCTGGCCGGCCACCAGGCTTTCGGCGAAAGCCTGCGAAATGCCGGAGCCGTCCACGCGCACGGTGACGCGGCCCACGCGCGCTTCGAGGATGGCGATGGTGACGCTGCCGCCCTGGGCGGCGAAGGCCTGCTCGGGCAAATAGGCTTGCGTGAGCAGGTAGCCCTTTTGCCGGTAGTAGGCGCTGACGCTGTTGGCCGCTTCGCTCAGGCCGGCCATGTCGGTGGGCTGGTTCAGGCGGGACGCGAGCAGGGCGGCCAGCAGCTCGCTGGAGAACACCGTGTTGCCGGTGAAGCTGAAAGCCGCCGGCGTGATGCGCGCCGCACCGGGGGCGGGCGGCGTGGCCTGGGGTGGCCGCAATTCCAGCGGCGGCTCGCCGCGCGGCGGCAGCTGGGGCAGGGAGCCGGGCGACTCCAGCAGGGTGCCGGCGTCCGGCCGCAGCTGGGCCAGCGCAGGCGCAGCCCCGGCGGCGCAGGCAGCCCATACAAACCAGGCCCAAGCCTGGCGCAGCAAAACATGAGGACGGGACAAGCGCAAACCCTTAAGCCAGATTGCAACAAAATGTTGTAAACCGGTTGTAGTCTTTTGGGTTCATTCTGTCCAACAGTTTCCCTGTTTCGGACGCAGCTTTAGCGCGTATCTGTTTGTTTTTTCACACTTTTTTGATGTCGACTGGGTCAGGCGGTGAAGCGGCCCGCAAAATGTTGCAATCTGTAAATAGCCGGCGCGTGGGCCGTTTGCGGGCCCAGGCGCTATGGGTTGTTTAGGCCCAATCAATTGGCCAGAAAATTAGCCAATCTCTACCATTGGTAACGAATCAATCGTTTTTAGCTATTTCAAAGGAGAGGCTGATGACTGAACTTGTGCGGGCCAACCTGCCCACCCTGAAAAAGACTGCCAGCTATTACGTGGTGCACGTGACTGTGGCGGCGCTGGTCGCCTATGCGGTAACCGGCAGCTTTCTGCTGGCGATCACGCTAAGCCTGCTGGAGCCGAGCGTGCAGGCTTTTGCTTTTTTCTTCCATGAGAAAGCCTGGCAGCGCTGGGGCGGCCAGCGCGCGGCCGCGCCCGCAGCGGCGGGCGCCTAGGGCTTAGTGCGGCTGGAGGATACGGCTTAGGCCGTACCCCAGACTTCGCGTGCGGTCTCCACGACCAAGCGAAGCTTGTTGCGCTGCGCCTCGACGGCGATGTTGTTGCCGTGCACCGTGCTGCTGAAGCCGCACTGCGGTGACAGCGCGAGCTGCTCCAGCGGCGCGTATTTTGCGGCGTCCTCGATGCGGCGCTTGAGGTCGTCCTTGCTTTCCATCTCACCGAACTTGGTGGTGACCAGGCCCAGCACCACGGTCTTGCCCTTGGGCAGGTAGCGCAGCGGCCGGAAGTCGCCGCTGCGGCTGTCGTCGTACTCGAGGAAATAGGCGTCCAGGTCCATCTCCTTGAGCAGCGCCTCGGCCACCGGCTCGTAGTTGCCGGCCGCGGCGTGGGTGCTCTTGAAGTTGCCGCGGCACAGGTGCATGGCCAGGGTCATGCCGGCGGGTTTTTGCGCGACTACCTTGTTGATGAACTTCGCGTAGCGATGCGGCAGCTCGTTGGGGTCGTCGCCGCGCTGGCGCGCCGCTTCGCGCATTTTTTCGTCGCAGAGGTAAGCCAGGTTGGTGTCGTCCATCTGTACGTAGGTGCAGCCGGCCGCGGCCAGGCTGCGCAACTCGTCGCCATAGGCCTTGGCCACGTCGTCATAAAAATCCGGTTCAAGTTCGGGATAGGCCTCCTTGCTGATGCCGGCACGGCCGCCGCGAAAGTGCAGCATGGTGGGTGAGGGAATCGTGACCTTGGGCGTGTTACCCGCGCTGACCTGGCTTTTGAGGTACTGGAAGTCGGCGAGCTGGATGTCCTTCACGTGGCGCACCTTGTCGATCACGCGCATCACGGGCGGCGCCAGTTCCATGCTGCCGTCGGGCCGCTGTATGGTGACCGGGATGTCGGTCTTCACGCCGCCGATCTGCTCGAGGAAATCGATGTGGAAGTAGGTGCGGCGGAATTCGCCGTCGGTGATGCTTTTAAGGCCCACGTCTTCCTGGAACTTCACGATTTCGGTGATGGCCTGGTCTTCAACCTTGCGCAGCTGTTCGGGCGTGATCTGGCCCTTGGCTTTCTGCTCGCGGGCTTCCAGCAGGTATTGCGGGCGCAAAAAGCTGCCGACATGGTCATAACGGGCGGGTAGTTTGGCGGTCATGGGAAAGTCTCCAGGGTTGGCGAATTGGCAGATACAGGCATCATGGTATTCCAGCTGGAAACAGCCTCATTGAATACAATGACTTCGTATTTACCCTGAATTCCGACCTTTTACTTGGCTTTTTGGCTATTTATGTATACATTGAGTATCCATGGATACCAAAAAACCCACTTTTCCGCTCAACGCCTGGTATGCCGCCGCCTATGACGTTGAAGTCGGCCGCAAGCTGCTGGCGCGCACCATCTGCAAGCAAAAACTCGTGATGTTCCGCCGCACCGACGGCCAGGTGGCCGCGCTGGAAGATGCCTGCTGGCACCGGCTGCTGCCGCTGTCCATGGGCTCGCTGGACGGCGACGAAGTGACCTGCGGCTACCACGGCCTGGTCTACAACGCCCAGGGCCGCTGCACCCATATGCCCAGCCAGGAAACCCTGAACCCCTCGGCCTGCGTGCGCGCTTTTCCGGTGGTGGAAAAGCACCGCTTCGTCTGGATCTGGCCCGGCGACCCGGCCAAGGCGGATCCGGCGCTGGTGCCCGACATGCACTGGAACGACGATCCGGACTGGGCCGGCGACGGCAAGCTGATCACCGTGAAGTGCGACTACCGCCTGGTAGTGGACAACCTGATGGACCTGACCCACGAGACCTTTGTGCACGGCTCCAGCATTGGCCAGCGCGCCGTGGCCGAGGCGCCTTTTGTGGCCACGCACGGCGACCGCAGCGCCACCGTGACGCGCTGGATGGAAAACATAGCCGCGCCGCCCTTCTGGGCCGGGCAGATCGAACACGCACGCGGCTACAGGGGCAAGGTGGACCGCTGGCAGATCATCCGGTTCGAAGCGCCCTGCACCGTGAACATCGACGTCGGCGTGGCCGAGGCCGGCTCGGGCGCGCCGCCCAAAGACGGACAGCCGGGCGACCGCAGCAAGGGCGTCAACGGCTTTGTGCTGAACACCGTGACGCCCGAGACCGACGGCAGCTGCCACTACTTCTGGGCCTTCGCGCGCAACTACTGCCTGGGCGAGCAGCGCCTGACACACCAGCTGCGCGAGGGCGTGGCCGGCATCTTCCGCGAGGACGAGCATGTGCTGGAAGCCCAGCAGGTCGCGATTGAGGAACACCCGGACCACCAGTTTTACAACCTCAACATCGATGCCGGCTCCATGTGGGCCAGGCGCCTGATAGACCGCATGATTGCGCAGGAAGCACCGCCTGCGCCTGTGATTCCGATCCGCCTGGCGGCCTGACCCCCATGGTGAAAGCACTCCCTATGGCCAACGCCGCCAACCCAGCTGCCGCCCCCAACAACAGCCTGGAAAGCGCGCAGGTGAGGGCGCAGCTGCAGCTGCGCGAGATGATCCTGGCGGGCGAGCTGCCCGGCGGCGCGCGCATCGCCGAGCTGTCCATCGTCGAGAAGCTGGGCGTTTCGCGCACACCCATACGCGCCGCGCTGATGCGGCTGGAGCAGGAAGGCCTGCTCGAATCGCTGCCCAATGGCGGTTTCGCGGTGCGCACCTTTTCCGAGCGCGACGTGTCCGAAGCGATCGAGCTGCGCGGCACGATTGAAGGCCTGTCGGCGCGGCTGGCGGCCGAGCGCGGCGCGCCCACGGTGGTGCTGGGCGAAGCGCGCGAATGCCTGAACCGCATCGACGCGGTGCTGAGCCAGCCGGCCCTGAACGACGAGGCGTTTTCGGACTATGTGGCGCTCAACGAGCGTTTTCACGCGCTGCTCAGCGAGATGGCGGGCAGCGAGGTGATCGCGAAAGAACTGGACCGCGTCTCCAGCCTGCCGTTTGCCTCGGCCTCGGGCTTTGTGGTGGTGCAGGCCAACTCGCCGCGCGCGCGCGACATGCTCATCGTGGCGCAGGACCAGCACCGCCAGGTGCTGGACGCCATCGAGCAGCGTGAAGGCTCGCGCGCCGAAGCCATCATGCGCGAGCACTCGCGCCTGGCCCAACGCAACCTGCGCGCCGCCGTGGCCAGCCACAACCTGGACCAGATGCCGGGCGTGCGTCTCATAAGAAAGAAGTGAATGAAAGCCAACGCCAGCTGGACCGACGCGGTCATTGATTCCTTTGAAGACCTCACGCCCACCGTGCGCGAGTTCCGCATACGCCCCGCGGGCGGGCAGGGCGTGCCGCGCCACGAACCCGGCAGCCACCTGCAGGTGCAGCTGCTGGTGGGCGGCAGGCCGCAGCAGCGCTCCTATTCCCTGGTCGGCGAGCCCGACGGGCAAACGTGGCGCATCGCGGTCAAGCGGCTGGACGACGGCCGCGGCGGCTCGCGCGCGATGTGGCAGCTGGCCGCCGGCGACCGGCTGCAACTGAGCGGGCCGCACAACCATTTCCCGCTGGACCTCAACGCGCCGGCCTACCTGCTGGTGGCCGGCGGTATAGGCATCACGCCGCTGCTGGGCATGGCCCAGTCGCTGGCCGGTCGCTGCGCGCCATCGGGCCGGCCGCTGCGCATGCTGTACGGCGTGCGCAGCGAAGCCGAGCTGGCTTACGGCCAGGCGCTGCAAGCCTGCCTGGGCCCGCGGCTGCATGCGGCCGTCGACGCGCGCATCGATTTCGCCGCCGAGATCGCGGCCTTGCCGGCCGGCGCGCAGATGTATGTCTGCGGCCCCGTGCCCATGCTGGACGCGGCACGCCACGCCTGGGAAGCCTCGGGCCGGCCGGCGACCGACCTGCGTTACGAGACCTTCGGCAACAGCGGCCGTTTTGCGCCGCAGGCCTTCCGGGTGCTAATTCCGCGCCATGCGCTGGACATCACCGTGCCGGCCGACTGCAGCCTGCTGGACGCGCTGGAGCTGGCCGGCGTGGAGGCGGTGTCCGACTGCAAGCGCGGCGAGTGCGGCCTGTGCACGCTGGACGTGCTGGCGCTGGACGGCGAGATCGACCACCGCGACGTTTTTCTGAGCGAGCATGAAAAACAGGGGAACACGCGGCTGTGCGCCTGTGTCTCACGGGTGGTCGGCTCGGTGACGCTGGACTCTTCCTACCGGCCTGACCTTTGACAAGGCAACTTGTGTGCGATCACCGGGCCATGCGCGCGATGATCGCGCAACGTCCATCAGCGGGTGTCGAACCAGGGGATGACCCGCGACAGAATAAAAGCCAATCGTGTTCGCATAAAGAACATTTGTGCAGATACCGCACTCATACTAGACTCGCAGCGTTTTGCAGCCGCATGCCGGGACGCAGCGGCAAGCACCGAAAAATCACCAGGAGACAAACATGAAAAAACGTAGCTTTCTTACCGCTGCCGCGCTGGCGGCCGCCACACTTGCCGCCGGCCCCGTGCTGGCCCAGGACAACACCTTCAAGATAGGCCTGATCCTGCCGATGACGGGCCAGCAGGCCACCACCGGCCGGCAGATCGAGGCGGCCGCGCGGCTTTACATGGCGCAAAACGGCGACACCGTGGCGGGCAAGAAGATACAGCTGATCGTGAAGGACGACACCTCGCTGCCGGACACCACGCGCCGCCTGGCGCAGGAGCTGGTGGTCAACGACAAGGTCAATGTGCTGGCCGGTTTCGGTATCACGCCCTCGGCCCTGGCCACCGCGCCCATCGCGACGCAGTCCAAGACGCCCATGGTGGTGATGGCGGCGGCGACCTCCAGCATCACGCAAGCCTCGCCCTACATCGTGCGCAGCAGCTTCACCTTGCCGCAGGTCTCGGTCGCGCTGGCCGACTGGGCGCCCAAGAACGGCATCAAGAAGGTGGTCACGCTGGTGTCCGACTACGGCCCCGGCATAGACGCCGAAAAATTCTTCAAGGACCGCCTGACCTTCAACGGCGGCGAAGTGACCGACGCACTGCGCGTGCCGCTGCGCAACCCCGACTTCGCGCCCTTTTTGCAAAAGGTGCGGGACAACAAACCCGACGCGCTGTTTGTCTTTGTGCCTTCGGGCGCGGGCGCCGCGGTGATGAAGCAGTTCCTCGAGCGCGGCCTGGACAAGGCCGGCATACGGCTGATCGCCACCGGCGATGTGACGGACGACGACCAGCTCAACGACATGGGCGATGGCGCGCTGGGCGTGGTGACTTCGCACCACTACTCGGCGGCCCACCCTTCAGCCGTGAACAAGAAGTTTGTGGAGGCTTTTTCCAAGGCCAACAAGGGCTTGCGCCCCAACTTCATGGCCGTCGGCGGCTATGACGGCATGCGCGTGATTTATGAAGCGCTCAAGACCAGCAAGGGCCAGGGCGGCGGCGACGCGCTGCTCGCGGCCATGAAGGGCCAGCTGTTTGAAAGCCCGCGCGGCAAGATTTTCATCGACGCGCAGACGCGCGACATCGTGCAGGACGTCTACCTGCGCAAGGTCGAGAAGAAGGACGGCCAGCTTTACAACGTGGAATTTGACGTGATCAAGGACGTGAAAGACCCCGGGAAGAATAAGTAACCCCCCGAAGCGCCGCTTCGCGTCGCCTCCCCCCTGCTGGGGGCAACCTCTGCGGCCCGGCAAAGCCGGTTCCGCGCCGTTCCTGGCATGGACCTCTTTCAAGCAAACACTGATCCTCCGGCCAAAGCATGCTGACCCTTCTTTTTGACGGTATCGCCTACGGCATGCTGCTGTTCATCCTGGCGGTGGGCCTGGCGGTGACCATGGGCTTGATGAATTTCATCAACCTCGCGCACGGCGCCTTCGCCATGGCCGGCGGCTACATCACCGTGCTGCTGATGCAGCATTTCGGCGTGCCCTTTTTGCTGTGCCTGCCGCTGGCCTTTATCGGCTCGGCGCTGCTGGGCGGCGTGCTGGAGCGCACGCTGTACCGGCCGCTGTACAACAAGCCGCACCTGGACCAGGTGCTGTTTTCCATAGGCCTGGTGTTCATGGCGGTGGCCAGCGTGGACTATTTTGTCGGCTCGACGCAGCAAATCGTGCAGCTGCCGCAATGGCTCAAGGGCCGCACCGAGATCGGCAGCGGCGCCTGGATGCTGGGCATGGGCCACTACCGGCTGTTCATCATCGCGGTCTGCGCGGCGCTGACGGTGGGCCTGCAATACCTGCTGGCGCGCACGCGCTTCGGCAGCCGGCTGCGCGCTTCGGTCGACGACCAGCGCGTGGCCGCCGGCCTGGGCATCAACGTCAACATCGTGTTCCTCTCGACCTTCGCCGTGGGCTCGGGCCTGGCCGGCCTGGGCGGTGCGCTGGGCGCCGAGGTGCTGGGCCTGGACCCGGGCTTTCCGCTCAAGTTCATGATTTATTTCCTGATCGTGGTGGCCGTGGGCGGCACCTCATCGATCACCGGGCCGCTGCTGGCCGCGCTGCTGCTGGGCATCGCCGACGTGGCGGGCAAGTACTACATCCCCAAGCTGGGCGCCTTTATCGTCTACAGCCTGATGATCGTGATCCTGATCTGGCGGCCGCAGGGCCTCTTTGTGCGCAAGGGAGGCAAATAGCATGAGCAACACCCAGATATCGCTGCTCAAAAGCAGCCGCTGGAAACCCTGGGAGCCGGTGCTCTGGCTCATCGCCTTCGCCGCACCGGTGCTGATGCCCAGCCATGCGTCCCTGATCAACGAGATCGCCATCGTCGCGCTGTTCGCGGTGTCGCTGGACCTGGTGCTGGGCTACACCGGCATCGTTTCGCTGGGCCATGCGGCCTTCTTCGGCATAGGCGGTTATGCCGCGGCACTGTTCGCCAAGCTGGTCATGCCCGACCCGCTGCTGGGTCTGGCCGTGGGCGTCACCACCGCCACGCTGCTGGGCGCGGTCTGTTCGCTGACCATCCTGCGCGGCAGCGACCTGACGCGGCTCATGGTGACGCTGGGCGTGGCGCTGATTTTGCTGGAGCTGGCCAACAAGCTGGACTGGTTGACCGGCGGGGCCGACGGCCTGCAAGGCGTGGTCATGGGCCCGCTGCTGGGCCGCTTCGAATTCGACCTTTCGGGCCGCACTGGCGCCTATTACTCGCTGGCCGTGCTGCTGGTCCTGTTTGTGCTGATGCGCCGCCTGGTGCATTCACCGCTGGGCGCGACGCTCAAGGCCATACGCGACAACCGCCTGCGCGCCATGGCGATCGGCATTCCGGTCGCGTCCCGGCTGGCGGTGGTTTACACGGTGGCGGCCGGTGTGGCGGGCGCGGCCGGCGCGCTGCTGACGCAGACCACCGGCTTTGCCTCGCTGGATTTGTTTGAATTCCACCGCTCGGCCGATGTGCTGCTGATCCTGGTGGTGGGCGGCGTGGGCTGGCTGTATGGCGGCGTGGCCGGGGCGATTGTGTTCAAGCTGATGCAGGACGCGCTCTCGTCCATCACGCCGCAGTACTGGACCTTCTGGATAGGCCTGTTCCTGGTGGTGCTGGTGCTGGTGGGCCGCGAACGCCTGGTCCGGCCCTGGACCTGGCTGCCGCGGCGCGGGGGCCGGCCATGAGCGCGCCGGCCCAGGACGCGGTGCTGTCCGCGCAAGGCCTGGTGATGCGCTTCGGCGGCATCGCCGCCACCAACAATGTGAGCCTGAACCTGCGGCGCGGCGCGCGCCATGCGCTGATAGGCCCGAACGGCGCGGGCAAGACCACGCTGGTCAACCTGCTGACGGGCGTGCTGCAACCCACCGAGGGCCGCATCTTCCTCGAGGGCGAGGACATCACGCGGCTGGCGCCGCACCAGCGCGTCAAGCGCGGCATGGTGCGCACCTTCCAGATCAACCAGCTGTTTGACTCGCTCACGCCGCTGCAGACGCTGGCGCTCACCGTGTCGCAGCAGGTGGGCCTGGGCGCGAAATGGTGGCAGGCGCTGGGCCGCAACCGGGCCGTGGCCGAGCGCTGCGAACAGTTGCTGGAACAGTTTCACCTGACGGAGGTGATGGACCAGCCGACCCGCGTGCTGGCCTACGGCAAGCGCCGCCTGCTGGAGATCGCCGTGGCGCTGGCCTGCGAGCCGCGCGTGCTGCTGCTGGACGAACCCGTGGCGGGCGTGCCGGCCGGCGAGCGCGAGGAGCTGCTGCAAACCGTGGCCGCGCTGCCCGCCGATGTCTCGGTGCTGCTGATCGAACACGACATGGACCTGGTGTTCAGCTTTGCCACCACCATGACGGTGCTGGTCAACGGCACGCTGCTGACCGAGGGCACGCCCGAGCAGATCGCAGCCGACCCGCAGGTCAAGGCGGTCTACCTGGGCCATGGCGAGGAGCATGGGGAGGTGGCCCATGGCTGAACTGCTCAAGGTCGACAAACTGCGCGCCGGCTACGGCGAAGCGGTGGTGCTGCACGAGGTCTCGTTCACGCTGGGTGAGGGCCAGACCCTCGCGCTGCTGGGCCGCAACGGCACCGGCAAGACCACGCTGATCAACACCCTGGCGGGAGCGACCCGCCAGCACGGCGGGTCCATCTCTTTCGGCGCGGGTCCGGCCATAGTCGCGCTGCACCAATTGCCCTCGCACGAACGCGCAGCGGCCGGCATAGGCTGGGTGCCGCAGGAGCGCAACATCTTCAAGTCGCTGACGGTGCACGAGAACCTGACGGCGGTGGCGCGGCCGGGCAAGTGGAACCCCGATGGGGTGTACGCCATGTTCCCGCGCCTGGCCGAGCGCAAGACCAATCTGGGCACGCAGCTGTCGGGCGGCGAGCAGCAGATGCTGGCCGTGGGCCGGGCGCTGGTGCTGAATCCGAAACTGCTGCTGCTCGACGAGCCGCTGGAAGGCCTGGCGCCCATCATCGTGGAAGAGTTGCTGCGCGCCATACGCCGCATCACGCGCGAAGAGGGCCTGAGCGCCATCATCGTGGAGCAGCACCCGCAGGCCATCCTGGCGATTTCCGACAGCGCCGTGGTGCTGGACCGCGGCATGGTGGTGCACACGGGCACGGCCCAGGCGCTGCGCGATCAGCCCGAGCGCCTGGACCAGTTGCTGGGCGTGGCGCGTTGAACGGCCGGGCTGCGCGCCCGGCCGCTCCGTTCAGTATTTCGCGCTTAAAGCGCCCAAAAAACATCTACGCGCTGTTATCGTGAACCAGCTTCGCGGCAATACGGCTTTCCATGCTGAAAAGTCAAAAGCGATCCACCTTTTTGCGTAGATTCACTTACTAGGGTTTTCCCGTCCAACGGCCTACAATCCAGACCCTTACAAGAAATTGACGGTCGCCCGACCGTTTCCGCTGGAGACCCTGCTGATGCCGACACCCACCGCCGCGACGCCCGCCGACCGTGAAGAAAAACGCGCTGAACTGCGCCGCGCCGCCCTTGAATACCACGAGTTTCCGACCCCCGGCAAGGTGGCCATCGCGGCAACCAAGCAGCTGACCAACCAGCGCGACCTGGCACTGGCTTACTCCCCCGGCGTCGCCGCGCCCTGCGAAGAGATCGTCAAGGACCCGAACAACGCCTTCAAGTACACCAGCCGCGGCAATCTCGTGGCCGTGGTGACCAACGGCACCGCCGTGCTGGGCCTGGGCGACATCGGCCCGCTGGCCTCCAAGCCGGTCATGGAAGGCAAAGGCGTGCTGTTCAAGAAGTTCGCCGGCGTCGACGTGTTCGACATCGAGATCGACGAAAAAGACCCGGCCAAACTGGTCGACATCATCGCCTCGCTGGAGCCGACCTTCGGCGCCATCAACCTGGAAGACATCAAGGCGCCCGACTGTTTTTATGTGGAGCGCGAGCTGCGCAAGCGCATGAAGATCCCGGTGTTCCACGACGACCAGCACGGCACGGCCATCACGGTGGGCGCGGCGGTGCTGAATGCGCTCAAGGTGGTCGGCAAGGGCCCCGGCCAGGTCAAGCTGGTGACCTCCGGCGCGGGCGCCGCGGCGCTGGCCTGCCTGAACCTGCTGCTCAAGCTGGGCATTCAGCGTGAAAACGTGTTCGTCACCGACCTGGCCGGCGTGGTCTATGAAGGCCGCACCGAACTGATGGACGAGGACAAGATCCAGTTCGCGCAGAAGACCGACGCGCGCACGCTCAGCGACGTGATCGCGGGCGCGGACATCTTCCTGGGACTGTCGGCCGGTGGTGTGCTCAAGAAGGACATGGTCGCCAAGATGGCGGCCAAGCCCATCATCCTGGCGCTAGCCAACCCGAATCCCGAAATCACGCCCGAGGACGTCAAGTCCGTGCGCGACGACGCCATCATGGCGACCGGCCGCACCGACTATCCCAACCAGGTCAACAACGTCCTGTGCTTTCCCTATATCTTCCGCGGCGCGCTGGATGCCGGCGCCTCGACCATCACCGTCGAGATGGAAATCGCGGCCGTGCATGCGATCGCCGAACTCGCGCAGGCCGAGCAGAGTGAAGTTGTGGCAGCCGCCTATGTGGGCGAGAAGCTCGCCTTCGGCCCCGAATACCTGATTCCCAAGCCCTTTGACCCGCGCCTCATGATGAAGATCGCACCTGCGGTGGCGCAGGCGGCGGCCGACAGCGGCGTGGCCCTGCGGCCCATCCAGGACATGAACGCGTATCGCGACAAGCTGCAGAGTTTTGTCTATGCCTCGGGCACGGTCATGAAGCCGATCTTCGCGGCCGCCAAGGCCGCCAGCCGCAAGCGCGTGGCCTACGCCGAGGGCGAGGAAGAACGCGTGCTGCGCGCCTGCCAGATCGTGGTGGACGAAGGCCTGGCACGGCCGACGCTGATAGGCCGGCCCGCCATCATCGCCCAGCGCATCGAGAAATTCGGCCTGCGCCTGAAGGAAGAGCTCGACTACGACGTGGTCAACGTCGAACAAGACCACCGCTACCGCGACTTCTGGCAGACCTACCACCGCATGATGGAGCGCCGCGGCGTCACCGTGCAGATCGCCAAGATCGAGATGCGCCGCCGCCTCACGCTGATCGCCGGCATGCTGCTGCACAAGGGCGACGTGGACGGCCTGATCTGCGGCACCTGGGGCACGACGGCCCACCACCTGGACTACCTGGACCAGGTCATCGGCAAGCGCGAGGGCGTCAACACCTATGCCTGCATGAACGGCCTGCTGTTGCCGAACCGCCAGGTCTTCCTGCTCGACACCCACGTCAACTGCGACCCGACGGCCGAACAGCTCGCCGAGATCACCACCATGGCCGCCGAGGAAATGATGCGCTTCGGCATCAAGCCCAAGGCGGCCCTGCTGTCGCACTCGAACTTCGGCTCTTCCAACCTGCCCAGCGCCCTGAAGATGCGCCGTACGCTGGAACTGCTGCGCGAAAAAGCGCCCTGGCTGGAAGTCGACGGCGAGATGCACGGCGACATGGCGCTGGACGCCGACGCGCGCGGCCTGATCATGCCCAACAGCACGCTGGCCGGCGAGGCCAACCTGCTGGTGCTGCCCAATATTGATGCGGCCAATATTTCGTACAACCTGCTCAAAACGGCAGCCGGCGGCAACATCGCCATCGGCCCCGTGTTGCTGGGCGCGAACAAACCCATGCACATCCTGACCGCCACCGCCACGGTGCGCCGCATCGTCAACATGACGGCCCTCACGGTAGCGGACGCTAACGCGGCCCGATAAGCCCTAATTAGATAGCCAGTACTAACTTATTTAGGCAGTAACCCCGCTCTTTACTGCCTAAATTTTCAGCAGCCACTTGCGTTTTCCGGCCACTTGCGGCAAACTAGCTCTCTTGAAATTTAAGGGTTAACCCGAAATCGGCGGGCGGACCCTGGGTTCAGGAAAGGCTTCTTTTTCATGTTGCGCAATGGGTGGGGACGTCGGCAGGCAGCCAGAATGGCCGGCCTGCTGGTCTTGGCAACCAGCCTGAGCGGGCTGATCCCCAGCGTGGTGCAGGCCAAGGGCGCGGATTCACCGGCGCCGGTCGGCACGATCGCAGCGGCCCAATTGCCCCCGCAAGGGCGCGACATGATGACGCTGATTTACCAGGGTGGGCCGTTCAGGCATGACAAGGACGGCGTGGTGTTTGGCAACCGGGAGCGACTTCTTCCGGCCAACCGTCGCGGTTACTACCGCGAATACACCGTCCGAACGCCCAATGAACGCAGCCGGGGAGCCCGGCGCATTGTTTGTGGCGGCTTGAAACCCACCGCCCCGGATGCCTGTTATTACACCGACGACCACTATGCGAGTTTTCGCAGAATCGTTCAGTAAATGAGCTGTGGTTGTTATTACGAGTTTTTGACTTCAGAGAAAGAGTAGCGGAGATGGATACACCACTTCGTCGGGACAACGAAACGCCGGTGCGCAAGGACAGCGAAACGCCCTTGCGCGGCGTGCGGCCCAATATCGTTCAATCCATACGCGCCTTCCGGGTGCAGGACCTGCAGGATGCCGCGACGCATCTGAACCAGCATTTCCTGTACGCCAACCTGGGCAATGCCCAGAGCAAGCAGGACGTGCTGGACATGATTGCGGCGCAGTACACCTTCCCGGCCCACTTCGGCAAGAATTTCGACGCGCTGTACGACTGCATGACGGACCTGGTCCACAAGTCGGGCCCGCAGCCCGGCTTCATCGTCGTGCTCGAGCAGATTCCGGCCAACGCCAAATTTGACAAGGAAGCGCGCGAGCAGCTGCTCGACATCTTCCGGGATGCCTCGGACTACTGGGCGGATCGAAAGATACCGTTCAGATGCTTCTATTCTTTTCTGTAGCCCGCTCCCCAGACATCGGCCAAGGGGATCGGGCGAATGAGGCCCAGCAAGCAGTTGCAGAAGGTGAAGAAGTCATGCCTACCGACAAACTGGTGGACGTGTCACCTCTGGCATTGCGTATGAGCAGCCCGTTTAACGCGGGTTACTGGCTCGCCGCTGCTTGAAGTAAACCAAATGGAAATGGGCGCCGCTGGCGCCCGCAAAAAAGCCCGTCGACGACGGGCTTTTTTTATGCCGAATGCGGGCGTTCAGGCTTGCAGCGCCTGCACCAGCGCCACGTACTCGGCCACCGGCACCTCTTCCGCGCGGCGCTGCACGTCAAAGGTCCCGCCAAAGCCGCGCGCGGCCAGCCACTGGCCCAGGGTGTGGCGCAGCAGCTTGCGGCGCTGGCTGAAAGCCACCTGCACCAGCTCGCTGAGCAGCCTGGCGTCCAGCGCCGGCGGTGCCGCATGCGGCACCATGCGCACCACGGCGCTGTCCACGCGCGGCGGCGGGTCAAAGCTCTGCGGCGGCACGAACAGCACATTTTCCATGGCGTAGCGCCACTGCAGCATCACGCTGAGCCGGCCGTAATCGCCGGTGGCAGGCGTCGCCACCATGCGGTCTATCACTTCCTTTTGCAGCATGAAGTGCTGGTCTTCAATCACGTCCACGGCGCCCAGCAGGTGAAACAGGATGGGCGTGGAGATGTTGTACGGAAGGTTGCCGACGACCCGAAGTTTTTGCCCCGCCGCGCAGGCGGTGCCCGCCAGCGCATGGATGTCGACCTTGAGGATGTCGGACTCGACCACGCTGAGCTGGGGATGCTCGCGCAGCTGCCGGGCCAGGTCGCGATCCAGCTCGATCACCGTGAGCTTGCCCAGGCGTTCGACCAGGGGTTGCGTCAGGGCGGCCAGCCCGGGCCCGATTTCGACCACAGCCTGACCAGGCCGCGGCGCGATCGCCTGGACTATGCCTTCGATGATGCCCTGGTCAGTCAGGAAATGCTGGCCAAAGCGTTTGCGAGGAATGTGTTTCACGATGCAGCGGCCTTACCCGTTAAATCAGCATGAGCCGTGGAACCGGCTTTGCCGGGCCACAGGCGGGCGGCCCCTCTCATAATGAAAGGGGCAGGGAGAAGCCGCAGGCTACACGCAGTGAGCGACCGTGGGGGCCATCTCACTGCGGCGGTTCACGGTACTCCACATACGCGCGGCCACGGACCTCCTGGGCCCAGAGTGCGTAGGCTTCGCCCTGTTTCTTCTCGCGCAGCACGTTGCGCGCGATCTCGCGCTGGTCGCGCTGCGAGAGCTGGGTGTCGCGGCGCTCCAGCACCTGGATGATGTGCACGCCGAAGCGCGACACCAGCGGATCGGACACCTGGTTGGGCGCCAGGCTGTTCATGACTTTTTCGAACTCGGGCACAAACATGCCTGGGCTGGCCCAGCCCAGGTCGCCGCCTTCCTTGGCCGAGCCGTCATCGCTGTTCTCGCGGGCGAGGGCGGCAAAATCGGCTTGTCCGGCCTGGATACGCTTCTTGAATTCAGCGAGCTTTTCGGTCGCGGCGGCTTCCGTCACCTTGGGGTTCAGCCGCAGCAGGATGTGCCGGGCATGGGTCTGCGTCACGGTCGCGCCCGGCATGCCGCCCTGGCGCTTTTCAATCACCTTGAGGATGTGAAAGCCCGCCCCGCTTCGCACCGGGCCGGCCACTCCGCCGGTTTGCAGGTTTTTGGTGGCATCCACAAAAAGCGGAGGATAACGGTCCGCGGTGCGCAGACCCATCTGGCCGCCAGTCGCGCGTGTGGCCGAAGCGGAGAACTCGGCCGCCAGCGCGGCGAAATCGCCGCCCGCGCGGGCACGGTCGACCACCTGCTGGGCTCGGGCCTGCAGCGCCGCGACCTGCTCGGGCGTGGCGTTCTCGGGCACCGCCACCAGGATCTCACCCAGGTTGAGGGCCAGGGCAGAAGCTTCGGCGGTGCCGCCTTCCTGGTCGCGCAGGAATTGGTCGATCTCCTGCTCGGTCACGCTGACACGCGACTCGAGTTCGCGCTGGCGCAGGCGGCCCACCAAAAGCTCGTCGCGCACTTCGGAGCGGAACTGCGTGTAGTCGATGCCGTCCGCCTTCAGGCGGCTGCGCAGCTCGTCCACGGTAATCTGGTTCTGGGTCGCGACGCTCTGGACCGCGGCCTGGATCGCGCTTTCATCGATCCGCACACCGGAAGCCCGCGCCAGCTGCAGCTGCGCCTTGTCGCTGATCATGCGCTCCAGGACCTGCACCACCAGTTCGCTGCGCGGCGGCAGCGCCGTGCCCTGCTGGAGGATTTGCTGCTCGGTGCGGATCAGCTTGAGGCGGACCTCGCTGTTGGTGATGGGCTCGGAATTCACCACCGCGACGATGAAATCGGCCTGGCGCTGACCAGCCGGGGCCCGCGCGGCCGGATCGGACGACAGGCGCAGCGGCGCGGAGGGCCTCAGCCCCTGTGCTTGCGCCTGCGCCGTCAGCAGCATGGCGAGCGCGAACGCCGTCCCGGCGAGGCGCGGCAGGCCCGAGAAAAATTCTGGAACAAAGCGGTGATTAGTCATAAGTGGTAAAGCGGCTTGGAGCCTCGATTTTCTCACGCAGGTACTGGTAGCGCGGGACATTTGACTTGAGGGTTTCCAGGGGGTTGGCGCCTATGCGGGAGAAACCCACCAGCTCCAGCTGGAACATGATCCGGGTGTCCGTAGTGCCCGTACCGGTCTGCGAGCGCTGCAGCACGACGCGGCCTATCCAGCAGCAGCCGTCGTACTCGACGCCGATGACGGAATCGACCAGCCGCTTGTCCAGCACGCTGTAATTGAGCCGGCCGACCGCGTAGTAGCGCCCGCCGCCCTGGCCCTGCCCGGCGCCCAGGTCCTTGCCCCTGTCGCCCCACAGGTCGTTGATGGGCCATTGCCAGCCGATGTCGATCTGCTCGCTGACATTGCGCTGGCGCCGGAACGCCGCGCTGATGACGCGGTAGTTGCTCGGGTTGTAGCGCACACCGAAAGAGGCGCGCTCGGACTGTTTGGTCTTGGGGTTGTACTGCACCGTGCTGTCGAAAGACCACTGCGGCACCCAGTTGACGGACGCGCCGACCAGGATGTCGCTGATGCGGTCGGTGACGGGCAGCGCGCCGGGCAGCGTTACGCGCTGGTCCTCAAAGCGCAGGCGCTGGGCAATGCCCACGCGCACGGCCTCGGCGCCGGTCGCGGGGTCCAGCAGGCGCGAGGTCACGCCCAGCGTCAACAGGTTCGCGTCGGAAATGCGGTCATTGCCGACAAAGGCGTTTTCGGTGAACACCGTCGCGAAATTGAAGTCGTTGAGGCCGGAATCGTAGTTCGGCAGCCGGCTCTGGTCGCGAAAGGGCGTACGCACATAAAAGGCCCGCGGCTCCAGCGTCTGGGTAAAGTTGCGGCCCAGGAAGCTCGCCTCGCGCTCAAACTGAAGGCCGCTGTCCAGGCTGAAGGTCGGAACGACACGCGAGGCCGAGCGCGCGCCGTCGACCAGCGGCGCGTCGAACTGGTAGCTGGTGGCATGCAGCTGCACCTTGGGCGTGATAAAGCCGGACGACGACAGCCAGGGGCGGCTGACTTGCAGCTTGGTGTAGGCCCGGTTGCTGTTGGGCTGGTTCGTCAGCACCCGGTCCGCGGAAAACCGCGTGTAGTCGCCCTCGATGGACCAGTCAAAGCCATTGCCCAGGCGGCCCAGCGGGGCATCCACCCGGGTGTAGCTGGCCGTGAGCTGCGGCAGACGGTCATAGGGCGGGACGATGGGCGAAGTCACGTCCTGCAGCGTCTGCCATTTCAGAGTGCGCAAGCTGGAGGAGAAAAAGCCCCTGTTCCAGGACAGGGTGGCGTCCTGCGACAACAGCCGCTGGGTGGTGGACCCCAGCCGTGCCGGGAAATCGCGCCAATAGTCGTTGTCGCTGACACGGTTCAGGTTGAGGTTAAGCCCCAGGTTGCCGATGGATGGAAAGCCGGTATTAATGGTACCGGTGTGCTGGTAACCATAAGACCAGCGGTCACGGTCGCGCAGTTTGTCGCTCGGCAGGTAGTTGGCACGGAGCTGGCCGTAATAGGTGGGCTCCAGGTAGCGGAACTCGCCGGCCAGGTCTATGCCGCGCTTGGTCATGATCGCCGGGGAGAAGGTCGCGTCCCGATTCGGCGCGATATCAAAGTAATAGGGCTGGCGAAACTCAAAGCCGTCGGTCGAGCCCATGCTGATGCTGGGCGGCAACAGGCCTGACTTGCGTTTGTCGCTCAGCGGAAAGCTGAACTTGGGAAAAGCCAGGATGGGCACATCCTTGAAGCGGATGACGGCCCCCCGGGCCACGCCGACCTCGGTCTCCAGGTCAAACTCAAAGCTGTTGGCGCGCAGCACCCAGGCCGGCTCCCAGCTCGCTTCATCGCCGCGCTCGCAGGTGGTGTAGCTGGCGCGCTGGGCCGTCAGGTGGTGTTCATCGAGGAAGTCGACCCGCTGCGCCCGGCCGTTGCCGCCATTGCTCAGGAAACGGTAGTCCGGCGTGGTGAAAAACCCCTCAAAGCGGTCCAGCTTGAGTTCCAGCTCGGGGCCTTCAAAGCGGTTGCCGGCCCGGTTGACGCGGACATTGCCGCGGCTTTTGAGCTGGTCGTCGGGCTGGTAATACTCGATGCGGTCGGCGCGGATGGAGGTGGCCCCGCGGCGCAATTCCGCATTGCCGTCTATCACCGTCTCCAGGTCGGGGCGGCCCGACACGCGGTCGCCGAAGACAAAGGTCGGGCCCCGGTCCTGCGGATCACTGGAGACTTCCTCAGCCAGCATGGGCGAGGGCTTGAGCTTGAGCCCGCCCCCGGGTTCCGCCGTCTCCGCGGCGGCGGACGCGCCGCGCGGTGCCGCCGGCGGCACCGCCTGGGCGTGCGCCGTCCCGGCAACAGTCATCCCCAGCGTGGCGCAAAACACAGCCAGCCTGGAGACAGCAAGAGCTACCGGGGAGAGAATAAAAGGCGAGCGGGATGCGTGGCGCATCGTTTATGTGAGATAAACCCGTTTGTAAAATCAGGCCTGATTATCCATGACCCTCCATCCCCTCCCCACAATGCCGAACCCGAGCCCGGCCGCGCGCCCGGCGAAGGCTTCGCCAGCATGACCGCACCGTCCATCGCCTGGGCCGATCCGGCACGCGCCGCCGCCTTCGAGCAATGGCTGGCCGCCACGGCCCGCCAGCACCACCTGCAAGCCAGCACGCTGAGACCGGCCTCCGCCGACGCGAGCTTTCGCCGTTACTTCCGGGTAGACGCCGCATCCGGCGGGGGCAGCTGCATCATCATGGATGCGCCGCCCGCGCAGGAAGACTGCAAACCCTTTGCCAAGGTCGCCGGCCTGATGGCGGACGCCGGCCTGAACGCGCCGCGCGTGCTGGCATGGGACGAGCCCCTGGGCTTTATGCTGCTGAGCGACCTGGGCGCGCGGACCATGATGGAAGTGATCGCCCCGCCCGCCGCGGTCGACGCGATTGCCAGCCCCACATCCGCGCACTACGAGCTGTACGCCCATGCGGTGGACGTCCTGGTGCGCTGGCAGCTCGCGTCGAAACCAGGCGTGCTGCCCCCCTATGACGATGCGCTGCTGTCGCGCGAACTTTCGCTGTTTCCGGACTGGTACGTCGCCAAACATCGCGGCCTCGCGCTGGACACCGGCCTGCGGGACAAACTCGAGGTCCTGTTCACACAGATCAAGGCCAGCAACCTGAATTCGCTCGACGGCGCGCGCGTATTCGTGCACCGCGACTTCATGCCCCGCAACCTGATGATTCCAGATGGAGCGTCAACAGCCCCCGCGGATGCGCCGCCGCTCGGCGTGCTGGACTTCCAGGACGCGGTCTACGGCCCCATCACCTACGACATCGCCAGCCTGATGCGCGATGCCTTCCTGAGCTGGGAAGAGGATTTTGTGCTCGACATCACCGTGCGCTACTGGCAGAAGGCCCGCAAGGCGGGCTTGCCGGTGGGTGACGATTTCGGCGAGTTTTACCGGGCCGTCGAATGGATGGGCCTGCAGCGCCACCTCAAAGTGCTGGGCATTTTCGCCCGCCTCACGCTGCGCGACGGCAAGCCCAAATACCTGGCCGATACCCCGCGCTTCATCAAATACGCGCGCAACACCGCCGCGCGCTACCGGCAGCTGGGCCCGCTGATGGTGCTGCTCGACGAGATCGAAGGCAATGAGACCCGCGTGGGCTACACGTTTTAAGGCCATGCCATGAATGCCCGTTTCTACGCCGACATCGCGCTGGTGCCGGGCACGACGGTCCAGCTGCCGCCGGACGCCGCCCGCCACGTGCAGGTCCTGCGGCTGCAGCCCGGGGACGCCCTCTCGCTGTTCAACGGCCGGGGCGACGGCCTGCCCGGCAGCGAAGGGGAGTTCGGCGCCACGGTCGCGCGCATGGGGCGCAGCGAGGTTGAAGTCACCATCGGTGCATACACCCCGACGATGCGCGAGGCCGGCCGCGCCATCCACCTGGCGGTCGGCATGCCGGCCAACGAGCGCATGGACTGGCTGGTGGAAAAAGCCGCCGAGCTGGGCGCGGCCAGCATCCAGCCCCTGATGAGCGAGCGCAGCGTGCTGCGCCTCAAAGGCGAGCGTGCCGACAAAAAAATCTCGCACTGGCGCGGCGTGGCCGTCGCCGCCTGCGAACAGTGCGGCCGCAGCCGCGTCCCGCTGATCCACGAGGTCGCCAGCCTGGCCGACTGGCTCAAGAGCGCCGGGAACGCGGCCGCGGACGGTAGCCGCCTGCTGCTGTCGCTGCGCGAGGGCAGCCGCCCACTGGCCCAGGCGGTGCCGGGCAGCGGCGCGCTGACGTTTTTGAGCGGCCCCGAGGGCGGCCTGAGCCCCACCGAGGAAGCCGCGGCCATCGCCGGCGGCTTCAGCCCCGTCACGCTGGGCCCGCGTGTGCTGCGGGCCGAAACCGCGCCGCTGGCCTGCCTGTCCCTGCTGACGCTGGGTGGAGCCGCATGAACCGCAACCTCTGGCTGTTGGCCATCTGCCAGGGCCTGTTCCTGACCAACAACGTCACCTTCATCGCCATCAACGGCCTGGTCGGCCTGAACCTGGCGCCGCTGGGCTGGATGGCCACCCTGCCCGTCATGGGTTATGTGGTGGGCGGGGCGCTGTCGACCGCGGTGGTGGCCCGCACACAATCGCGCTTCGGGCGCAAGACCTCTTTCCAGCTGGGCCTGCTGGTGGCCGTGGCCTCGGCCCTGCTGTGCTGCTATGCGGCCTACAGCCGCAACTTCTGGCTGCTGGTGACGGCCACGGTGGTGGCCGGCTACTACAGCGCCAACGCGCAGCTCTACCGCTTCGCCGCGGCCGAGCTGGCCCTGCCGGCCTTTCGCGAAAAAGCCATTTCGCTGGTCATGGCCGGCGGCCTGCTGGGCGCCGTCGCCGGGCCCAACCTCGCGGCGCACACGCGGGAGCTGACCGCTGTGCCGTTTGCCGGTGCCTACCTGGCGCTGGCCGGCGTGGCGCTGCTGTCCATGGCCTTGCTGGCCTTCATCCAGTTCCCGCCACCGCCCGCGGCGCATGCGGCCCGCGGCGGAAGGCCGCTTGGCGAAATCATGCGCCAGCCGGTCTTTATCGTGGCCGCGGCCGCCGGCGCCCTGGGTTTTGGCGTGATGAATTTGCTGATGGCCGCCACGCCCATCGCCATGCAAGTCTGCGGCCTGCCGTTTTCCAGCGTCGCGCTGGTGCTGGAGTGGCATGTGATCGGCATGTTCGCGCCGGGCTTTTTCACCGGCCACCTGATACGCCGCTTCGGCACCCTCCCCATCATGGCGGTGGGCTTGGCCTTGAACCTCCTGTGCGTGCTGATCGCGCTCTCGGGCGTGGACCTCAAGCAGTTCCTGGGGGCGCTTTTTCTGTTGGGGCTGGGCTGGAATTTCCTGTTCACCGGCGCCACCACGCTGGCGCTCACGGCTTACCGCCCCGAAGAAAAAGACAAAGCGCAGGGCGCGCTCAATTTCTGCATTTTTGCCGTGCTGGCGGTTTCGTCGCTGGCTTCGGGCGTGCTGGTCACGACCCAGGGCTGGGCCTTGCTCAACCTCGGTTCGCTGCTGCCGCTGGGCCTGACCGGCGCGTTGCTGGCCTGGCTTGCACTGGGCCGGCGCAGGGAACAGAATGCCTGAGGCCTTCCACGGTTGTGTCTCCCGTTTTCTCCCGTTTTTATTTCACCCCCACTTGAGGAGTTCGTCATGGGTTTACTTGATTCCGTCCTGGGCAGCGTCCTCAACAACAACAATGGCCAGCAGGGCCAGGCCGGCGCGGGCCTGGGCGGCCTCATCGGCATGCTGGCCAGCAACCCGCAGCTGATCCAGGTCGCCACGGACATGCTGGCCAACAACGGCGGCCAGGGTGGCCTGGGTGGTCTGGTCAGCAAGTTCGAACAAGCCGGCCTGGGCGACGCCATACAGTCCTGGATAGGCAGCGGGGCCAACCAGCCCGTCTCCGGCGACCAGGTCACCAGCGCGCTGGGTGCCGGCACCGTGTCCGACATCGCCGCGAAGCTGGGGCTGGACCCCGGCGATGCCGCCAGCCAGCTCTCCCACATCCTGCCGGGCCTGATCAACCACCTGACGCCCGAAGGCCAGGCGCCCGAGCAAGGCCTGGGCAACGGCGAGGACTTGATGGGCATGCTGGGCGGCCTGCTGAAGCAGGCGCGCTGATTTCTTGAAGGGGCCGGCGCCCGCAAGCGCAGCCTAGAACCGCGCGTCCAGCCAGGCCTTGAGCGTGTCGAACACCGGCACCGCGTCGGTTTCGTTGAAGATCTCGTGGTAGAGGTCCTCAAAGCAGCGCGCGGTCACCGTGCCGGGCTTGACGGCGCGTGAGCTCGCGGCGCTTTCCGCGAAAGCACGGCTGCCCGCCGGGTCGACCAGGCGGTCCGCTCCCGCATACATCAGCAGTGTGGGCGTGCGCCACTGGGCGGCGGCCGCTATGGTGGCGGGGCCGGCCGTCGCGATGAACTTGCCCAGCCGGGGCGAGATCCGGTTGTGCACCAGCTTGTCGGCCAGGTATTTCCTGACCACTTCCGGGTCGTGCGAGAGGTAGTGCGGGTCCAGGCCGTTGCCCACGCAAAAGTCGGGGGCCAGCCTGGGCATGAAGGCCAGCAGCAATTTCTGCAGGGGATTGAGGCCCGCATCCAGCGCCGGCGAAGACATCACCAGGCCTTCGACGGGGCGTATGCCCAGCGAGACAAAACGGCTCGCTACCAAGCCGCCCAGGCTATGGCCCAGCAGGACCAGCGGGATCTGGTCGGGTTCGGCCGACGCATGGTGCGAGGGAGATTCCTTCAGCAAGCGCATGCAGCGCAGCCGCGTGTCGTCAACCACCTCGGCCAGGTCCTCGAGCAAAGTGCTGTCGGCGGGCAGCACGCCGCGCGCGCCGCCGGACTCGCCGTGGCCGCGCTGGTCGTAGGCGCGCACGGCAAAACCCCATTCCATCAGCTGGCGCGCCACATGGTCGTAGCGGATGGCATGCTCGCCCAGGCCGTGCACCAGCAGCACAACGGCACGCGGCGGCGGCGCATACTGGCCCATTTCGTCGGCCCAGGCGTCCAGCGGCCACTCGTACAGGGCCAGGTTTTCGCCGTCGCGGGCAGTAAAGGGGGCTAGGACGGTCGAGTGCATGCGGCGGCGAAAGCCTGGCCTGGGGCAAGCGCGCGCGGCAGGCCGCGATGCGAAAGAAAAGGACGCCGCACCCGAATCAACCGGGAATGCGGGCCATCACGTGCGCGACCGCGGCGGTCAGCTTCTTGGCGTAGGGCACGTTCAGGAACTCGTTGGGGCCGTGGGCGTTGCTCTTGGGGCCCAGCACGCCGCAGACCATCATCTGCGCCTTGGGAAAACCCTTGCTCAGCATGTTCATCAGCGGAATGGTGCCGCCCTGGCCTATGGTGCCGCAGGGCGCGCCGAAAAAGCTTTGCGACGCGTCATTGAGCGCGTTCTCGAACCAGGGCACCGTGCCAGGTGCATTCCAGCCCGTGGCGCCGCCGTTGCTTTCAAAGGTGACCTTGGCCTGGTAGGGCGCGTTGTCCTCGAGCAGCGTCTTGAGCTCCTGCACCGCCGCGCCGGCGTCGATCAGCGGCGGGAACCGCAGCGACAGCTTGAAGGCGGTGTAGGGGCGCAGCACATTGCCCGCGTCCTTGAGCGCCGGAAAGCCCTCGGCGCCGGTCACGCTGAGCGTGGGGCGCCAGGTGCGGTTGAGCAGGGCTTCGACAGGGTCGGTGGTGGTGGGCAAGGCAAAGGTGCTGGAGCCTTCGCAGTCGTAATGGGCCCACGGAAAGCGCTTGTAGATTTCGTCGCCGAGGATTTTGGCGGTGGCCTGCGCCTGGGCCAGGCGGTCGGCCGGGATTTCGCAGTGAAAGCTCTGCGGCAGCAGGCGCCCGGTCTTGCTGTCCTCGAGGCGGTCCAGCACCTGGCGCATGATGCGAAAGCTCGAGGGCACCAGGCCGCTGGCGTCGCCGGAGTGCACGCCTTCCGTGAGGATTTCCACCTTGAGCACGCCGGCCGCGTTGCCGCGCAGGCTGGTGGTCAGCCAGAGTTGGTCGTAATTGCCGGCGCCGGAATCCAGGCACACCACCAGGGCGACTTCGCCCAGGCGCTCGCGCAGCGCGTTGACATAGGGCAGCAGGTCATAGGAGCCGCTTTCCTCGCAGGTTTCGATCAGGCCGACGATGCGCGGGTGCGGGACGTTCTGCGCCTTGAGAGCCTGCACCGCAGCAATGCTGGCATAGACGGCATAACCGTCGTCGGCGCCGCCGCGGCCGTAGAGCTTGCCGTCCTCGTACTTGGCCGTCCAGGGGCTCAGGTCATTGCGCCAGCCGGTGAACTCGGGCTGCTTGTCGAGATGGCCGTACATCAGCACGGTTTGCGTGGAATCGGCGCGTGTGGCCGGGATCTCAAAGAACAGCACCGGCGTGCGGCCTTCGATGCGCACGATTTCCAGCTTGAGGCCTTCGACTTTTTGCGCCTCGACCCAGGCCGCCGCATTGCGCATGACGGTGTCGATGAAACCGTGCTGCGCCCAGTCGCTGTCGAAAGTGGGGGACTTGGCGGGGATGGAGATGTAGTCGGTGATCTGTTTGACGATGTCCCCGTCCCACTGGGCCGTGACCTGGGACAGGGCCTGGGCGGCGTTGAGGATGCTGGCGGGGATTTCGCGGTGCAGTGGGGCGTTCATGGGAAAGGCTCCGGGAGAAAAAAGTCGGCTTTTTAGGACAGCGTTTTGCTGCGGCAGCTGCTACTGTACGCTTCCGGCACAGACCACGCCACATAGAGCCTGTCTACGATCTTAAAGGGGCCGCGTAATTGGAGAATTCAACCTACAGCGCCGGCAGCCGGCGAGGGCAAAGATATCTCCTCTATTTGGACGAGAGAACAGACAAATACGCCACGGAGCCGCCATGACACCCACCAGCCGCGCACAAGCGCCGTCTTCTGCCGCGCCTTCCACCGTCGATGCCCGCATACGCGCGGGTGTGGGCGGCTGGACTTTTGAGCCCTGGCGCGGCAGCTTTTTTCCGCCCGGCCTGCCGCACAGCCGGGAACTCGAATACGCGAGCCGCCAGCTGAGCGCCATCGAGGTCAACGGCACCTATTACGGAACGCTCAAGCCGGCCAGCTTCAAAAAATGGCATGACGAGACGCCGGACAGCTTCGTGTTTTCCCTCAAGGCCTCGCGCTACGCGACCAACCGCCGCGTACTGGCGGAGGCGGGCGAGTCCATCCGGCGCTTCACCGAAAGCGGCATCAGCGAGCTGGGCGGCAAGCTGGGCCCCATCGTCTGGCAGTTCATGCCCGGCAAGGTGTTCGAGGCCGGCGATTTCGAGGCCTTTCTGGCGCTGCTGCCCAAACAGGTGGACGGCCTTGCGCTGCGCCATGTGGTCGACGTGCGCCATGAAAGTTTTATGTCGCCCGACTACCTGGCGCTGGCGCGCCGTTACAGGGTTGCGACGGTATTTACCGACGCTGACAAGTTCCCGTCTTTCGCCGACCTCACGGGCGACTTCGCCTATGCCCGCTTGATGATGAGCGAGGCAGGCCTGGAGACCGGCTATGAGGAAGGCGCGCTGCACGCCTGGGCTGAACGTGCAAGGCAATGGGCCGCAGGCGGCGCACCCGGGGACCTGCCAGCGCTGGAAGAAGCCCCGGCGCAGGGAGAGCCGCGCGACGTGTTTGTGTATTTCATCAACGGCGCCAAGGAAAGGGCACCTGCCGCGGCCATGGCGTTCTTAAAGCGCCTGGGCTTTACGCCCCCAGCTCAGGGCTAGGAGGCCATGGCCTCGCCCAGCCGGATCTCGCGGCCGGGCGCCCATTCGGGATTGAACTGCAGCGGCCCCTTGGGAAACAGCATGACGACGGTAGAGCCCAGCAGGAAGCGGCCCATTTCCTCGCCTTGCTTCAGGCGTATCGCGGAGGTCGGCTCGTCGGGGTAGTCCCATTGCCGCACGTCCTTGCCGCGCGGCGGGTTGACCACGCCGTGCCAGACCGTGGCCATGCTGCCGACAATCGTCGCGCCGACCAGCACCAGCACAAAAGGCCCGCGCGCCGACTCAAAGACGCAGACCACACGCTCGTTGCGCGCGAACAGGCCCGGCACGCCGCGCGCGGTGACGGGATTGACCGAAAACAGCTCGCCGGGCACATAGATCATGCGCACCAGCCGGCCGTCACAGGGCATGTGGATGCGGTGGTAATCCCTGGGGCTTAGATAGAGCGTGGCGAAATGGCCGTCCTGGTAGCGAGCCGCCAGCGCCGCATCGCCGCCCACCAGCGCGGTGGTGGAGTAGCGGTGGCCCTTGGCCTGGAAGATCTGGTCTTTCTCGATCGCGCCGAATTGGCTGATCGCGCCATCCACCGGCGACACCAGTTCGGCCGCCGCGAGCGGCCGCGCGCCGGGCTTGAGCGCGCGCGTGAAAAAGTCGTTAAAGGTCGGGTAGCTGGCGATGTCCGGGTTCAGCGCCTCCTCCATATTGACCCGGTACTTGGCGACAAAGCGGCGGATGATTTCCGTGGTGACCCAGCCGCGTTCGCGCGAAGCCACAAAACCGGCAAAGGAAGTCAGTGCCTGCTTGGGAAACAGGTATTGGGGAAGGACGGCGAATCGGTCGGACACTAGGCGGCTTGAAGGGTGGAGGAAGGGCCATTCTATCGACGCCCAAACGCCTTGCCGCCGCGCAGCGCTGCCCTACTGTGCGGGATAACCCGCCTGCGCGAGCGCCGCGGCCACGGCCTGCCGGTCCCGCGGGGTCTGGACCACGACTTTTTTGGACGCCAGGTCCACATTGACCTGCGCGGCCGGGTCCAGTGCCTTGACGGCCTTGGTGATGGCGCCGGCGCAGTGGCCGCAGCTCATGGCGGGGATCGTGAATTCCATAAAGCCTCCTGAGAGTGGTGAAAAGGGTTGGCAGGAGTCTGAACCTTCCCATGGGGGCAAAGTCCAGCCAGGCCGGCCAAACCCGCCCCGCGTCTGTGGCTATTGTCCCCGGGGCTTGACCCTCCCATGATGGTAAGGTTCAGACTGCCTCACATGAATACCACGACCTCCCTGAAAATCCCGCCTGCCGCGGCCGCGCTGGCCGAATGGCGGTTTCCCGTCCAGGGCATGAGCTGCGCCTCCTGTGTGGCACGTGTGGAACGCTCGCTGGCCGCCATTCCCGGCGTGCAGGACGTCAGCGTCAATTTCGCAACCGAGCAGGCCAGCCTGAAAGCACGCGGCGACGTCGGCATGGACACCTTGAAGGCCGCCGTCGCGAAAGCCGGCTACAGCGTGGCCGAACAAACCTTGAGGCTCAGGATAGAGGGCATGACTTGCGCCTCCTGCGTGTCGCGTGTGGAAAAAGCGCTCCAACAGGTGCCGGGCGTGCTCTCGGCCAGCGTCAACCTC
The DNA here is from genome assembly GCF_056401275.1 of Polaromonas sp. P4_F6. Taxonomy (NCBI): domain Bacteria; kingdom Pseudomonadati; phylum Pseudomonadota; class Betaproteobacteria; order Burkholderiales; family Comamonadaceae; genus Polaromonas; species Polaromonas sp. P4_F6. The sequence continues at coordinate 435,984 of NZ_JBFUJQ010000003.1, read as the reverse complement.
GCGACCGAAACCGCTGAAGTCAGCGTGGCCGGCAGCGCTGCCCTGCTGCCCGCGCTGATCGCGGCGATGGCCAAGGCCGGCTACCAGGCGCGGGGCATCCCGGCGGCCGGCGAAAGCCCCGCCAACAAACCCGCCGCCGCCTGGTGGCCTGTCGCGCTGGCCGCCGCTTTGTCGGCGCCGCTGGCCCTGCCCATGGTGGGTGCGCTGTTCGGCCGGGAGTGGATGCTGGACGGCTGGCTGCAATGGCTGATCGCCACCCCGGTGCAGTTCTGGCTGGGCGCGCGTTTTTACCGCGCGGGCTGGAAGGCCTTGCGCGCCGGCACCGGCAACATGGACCTGCTGGTGGCCCTGGGCACCTCGGCCGCCTATGGCCTGAGCGTCTACCAGCTGCTGCGCCACGGCGGCCACGGCATGGCCCACCTGTACTTTGAAGCCTCGGCCGTGGTCATCACGCTGGTGCTGCTGGGCAAATGGATGGAGGCGCGCGCCAAGCACCAGACCAGCGCCGCCATCCGCGCACTGCAGGCACTGCGCCCCGACACCGCGCGCCGCCGCCGCGATGGCAAAGACGAGGACGTGGCCCTGCAAAACATCCAGCTCGGCGACCTAGTGGTGGTGCGCCCCGGCGAGCGCATCGCGGTGGACGGCGAAATCGTCGAAGGCGCCACCCAGGTCGACGAATCCCTGATCACTGGCGAAAGCCTGCCCGTGGCCAAACACGCGGGCGAGCGCGTGACCGGCGGTGCGGTCAATGCCGAAGGCCTGATCGTGGTGCGCACCACGGCCATAGGCGCGGAGTCCACGCTGGCGCGCATCGTGCGCATGGTGGAGTCGGCCCAGGCCAAAAAAGCGCCGATTCAACGCCTGGTGGACCAGGTCAGCGCCGTCTTTGTGCCGGTGGTCATAGGCATTGCGCTGGTCACGCTGCTGGGCTGGGGCCTGGCCACGCGGAACTGGGAGGCGGCCATCCTGAACGCCGTCGCCGTGCTGGTGATTGCCTGCCCCTGCGCGCTGGGCCTGGCCACGCCCACCGCCATCATGGTCGGCACCGGGGCCGCCGCCCGCCAGGGCATCCTGATCAAGGACGCCGAGGCGCTGGAAGTCGCGCACAGCCTCAAGGTCGTGGCCTTCGACAAAACCGGCACCTTGACCGAGGGCAAGCCTGAACTGGTGGCACTACAGCCGCACGGCATCGCAGAGCAGGAACTGCTGGCCTGGGCCGCCGCCATCCAGTCGGGCAGCGAACACCCGCTGGCCCGCGCGGTCATGCGGCGCGCGGCGCAGCAGCCTCTTGAAATCCCCGCAGCGAGCCAGCTGCGGGCCGTCGCCGGGCGCGGCATGGCCGCCGTGGTCGCCGGCCGCGAACTGCGGCTGGGCAGCCCGCGTTTTATGCAGGAGCTGGGCCTGGACCTCGGCAGCTTCGCGGCTCTGGATGCGCGCGCCAGGGAACTCGAAGCCCAGGGCCGTACCGTGTCCTGGCTGGCCGACGTCGCGGGCACGCCCCAGCTGCTGGGGCTGCTGGCCTTTGGCGACACGCTCAAAAACAGCGCGGCGCCGGCCATGGCCCGCCTGCATGCGCTGGGCATACAAACCGCCCTGGTGACCGGCGACAACCGCGGCAGCGCCGATGCCGTGGCGCGGCAGCTCGGCATAGACCTGGTGCACAGCCAGGTGTTGCCCGAAGACAAGGCCGTCATCATGGGCCAGCTCAAGGCCGGCGTGCAGGCCCAGGGCGGGCGTGTGGCCATGGTGGGCGACGGCATCAACGACGCGCCGGCCCTGGCCGCGGCCGACGTGGGCATTGCCATGTCCACCGGTACCGACGTGGCCATGCATGCGGCCGGCATCACGCTGATGCGCGGCGACCCGTCGCTGGTGGCCGGCGCCGTCGACATTTCACGCCGCACCTACGCCAAGATACGCCAGAACCTGTTCTGGGCTTTTGTTTACAACGTGGTTGGCATACCGCTGGCCGCGCTGGGCCTGCTGAGCCCGGTGATCGCCGGCGCCGCCATGGCGCTGAGCAGCGCCAGCGTGGTGATGAATGCCTTGCTGCTGCGCCGCTGGAAAGGAAGCTCCCATGACTGAAACCGTTGATAGCACAGGTCCACTCAATATCGGCCAGGCTGCCGCGCGTTCCGGCGTGTCGGCCAAGATGGTTCGCCACTATGAATCGCTGGGCCTGCTGCCGGTGGTGCACCGCAGCGACGCGGGCTACCGCCAGTACGGCGAAAAAGAGGTGCACACTTTGCGCTTCATACGCCGCGCCCGCGCGCTGGGCTTCAGCATGGCCGAGATCGCCGAGCTGCTCAAGCTGTGGCAGAACAAACGCCGCGCCAGCGCCGACGTCAAGCGCATCGCGCTGGCCCATGTGGCCGACCTGGAACGCCGCATTGCCGAGATGGAGGCGATGAAGCAGACCCTGGGCCACCTGGCGCACTGCTGCCAGGGCAACAGCCGGCCTGATTGCCCCATCCTGACTGAGCTGGCGGCCTGAGCAAGGCTCAATGAAATGTCCGGATCCGGCGAGCGCAAGCGAGCCGGCGGATTTATCCTGGGGGTATTGATGGCTCTTCCATCGCCTCACGGACCGCCGCATGCCACCTCTTTCCAGCACACTTTCCCTGCTGCCCGCCGAGACGGATGACTGGGCGGCCACCACCGCCGCGCTGGACCTCCACGGCAACGCCGTGCTCCCGGAGCTGCTGAGCGCACGCGAATGCAAAATCGTGGCCGGGCTGTATGCCGACACGCGCCATTTCCGCAGCCGCGTGCTGATGCAGCGCCACGGCTTCGGCCAAGGCGAATACCAGTACTTCAGCTACCCGCTGCCGGACATCGTGGCGCGGCTGCGCGCCACGCTGTATCCGCGCCTGGTCGGCGTGGCCAATGCCTGGAACCAGGCCATGGGCATAGACCTGCGCTATCCGGACGACCATGCCGACTTCCTCGCGCGCTGCCACCAGGCCGGCCAGCAAAAGCCCACGCCGCTGCTCTTGCAATACGGGCCCGGCGACTACAACTGCCTGCACCAGGACCTGTATGGCGAGCATGTGTTCCCCCTCCAGGTCGCGGTGCTGCTGTCGCGGCCGGGCGAGGACTTCACCGGCGGCGAATTTGTGCTGACCGAACAGCGCCCGCGCATGCAGTCGCGGCCCGAGGTGGTGCCCCTGCAGCAGGGCGATGCCGTGGTGTTTGCCGTGCACCACCGGCCGGTGCAGGGCGGCCGCGGCTTTTACCGCGTCAATATGCGGCACGGTGTGAGCACGGTGCGCAGCGGCCACCGGCATACGCTGGGAATTATTTTTCATGACGCTGAGTGATGACCGCTCGCGCCGCCAAGCGATCAAGGAGATGGTGTGACCCTGCAGCTTTTTGATGATGCACCGGCGCCATATGCGACTCCGGAGACGATCGCCCCGGGCGCGGCGCTATTGCGCGGCTTTGCCCTGGAGGTTGATGAAGCCTTGCTGCAAGCCGTGGAGCGCATCACGGCGGCCGCGCCGCTGCGCCACCTGGTCACGCCGGGCGGCTACACCATGTCGGTGGCAATGAGCAACTGCGGCGAGCTGGGCTGGGTATCGGACCGCAGCGGCTACCGCTATGACCCCAGGGACCCGCTCTCGGGCAAGCTCTGGCCGCCCATGCCGGATTGTTTTTCCGAGCTCGCTTTAAAGGCCGCCGCGGAAGTGGGCTTCGGCAACTTCCGTCCGGACGCCTGCCTGATCAACCGCTATGAACCCGGCGCACGCCTGTCGCTGCACCAGGACAAGGACGAAGGCCACCTGGACGCGCCCATTGTGTCGGTGTCGCTGGGCCTTCCGGCGGTGTTTCTGTTCGGCGGCTTGAAGCGCAGCGACAAGCCCGCGCGCTATCGCCTGCTGCATGGCGACGTGGCGGTGTGGGGCGGTGCGTCGCGGCTGGCTTACCACGGCGTGGCGCCGCTGGCCGAGGGTGAGCATGTGCGCCTGGGCAGGCAGCGCATCAATTTGACGTTTCGCTGCGCGCGCTAAGCAGATGCTGAATGGGCTTCGAACGCGCTCAGGCGCGTTCGCGAAATTTTTTCAGCCAGCCCAGCCCGTCGCTTGTGGCATTGGCCTGGGCGCCGCGCAGCGGCTTGTACTCACAGCCGACCCAGCCCCCGTAGCCCAGTTCATCGAGCAGCGCCAGCAGGTAGGGGTAGTTGATCTCGCCGACGTCGGGCTCGTTGCGGCCGGGCGCGCCGGCGATCTGCAAATGGCCGACATGGCCGGTGGGCAGGTATTTGCGCAGCTTCATGGCCAGGTCACCTTCAACGACCTGGCAGTGGTAGAGGTCCATCTGCACCTTGAGGTTGGCCGCGCCCACTTCGCGGATGATTTCGTGCGCATGGTCCTGCCGGTTCAAAAAGAAACGCGGGATGTCGCGGGTGTTGATGGGCTCTATCAGCAGGTCCACGCCCACCCTGGCGGCCAGCGCGGCCGCCTCGCGCAGGTTGTTCACATAGGTGGGCTGCAGCGCCTCGCGCTCCATGCCCGCGGGCAGCACGCCGGCCATCACATGGATGCGCGGGCAGCCAAGGGCCTGCGCGTACGCCAGCGCGATGGCGATGCCGGCGCGGAACTCGGCCTCGCGGCCGGGCAGGCAGGCCGTGCCTTTTTGCGAAGAGGCCCAGGCTTTTTCGATGCCGGCCGGGTCCACGCCGCCCGGCGGTGCGTTGAACAGCACCAGCTGCTGGCCGTGGCGCCGCAGCATGGCCTTGAGTTCGTCCGGCGCCCAGACGTAAGGCGAGAGGATCTCCACGGCCGTGAAGCCGTCGCGCGCGGCCGCGCCAAAACGTTCGGCCATGGGGAGCTCGGTGTACATCCAGCTGAGGTTGGCGGCGAATTGGGGCATGGGCGTCAGGCGGCGGGTGTGTCGGCGGTGCCGGGACCGGGCGCGGTTTTGCATTCCCAGAATATGCGCGCCGTGCAGTGCCGGCAAATGTCCGGGTCCAGCTTGTTGAAGATGGTGGCGATCGCGGTGAATTTGTCGGGGAACTGGTGTTCGGGCCCGAGCACGCTCGTGAAACCGGTCTTGCGCCACATGCGTATCACTTCGGGCCGCGGCCTGTGAAAGTACAGGTCGCCGCCCATGGCGCGGCGCGCGGCGAGTTCGGCCTCCCAGAGTTCGGCGCCCGCCAGGTCGATGAAGTTCATGCTCTTGCCCATGACCAGCAGGTGTTTTTGCGGCTGCGGCCGGGTGCGCAGTGCGTGCAGGATGTCGGCCACGTGCTGGGTCGCACCGAAATACACCTCGCCCTCCATGCGCAGCAGTTTGAGCTGCGGGCACTCCGGCAGCGCCTGGCGCGGCACCTCGTCGGGCCCTGACGGGCCCGACGATTTTTTGGTTTCCAGCCCCGCATCGGGCGAGTTGTCTATCACCACAAACTGGCGGTCCAGGCCGCGGCTGTCAAAACCCATGGTGCGCATCGCGGGCTTTGAGGTGCGGTAGAGAAAAGACATCAGCGACAGGATCATGCCCAGCAGGATGGCGATTTCCAGCCGGATGGTCACGGTCGCCGCCATGGTGGCCAGGGCCACGCCGAAATCGCTGCGGCTCAGGCTGAACAGCTGGCGCCAGCGCGCGGCGTCGAGCAGCGCGAAAGCCACCAGCACCAGCAGCGCCGCCAGCGCGGCCATGGGGATCTGCGCAAGCAGCGGCGCGCTGAGGGCCACCAGCGCCAGCAACAGCAGGGCGGAGAACACCGAGGCCAGCGGCGTGCGCGCGCCGGCCTCCAGGTTGGGCATGGAGCGGTTCATGGAGCCGCAGGACACATAACTCGAGAAAAACCCGCCCACAATGTTGGACAGGCCCTGGCCGCGGAACTCGCGGTTGGCGTCTATGCGCTGGCCGGAGCGCAGCGCCACCGTCTTGGCAATCGAGATCGCCTGGCCCAGCGCGACGATGGTCAGCGCGAAGGCCAGGCCGACCAGGTCGGCGGCTTGCGCCCAGCTGATGCGCGGCAGCTCAAAGCGCGGCCAGGGCACGGGAATCTGGCCCACGGTGCGCAGCGCGGCCGAGGGCTGGGCGCCGGGCTGCAGCCAGCTGCTCCAGACCCAGGCCAGCGCGGTGGCCACCGCCAGCCCGATCAGCATATAAGGCCAGTTGCGGCGCAGGCGGCGCAGCAGCAGAGCCACAGCCAGCGTAATGGCCGCGACGCCCAGCGCCAGCGGCTGGGCGGACGTGAGCTTGGTGAGCACATGCCCCAGCACGGCGGCCGCGCTGTGCTCCGGCGCGGCGGCCAGGCCCAGCAAATCGGGCAGGGCGTGCACGGCGATCAGCAGCGCGGCACCCGAGGTAAAACCGAACAACACGGCCGGCGAGATGAAGTTGGCCAGCACGCCCAGGCGCAGCGCGCCTATCAGCCACTGCATGACGCCCACCATCACGGTGACGGCCAGCGCGAGCTGGATGTACAGCGGGCTGAAGGCCACGGCCAGCGGCGAGAGCATGGCGAACAGAGCGAGCGAGTTGGCGTTGGTCGGGCCCGACATGACATGCCGGCTGGAGCCGAACAGCGCGGCAATGATGCAGGGAATGACGGCGGTGTACAGGCCGTAGGCCGGCGGCAGGCCGGCCAGCGTCGCAAAGGCAATGCCTTGCGGCAGCACCAGCACCGCGCCCAGCAGGCCGGCCATCGCGTCGGCCCGCAGGGTGGCGGGCGACACTTCGCGCACCCAGTCGCCGAACAGGCGTTCCAGGAACGGAATTGATGACCGGGGTGCTGGGGCGGCTGAGGGTTCCATCACAAGGGCTTGAGCATACCGCGCCCGGCATGCCGGTTGCCCCGGGTGATCAGGCCAGGCCGGATAGGCGCAGCAGCAGCCCGGCCAGGGCCGAGGCCGCGGCCGCGGCCGCGATGACCTGGATCAAATCTGCTCCAGACGACGTTGCACAGCCAAAACCAGTGGCTGAATCGCGGAGTCCGGGAACGGCGCTACGCTGCTGACGTTAATCTCGCAAAGCACATAGTGCTCAGAGGCATCGGCGAGGGGCTCACCGAACATGAAGTCGCAATCCCAGAGGAGCGGAAGCTGCTCGCGCGACAGGCCGACGCGTGCACGCAGCAACTCGACCCATTCAGTCTCAAGCCGTTCCTTCAAGAACTGGAACTGCGGCAGATCCGCAGGGTAATAAAGCCTCGGGCCGGGCGGCGGTGCCGGCTCCCCAGCCTTGGCGGGGTAAAGCGCGTTCACCGACTGGTGCCCGAACCCCTCGACCCGGTCTTCCACCAGATAGGCTCGAACCATACCTTCCACCAACCGCGCTTGCCATGCCTGGTCGATCATGTGTCCGCCATTCGCCGGCTCGAGGTAAGGGGCCAGTCTTGCCAGGAGCGCCGGAAGCTCCATCAGCTCCTCGTCGCTGCCACGCTGGGCGTGGCGTACACGCAGGCACGCGGGTGTGCCAATGGGGCTAACCAGTTCCACACGCCAGACACCGATCCCACTATGCCCCCGGTATTGCTTGAGCACCCGTGGGCCCTGGCGGAGTCGTTCCGGCAATTCCTCCTCAAGCTGTTTGGGGCTTTCGATTCGGCAAACGTCGCTGCCGAACGGGAGATCGCGCGTGTGGAACAACACGTCCTTGGTTCCCAGCTTCAGGATGGTCTCGGGGTGCGCACTGACCACAACCCCCGAGTCGGCAACCCGTCGCAGCATGGCATCCAGAACATCCCGCCTTCGCCCACCTTCGATGGGGTTGCACCAGGTCAGCACAAGGCGGCAGTCGCGCAACTGCGCCTCCACCTCCTCGGCGAAGGCGTCGTTGTACACGGCCGGGACGGCGGTTACTCCAACACTCGCAAACGCCTCGAACAAGGCGGCAAAACGGCTTTCCGCTGGATCCGCACGCTCCCGCATGGCGCGATCGCCTGGGTAGAGCAATGCGACGGAAGATCTGGGCATGATCAGCTCCTTAAAGGCCTACGCGTGCAGCAGGCGCCGCGCATTTCCGTTGGCGATCAGCTCCCGGTCGGTTTCGCCCAGGTCGCACTGATCGAACATGCTGGCGAGCCGGGCCGGCAAATCCGTTTCATTGACCACGGGCCAATCCGTGCCGGTGACCACATGGTCCGCCCCAACGAGGTCGATGGCCGCACGCAGCATGACCGGGTGCGTGCCCGTCGTGTCGATGTAGACATTGCGCCGCGGCGACGCGTGTTCGCCGATCCGCGCGCCATCCGCCAGGCATTCCCCGACCATCAAGCCACCCAGCGCAAGCGCAGTAACGACCACGTTCAGGTTAGGCATCTCCTCGAACATGCCTGCGTGCGCCATGGCAAGCAAGGCGGCGCCGTTGATCGCGCTGCGCGAAAGACGTTCGCTGAACTTTCCTGTGCGCCTGAACTTCTGACGCAGAACTGCATCCGGCACCGGGTGCAGGAACACGGGAACGTCCAGCTCCGACGCCGCAAGAAAGGTCGCCCTGGCCTCCGGCGCGTCGGGCAACAGGTCCCCTTTCGCACTCTCGATAAATACACCCTTCAGGCCCAACTCCTTGACCGCTCGCGTCAATTCGCGGGCCGATTCCTCGCCTCGGTAGGCGTCCACGGTGGCGAGCCCATGCAACATGCCGCTGTGGCGGCGCGTCACCTCTGCCGTCGAATCATTGATTCTGCGGATGGTGTTGAGATCCGCTTCCTCACCTGGGGCCAAAACGAACTCGAGGGACGTGTTGATGACGCGGCTCGTCACACCTGCCGTCTGCAGCGACGCAAGCAATGCTGCCTCTTGCGTCAGCCGCCTGCTTACGCCATCCCAGAATTCCTTCTGGGCTGGTGGGTTGCCTCTGGACGCATCGACCGGAATTCCCGTTCCGGCGAAGTGGCAGTGAAAGTCGATCACGTCCATGAATCACGCCTCAGGTTTGCTTTGCCACGAGCGGCCGGCCTGCGGCTTTCCAGCCGTCAATGCCGCCGCTCAGGAACTTGGCATCGACCCCTGCCGCACGCAGGCGCATGGTGGTGGATCGCCCGACTTCGTGCCCGTAAACGCAATAGACCATCACGGGCTTGTCCTTGGGCAACTGCGCCGACCAGTCGTCCACCTGGGCTGGGTCTCGCCACTGCGCACCGGGGATCAGCGAGTCCGCTTGGTCGAAGACCCCTGCCCGCCGGACATCCAGAACATGGGCGCCGGCGAGATCGTCCGCAGTGGCTGCGAACGGCTCGCTTGAAGCCTCCACCGCGGCCTGGTAGCGCTCGTACACGCGCGTCCAGTTGATGTTCTCCATGAAGGCGTCGACATACTGGCCGGCGGCCGCGCCGAAATCCAGGTGGTAGGCGTGCTCGTACATGTCGAGTGCCAGGATGGGGATACCACCCGCCACCGCGTGCGTGTGGTCTGCGGCCCATTGGTTCACAAGGGTTCCTTCGCGCGGCTGGAATACCAGCAGCACCCAGCCGGAGCCACCGGCCAGGGCTTTGCCCATCGCGACGAACTCCTCGCGCCATCGTTCAACGCTGCCGAAATTCGATTGCAGCGCGAGCACCGCAGCAGGTGCCAGCGGCTCACCGGTGGCACCGAGGCAGTCGAAGTACAGCTCGTGCAGCAGCATCGAGTTCGTGGCGATGAGTTCCTCGCGCTTGAGTCCATTCAGCTCGAAGCCGGTGGCCGTCGTGAAAGGCATCTCCCGCAACCGGCCACGGATGGCATTCAGCCGCTTGACGGCACCGCTGTAGTTGTTCTGGTGGTGGCTGCGCAGCAATTTCTCCGAAAGGCCGTTCATGCCGGCAGGGTCGAAAGAGAGGTCGTGAATTCGAGCGTTCATGGTGCACCTTTAAATAACGTTGCTAAGCCGCAGCGCCAGGCCGACGATGCCGGAGACCAGCACGACGGGAATGACGCCAACCTTGAAGCGGAACAGCGCCACGGCGGCCGCTACTCCGATGACGGCTGAAGCCCACTCGAGACGGCCGGAGAGGCCTTGCGGCCAGAGCACGTGGTAGGCAAAGAACACGGCGAGATTCAAGATCACGCCCACCACGGCGGCTGTGATGCCGGTCAGCGGGGCCGTGAACTTCAGGTTGCCGTGCGTGGACTCAATGAAAGGCCCTCCGAGCAGGATGAAGAAGAACGACGGCAGAAAGGTGAAGAAGGTGACCACCGTCGCTGCGGCAGCACCGGCCAGAAACAGCGACTCGGGGCCGAAAATGGCCTTGGTCCAGCCACCGACGAAGCCGACAAACGCGACGACCATGATCAACGGACCGGGCGTGGTCTCGCCGAGCGCCAGGCCGTCAATCATCTGGGGGCCGGTGAGCCATTGGTAGTTGTCCACTGCGCCCTGGTAGACATAGGGCAGCACCGCATAGGCGCCGCCAAACGTCAACAGCGCGGCCTTGGTGAAGAACCATCCCATCTGTGTGAGCACCGCGTCCCACCCATACGCGGCGGCAAGTGTCGCAATGGCGGCTGTCCACAGGCCCAGGCAAACTAGCAGCACTTGCCTGACGCGCTTCCAGGTGAAGAGCGCATGGGCGGGCGTAGGCGTGTGGTCATCGATGAGGGCCGGGCCGAACTGCTTGGTGGAAGCGCCGTGGCCGCCGGTCTTGAACTTGTCGGGTGCGTACTTCCCGCCGAAGTAGCCGATGGTGCCCGCCGCGAGCACGATCAACGGGAAGGGTATGTTGAATGCAAAGATGGAGATAAACGCCGCGGCCGCGATGCCCCATAACCAGCCGTTTTTGAGGGCGCGGGAGCCAACCCGGTACGCGGCATGCACGACCAGTGCGGTGACCGCGGGCTTGATGCCGTAGAAAAGGCCCGCGATGGCCGGGACGTGGCCGAAAGCCATGTAGACCCAGGACAGCGCAACCAGGATGAACAGCGACGGCAGGACGAACAGCCCGCCGGCGACAATGCCGCCCCACGTCCGGTGCATCAACCACCCGATGTAGGTCGCAAGCTGCTGCGCCTCCGGGCCGGGCAGCAGCATGCAGTAGTTCAGGGCGTGCAGGAAGCGATTCTCGGAAATCCAGCGCCGGCGCTCCACGAGCTCCTCGTGCATGATGGCAATCTGCCCGGCGGGCCCGCCGAAGCTGATGAAGCCAAGCTTCAGCCAGAAGGAGAACGCTTGTCCCCGAGTGATGGGTTCGGGGGCCGTTTGGTCCAGGGTATGCGTTGTCATTTGGCGGCCTTCAAAGCAGCGTGCAGGGTGTCAAAAAAGGCGAAAGCCGCTTCAAGCAGCTCGTCGTCGTCTGCGTATTGCGCTTGCAAGCCACGAACGATCATTTCAATTCCCGGGGCTTCGTCGAGCGAAATACCCCCGACGTCGATGTAGTGCACGAGCTGCCCGAGCCGCGCCAGGGCGGGCTTCCCGTCAAGGCCGAAACTCCTGGCGACGACCTCGAAAGTCACCAGCTCACCCACGTGCGTGAAAGCCGCTCCGTCGAAGTCGTAGCCGAGTGCCTGTTTAGGGCACTTCTTCGGACCCGCCAGCCAGATGAAGCTCGGGGACTTGTCGATGAAGCGACTGACCAGCCAGGCGGTGGCCAGACGGTCTACCCACGGGCGCTTGCGGGTGGCCCAGGTGCGGCCCTGATAGTCCGCGATGGCGAGCGAGGGGACAACAGCCTTCGTAGGCGACGGCTCGTCCGGTGAGAGATGAAGTTCAATCTCACGACGCAGCGTCGTGACCGCGTCAACACATCGGGTGCCGTCCTCGCTCGGGAAGAAGTCGCCCGCCTGGATTTGCTGCAGCTGCTGCTCAAGGTTGCGCAATGTCTTGTGGAGCTCCGCTTCGGTGGCCTTCCCAATGCTCTTGCGCGCGTCCTTCACGGCCTGCAACAGCTCCGCATAGTGCTCGGAGCGGTCGAACAGGGCCCGGAACGCCTGTTCCTGAGCCGCATCGCGCGCCCGCAACTCGAGCAAATAGGCGTCAGCGCCAGCGTCAGCAATCGTCTTCGCAAGCTCCCGAAGAGCAACGGCGGAGGGCGCGGTGGCCGGAAGAACGTAGACCCCCTCCCGAAGCGTTCCCGCACCTGTCGCCTTGAGTGCGCGCCACACCCGAACTCGCAGGCCACTTGGGGTGGTCGGCAGCGTCGCAGTAAGGATCAGCCAGTCGTTCATGAAGCAAATATCTCATAAAGTGATGAGCGTTACAAGAGGGTTGCCCGAATTTGGGCTGAAAATGCACTGTTGGCAGCTTTTTCGGACGCGTTGCAACATGACCCAGCACTACTTGGAAGCGCCGGGGTGCTAGCTCAGAATTCCGACCGACCAAATCGGATTGCAGCTTATGTCTGCTTTTAGCCGAAGCCGCCGTTAGAGATCAGCCTTAGTCCAGGCACTCCAGCGCCAACGCTACTCACGCCGGAACTTGAACACCGCGCGACTGGCGCGGGCATTCGGCCAGAAGCGAACTTCGCGGCCGTCCTGCAGGCCGAAGGCGTCGAGAATCTCCAGCCGGTTCTGCAGCGCCAGCGCTTCAAAGTCCTGCAGCGTGCCGACACGGATGTTGGGCGTGTCGTACCACTGGTAGGGCAGCACCTTGGTCACCGGCATGCGGCCGCGCGCAACGGCCAGGCGATTCGGCCAATGGCCGAAGTTGGGAAACACGACGATGCCGGCGCGGCCCACGCGCGCGGTCTCGCGCAGCATGGTTTCGGCGTTGCGCAGGTGTTGCAGCGTGTCTATCTGCAGCACCACGTCGAAGGAGCTGTCGCCGAACAGCGCCAGGCCCTCCTCGAGATTGAGCTGGATCACGTTGACGCCGCGCGCCACGCAGGCCTGCACGTTGGCGTCGTTGATCTCGACGCCGTAGCCCGAACAGCCGCGCTCGCGGATCAGGTAGTCCAGCAATTCGCCGGTGCCGCAGCCCAGGTCAAGCACGCGGGAGCCGGGCGGCACCAGGCGGGCGATGGACAGCAGGTCGGCCGAAGGCGGCACAGTGAGGTCGGCAATCGGGTTCATGCGGCCACCTTGCTCTGGAAATAGGAACGCACGACACCGAGGTAGCGCTCGTCCTCCAACAGGAAGGCATCGTGGCCGTGCGGCGCGTCGATTTCGGCGTAGCTCACGTCGCGCTGGTTGTCGAGCAGGGCCTTGACGATTTCACGGCTGCGCGCCGGGGAAAAACGCCAGTCGGTGGTGAAGCTCACCAGCAGGAATTTGGCCTTGACCTGGGCCAGGGCCTGGGTGAGGTTGCCGCCGTAGGCGCGCGCCGGGTCGAAATAGTCGAGCGCGCGCGTGATCAGCAAATAGGTGTTGGCGTCGAAGTACTCGCTGAACTTGTCGCCCTGGTAGCGCAAATAGCTTTCGATTTCAAACTCGATGTCCTGCGTGGTGTATTTGTAGGGCGCGTCGGCGCTCGCGGTTTCCGCGACCGCCTGGCGCAGCTGGCGGCCGAATTTTTCGTTCATCACGTCGTCGCTCAAATAAGTGATGTGGCCGATCATGCGGGCGATGCGCAGGCCGCGCTTGGGCAGCACGCCATGGCGGTAAAAATGGCCGCCGTGGAAGTCCGGGTCGGTCACGATGGCGCGCCGGGCGACTTCGTTGAAGGCGATGTTTTCGGCCGTGAGGTTGGGCGCGCTGGCCACCACCACGGCGTGGCGCACGCGTTCGGGGTATTGCAGCGTCCAGGCCAGGGCCTGCATGCCGCCCAGGCTGCCGCCCATCACGGCGGCCAAAGTCTGTATGCCCAGGCGGTCCAGCAGGCGGGCCTGCGCGCTGACCCAGTCCTGCACGGTGACGACGGGGAAATCGGCACCGTAGAGTTCCTGCGTGTCGGGGTTGGGCTGCATGGGGCCGGTGGAGCCGAAGCAGGAGCCCAGGTTGTTGACACCGATCACGAAGAAGCGGTCGGTGTCGACCGGCTTGCCGGGACCAATCATGGTGTCCCACCAACCTTCGGACTTGTCTATGGGCTGGCCCTGCGCATCGAGGTAGAGGCCCGCCACATGGTGAGAGGCGTTGAGCGCGTGGCAGATCAGCACGGCGTTGGATTTGTCGGCGTTGAGCTCGCCGTAGGTTTCATAGCTCAGGTCGTAGGCGCGTATCGAGGCGCCGCTCTGCAGCGGCAGTGCCTCGACAAAATGCATGCTGAGCGGGGTGGCAATCAGTGTCAAAAAATCACCTGCAGAAAACAAAAAACCCGGCGTCGCTAAAGCGAGTCCGGGTCCTTTGGAGTTCGTCTTTAGCTGTACTTTTTAAGCGCCCGCAAGCTGAGCAAATCGGCGCTGAAAGGAAGTATACCAAGCCGGGGTCACATCAAGAGCGCGGCCAGCCCCAGCCCGGCAAAGATCAGCGCCGAGACGATGTGCACGGCGCGCAGCGGTAGCAGGCGCGTGACGCGCTCGCCGAGCCAGACGACGGGCGCATTGGCCAGCATCATGCCCAGCGTGGTGCCCGCGACCACGCTGGCGATGGCGTCATAGCGCGCGGCCAGCATCACGGTGGCGATCTGCGTCTTGTCGCCCATTTCGGCGAGAAAAAACACCAGCACGGTGGTGAAGAACACGCCGAAGCGCGGCGGTTTCCCGTCCTCGTCCGCCTCGATCTTGTCGGGCACCAGCATCCACACCGCCATGGCCAGGAACGATGCGCCCAGAATCCAACGCAGCATTTGCGGGCCGACCAGCGTGGTCACCCAGGCACCGGCCGCGCCGGCGAGGGCGTGGTTGGCAAGGGTCGCGACCAAGATACCGGCGACGATGGGCCAGGGCTTTTTAAAGCGGGCGGCGAGGATGAGGGCGAGGAGTTGCGTCTTGTCGCCCATTTCGGCGAGGGCGACGATGCCCGTGGAGACGAGGAAAGCTTCCATGTATAAAGACTCCGGCCGGACGAAAACCCATGACTGCACGCCATCCCCGGCCTGAAGCGGAGGCTGTGCAGTCAAAGGTCTCGCGTAGTCCGAAGACCGCTTGCGCCATGCCCTGAGTGGGCAAGTCTGTTGACGCAAGCCCCTTCCAGGATTGAAAGGCTGGCTACTCCCCAATGACAGCCTGCATTGTAGCCGGCGCCCTCCAACCCCCGCTTGAAGACTGAAATTGGTGCACACAAGCATCGTTCGCACGTTTGCGGCGCATTTCTTGCTTGCATTTGGTGCGATTCCTGAAATTCACGGAATTACGCACCAATAAATCACATTTCATCTCAAGAGGGACCTATGGAAGCACTAAAACAGGGCTCGGACGCCTTGTTCATTCTGCTGGGCGGCATCATGGTGCTGGCCATGCATGCCGGTTTTGCCTTTCTGGAACTGGGCACGGTTCGCAAAAAGAACCAGGTCAATGCGCTGGTCAAGATCCTGGTGGACTTCTCGGTGTCCACCGTGGTGTATTTTGTGGTGGGCTATGGCGTGGCCTACGGCACACATTTTTTTGTCGGCGCGGAGCAGCTGGCCGCCAGGAACGGCTACGAGCTGGTCAAGTTCTTTTTCCTGCTGACCTTTGCCGCGGCAATCCCGGCGATTATTTCGGGCGGTATTGCCGAGCGCGCGCGCTTTTACCCGCAGCTGATCGCCACGGCCGTCATCGTGGGCTTTGTCTACCCCTTCTTCGAGGGCATTGTCTGGAACCAGCACTTCGGCGTGCAGGCCTGGATCAAGTCCCTGACCGGCGCGGAGTTCCATGATTTCGCGGGCTCCATCGTGGTCCATGCGGTGGGCGGCTGGCTGGCATTGCCCGCGGTGATTTTGCTGGGCGCGCGCAGCAACCGCTACCGCAAGGACGGCGCGGTGTCGGCCCATCCGCCGTCCAACATTCCCTTCCTGGCGCTGGGCGCCTGGATTTTGACCGTGGGCTGGTTCGGCTTCAACGTGATGAGCGCGCAGACCATAGACAAGATTTCCGGCCTGGTCGCCGTCAACTCGCTGATGGCCATGGTGGGCGGCACCTTGGCGGCGCTGGCCTTCGGCAAGAACGACCCGGGTTTTGTGCACAACGGCCCGCTGGCCGGGCTGGTGGCGGTGTGCGCGGGCTCGGACCTGATGCATCCGCTGGGCGCGCTGGTGACGGGCGGCGTGGCTGGCGGCGTCTTCGTTGTGATGTTCACGCTGACGCAGAACAAATGGAAAGTCGACGACGTGTTGGGCGTGTGGCCGCTGCATGGCCTGTGCGGCCTCTGGGGCGGCATCGCGGCCGGCATTTTCGGCAGCCAGGCGCTGGGCGGCCTGGGCGGCGTGAGCCTGGGTGCGCAGCTCATCGGCAGCGCCATGGGTGTGGCCTGGGCACTGCTGGCGGGCTTGGCCGTTTACGGCACCCTCAAGGCCGCCATGGGCTTGCGCCTGAGCCAGGAAGAAGAGTTTGAGGGCGCCGACCTTTCCGTGCACCGAATCGGCGCGACGCCCGACCGCGAGGTCAACTGGTAGCAATGGGTGGCGGCTGCGGCCGCCTGCCGCTAGACTTCCGGCCATGCCTACTTTTGAAGAGCAGCTGGTGGAGCACCGGCTCTACCTCCTTCGTTTTGCGCGCCTGCAGCTGCGCAATGACGAATGGGCGGAAGACGCGGTGTCGGAAACCCTGCTCGCGGCCCTGTCCAAGCCCCAGTCCTTCGGCAACCGCTCTCAGCTCAAGACCTGGCTGGTCGGCATCCTCAAGCACAAGGTCATCGATTTGATCCGCAGCAATGCCCGGCTGGTGGCCGTGCCCGATGCGCAGGCCGACGAGGAGGGCGACGAGCTGGACCGCCTGTCTTTCAAGGCCGACGGCCACTTTACGGAGACGCCCAACGATTGGGGCAATCCCGACCAGACCTTGCAGCAAACGCAGTTCTTCCAGGTGCTGGACGCCTGCATGGAGCGCCTGCCGCCGGCGCTGGGGCGGCTGTTCCTGATGCGGGAATGGCTGGAGCTTTCTTCGCAGGAAGTCTGTAAGGAACTCTCGCTGACGCCGACCAACCTCTATGTCCAGTTGCACCGGGCCCGCCTGCGCCTGCAGGAGTGCCTGAATATCCACTGGTTCGGCAAACCCAGCACCTGACCGCCCGGCGCCCCTGACGTGAAACCCAAAATCACCCTGTTACGACGCACCTGCCGGGAGGCCGCGGCGCTGCTGATCGCGCGAGAAGACCGCGCGCTCAGCCTGCCGGACCATGTCGCGCTCAAGCTGCACCTGATGGCCTGCGGCGCCTGCCCCAAATTCGAGAACCAGATCCTGACCCTGCGCGCCGCGATGAAACGCTGGCGCCACTATTCCGGCGACGCGGCGGACGCAGTGGGGCAGGCTGAAGGCGATTCATCGAAGTAAGGCCCCGCCGCAGGGCGCAGCGCAGCCGCCGTCGGTCGCTGCAGCCGCGAGATGCCGAAAAAAGCATTCTTCGTGGATGCAATTTTGTGTAACTATTTCCCAAAGTTGGAACAAGATGCATATCCGGCGCGGGGCATGTCTTGCACTCCCGAAGCGTTTATACGGAATGCGCGCTGGTTGTAAGCCGGGCAGGCCTCAAAAACCGGGCCTTTCCGGGTTTTTAAGGTGCCTGCTTTTTTAATGTATGCACTAACTTAGCTTACAGATCAATTACGGACTGATTTTTTGAACAAAGGCGTAGAAATTCAGCTTTTATCAGGCGAGCGAGGCATGGAAGTCTTTATGCTTCATTTGATCCGGGCCTGGTTTGCCATCGTCGCGCGTGTCAGCATGTGAGCGCACTGACTTTGCCGTAAAAACCCGCCACCAGCTGCTTGCCCATAGGGCCGCAAAGCCCCTGTTTATGCGGGCTGGGGCCGCCTAGGTAGTAACGCTAGTGGATTGTGTTTTGGATTCGTGAAGCATAATATGCCGGTGCGAGTGTCAGCATTCGCACACGTTAGGTGATCGGTCAGTTTCGCGCGCTACAGCGGTACGTATCAAGATTTGTTGTGCTTTCGGGACCCCATCGCTTTTGTTTTTGTGTTTTAGAGGAGTCCCTTCATGGGCAACAAACTATACGTCGGCAACCTGCCTTACTCGGTGCGTGACGAAGACCTGCAACAATCTTTTGGCCAATTCGGCGCTGTCACCAGCGCGAAAGTCATGATGGAACGCGACACGGGTCGCTCCAAGGGCTTTGGCTTTGTCGAAATGGGCAGCGATGCAGAAGCCCAGGCAGCTATCAACGGCATGAACGGCCAGCCTCTGGGCGGCCGCAGCGTCGTCGTGAATGAAGCACGTCCGATGGAAGCACGTCCCCCCCGTAGCGGCGGCTTCGGCGGCGGCGGTGGTGGCGGCTACGGTGGTGGTGGCGGCGGCGGCGGTTACGGCGGCGGTGGCCGTTCCGGTGGCGGCGGCGGCGGCAGCGACGGCGGTTTCCGCAGCCCTTACGGCGGCGGCGGTAGCGGCGGTGGCCGTTCCGGCGGCGGCGGTGGTGGCGGTCGCGGCGGCTACTAAGCCCTGCTGAACCCCCTGTCTCTTCAGCCCCGGCTGAAGAGCGCTAAAAAGGCTTCGAGACTTCGGTTTTGAAGCCTTTTTGCTTTTAGGCTCCGCAAAAAAGCGCGGTGTCAGCGCTCACCCTGGCGATGCTTGCGCGCGCGCCCGGACAAGGCCTTGTCAAACAGCGCATTGGGCAACAAGCGCAGCAGCTTGGCCACCACGCCCATCTGCCAGGGAATCACGCGATAGCTGTGCCCGGCATGAATGGCCCCGAACGCCTTGTCGGCAAACGCCTCCACCTTCATCAAAAAAGGCATGGGGTAGCGGTTTTCACGGGTCAGCGGCGTATCGATATAGCCGGGGCAGATGGTCACCACTTTCACGCCGCTGGGACGCAGCTCGCCGCGCAGGCTTTCGCAATACGCGATGACCGCCGCCTTGCTGGCGCAGTAGGCGCCATGGCCGGGCAGGCCGCGTATGCCGGCCACGCTGCCTATGCCCACCAGGGTGCCGGTGCCGCGCGTCACCATGCCGGCGATGAAGGGGTGGAAGGTGGCGGCCACGCCGGTGTTGTTGGTCGCAAAGGTCTGCGCCATCACGTCCAGGTCCGACCGCACCGCGGTGTCCATGCCTATGCTGATCCCGGCGTTGGCAATCACGACGTCAGGCACGCCCTGCGCCGCAACGCAGGCCTGGCCGGCCGCGACGATGCTGCCGGTATCGGCCACATCGGCACTGTAGACCTGGTAGCGCCCCGCGCTGAGGCTGTTGGCCTCGGCCCAGGCCTGGACCTCGGCCGTGCGGCGCGCGGCCAGCGCCAGCCGGTAGCCCGCCGAATAAAAGCGCATGGCCAGCGCCTGGCCTATGCCGCTGGACGCGCCGGTGATGAATACGAGTCTGGACATGGGTGGCCGTTGAAAAAGTCGGCCGCTAAGGCGCAGCCGGTTTGGCGGGGCTTGCCGGCGCCGCCGGTAAGGTCAATGCGGGAAGACCGGGGGCGCTGGCGGCGGAGCGGGGCACCAGAATACCGTGGACGCGACCGTTGAGGTTCGCCACCTGGTCCAGGTTGTCATAAGCGAAGGTGTCGCCGACAAACTGGTCGGTACCGCGAATCAGCAGCACGGGCTTGTGGGATTTCACGCGCTCGTCGTTCAGGTAGGCATGCAGGAACTCACCGCGAAACTCCATGCGCGGTGTTTCCTTGCCGCTGGCGTCCTTGCTGGCGTCCCTGACCACCCGCGCATTGCCGGTCAGCTGCACTTCCGAGCCGTCGCCGTTGGAATAGGCGCGGTTCGCCGTCGCGGTAGTCACACGGCCGTCGGGGCGGATGCTGCGAATCCGCGCCTGGTCGATTTCAAGAATATCGGTGTCGGGGAAATGCCGGGCCTCAATGCCGTAGATTTCGCTCTTGAGCTGCCCGTTTTCGTCAAAGGTCTTGACGGTGAACTTGCGCATGAAATAGTCGATGTCGTGGCTGGCTTCCCGGGGCGCTTCGGGTGTGCTGAAGATGGGCGTATTGCGCACCAGCCAATAGGTGCCCAGCGCGAGTGCACCCATCATCAGCAAGGGCATGTAGATGGACATGCTGTCCCACACGCGCAAAAAGCCGCGCCACGCTCTCTTGAGCGGGGAGAGCGCGCCGGCGCGACCGGCGTCCTGGCCCTGTGTCGCGGTCGTCATTGGCGGTATTCCCGCAGCAACTCCGCATAGCGCCCGCCGGCGACGAGCAGCAGGTCGCAAAACTCGCGCGCCGCGCCGTGGCCGCCCGGCACCTGCGTGACATGGTGGGCCTGCGCCCGGACTTCCACATGCGCATTGGACGGCGCGCAGCTGAGCGCCACCCGGGACATCACCGGCAGGTCGGGCCAGTCGTCGCCCATGGCGGCAGCCGCGGACCAATCCAGGCCCAGCGCCTGCAGGGTAGTCTCGGCCGCGGGGCGTTTGTCTTCGGTGCCGAAATGCGCATGCGTGACGCCCAGCGCCCGCAGGCGCGCGCGCAGCACATCGCTGTCCCGCCCGGTGATCACCACGGGGGTGATGCCGGCGCGCTGCAGCAGCTTCAGGCCGTGGCCGTCCAGGGTGTTGAAACGCTTGATGATTTCGCCGGAGGCGCGGTAGCCGCCGCTGGCCTGGGCCAGGGCATGGCCGTCGGGATATTCGGAAAAATACAGGCCGCCGTCGGTGAGCACGCCGTCCACATCGAAAAACGCCACCTTGACACCCTGGGCCCGCAGCAACAGCTCGGGAGCAAAGTTCAGGGCGGGGACGGGCTGCGGCATGGGTGGCGTCAAAGAGGGCATGACAACACCATCAGATGACTTTCGCGCGCATCAAGTCGTTGGAATTGAGCGCGCCGCACAGCACGCCGGCCTCGTCGACCACCAGCACGCTGGTGATGCGGTATTGCTCCATCAGCGCGGCCGCCTCCACGGCCAGCGAATCCGCCCGCACGGTGCGCGGGTTGGCATGCATCACATCGCCGGCCTTGCTGCTGCGCAGGTCCACGCCTTTTTCGACCAGGCGGCGCAAGTCGCCATCGGTAAAAATTCCGATCACGCGCCGCGTGCCGTCGACCACCGCGGAGGCGCCCAGGCCCTTGGCACTCATCTCGCGCATCAGGTCGCTAAAACCGGTGTCGGCCCGCACCTGCGGCACGGCATCGCCGCTGCGCATCACGTCGCTGACGTGCGTGAGCAGCTTGCGGCCCAGCGCGCCGCCGGGGTGCGAGCGGGCGAAGTCTTCTTCCCTGAAGCCGCGCACGTCGAGCAGCGCAACGGCCAGCGCGTCCCCCATGGCGAGCTGCGCGGTGGTGCTGGCGGTGGGCGCCAGGTTGAGCGGGCAGGCTTCCAGCGCGACACTGCTGTCGAGCGTGACGCGCGCATGGCGCGCCAGCGCGGACTGGGCGCCGCCGGTGATGGCGATCATTGGCACGCCCTGGCGGCTCAGCACCGGCAGGATCACCGTGAGTTCCTCGCTTTCGCCGCTGTTGGAAATCGCCAGCACCACGTCCTGGCCGGTGATCATGCCCAGGTCGCCATGGCTGGCTTCGGCCGGGTGCACAAACATGGCGGGGGTGCCGGTGGAGGCCAGCGTGGCCGCGATCTTGCGGCCTATGTGGCCGCTTTTGCCCATGCCCATGACCACCACGCGGCCCCGGCAGGCCAGTATCAGCTCCACCGCCTGGACAAACTCGCCGCCCAGGCGCTGCGCCAGGCCCAGCACGGCGGCGGCTTCTATCTCGAAGGTCTTGCGGGCCAGGTTCAGCACCTGCTCGGCATCCAGTTTCACGGGGTCTGCGCTCATGGCTGCATTCTATAGAGGCGCACAAAGGCCCATGCCGGCGTGGTTTCCTCGGCTACCATCGGCGCATGAGCGCGCTTGAACTGACCCTGCTGTACCTGCTGGCCGCGGTGCTGGGTGTGGTTGCGTGCCGCTCGCTCAAGCTGCCGCCCATGCTGGGCTACCTGGCGGTGGGCGTGATCATAGGCCCCAACGCGCTGGCGCTGGCGCAAAATTCGGACGGCATCCGGCACCTGGGCGAGTTCGGCGTGGTCTTCCTGATGTTCGTGATCGGGCTCGAATTCAACCTGCCCAAGCTGCGCTCCATGCGGCGCCACGTGTTCGGCCTGGGGCTGCTGCAGGTGGCGCTCACCATCGTGCTGGCCACCGTGGGCTCGCTGTTCCTGGCCAGCATGGCGCCCAGCCTGTGGACCATGGGCTGGCAGACCGCGCTGGCGCTGTCCGGCGCGATTGCCATGAGCAGCACCGCCATCGTCGTCAAGCTGCTGTCGGAGCGGCTCGAGCTGGAGTCCGAGCACGGCAAGCGCATCATGGGCGTGCTGCTGTTCCAGGATCTGGCCGTGGTGCCGCTGCTGGTGCTGATCCCGGCGCTGGGCGCGCCCGCTGACGCGCTGCTCATGGCGCTGGCCGTCGCCGGCGTGAAGGCCACCGTGCTTGTGGGCCTGCTGCTGACCGGCGGGCAACGCGTCATGCGCTGGTGGCTCACCATCGTGGCGCGGCGCAAGAGCGAAGAGCTGTTCGTGCTGAACCTGCTGCTGGTCACGCTGGCGCTGGCCTGGCTGACCGAGCGCGCCGGGCTGAGCCTGGCGCTGGGTGCCTTCATCGCCGGCATGCTGATCTCGGAAACCGAATACAAACACCAGGTCGAGACCGACATCCGGCCTTTCCACGACGTGCTGCTGGGCCTGTTCTTCATCAGCATAGGCATGCTGCTGGATTGGCGCCTGGTGCTGGAGCGCTGGCCGCTGGTGCTGCTGCTGATGACCCTGCCCGTCATTTTCAAGCTGGTGCTGGTCACGGCGCTGGCCCGTTCGCTGGGCGCGACCGCCGGCGTGTCGCTGCGCACGGGCCTCTATCTGGCGCAGGCCGGTGAATTCGGTTTTGTGCTGCTCACGCTGGCCCAGCAGAACCGCCTGGTGCCGCCGGCCCTGCTCAACCCCATCCTGGCCAGCATGGTGCTGTCCATGCTGGCCACGCCCTTCATCATCATGTACAGCAACCGCATCGTGATGAAACTCGTCTCCAGCGAATGGCTGCAGCAGTCGCTGCAGATGACCACCATCGCGCGCAAGTCCATCAATGCCAACAAACACGTGATCATCTGCGGCTACGGCCGCTGCGGCCAGAACCTGGGCCACATGCTGGAGCGCGAAGGCATCCAGTACATGGCACTGGACCTGGACCCCGACCGCGTGCGGCAGGCCGCCGCCGCGGGCGACTCCGTGGTGTTCGGCGACGCGGTGCGCCTGCAGGCCCTGATGGCCGCGGGCCTGGCGCGCGCCAGCGCGGTCGTCATCACCTACCTGGACACCGCCAGCGCCCTCAAGGTGCTGGCCAACACGCGCGCCCATGCGCCCACGGTGCCGGTCATCGTACGCACCGTGGACGACCACGACCTGGAAAAGCTGCAGGCGGCCGGCGCCACCGAGGTCGTGCCCGAAGCCATAGAAGGCAGCCTGATGCTCGCCAGCCACGCGCTCGCGCTGGTGGGCGTGCCCATGCGCCGCGTGATCCGCGTGGTGCAGGACCAGCGCGACGCGCGCTACAACCTGCTGCGCGGTTACTTTCGCGGCGCCGACGACGACACGGTCAACGAGCTGGAGCAGGAGCGGCTGTCCAACGTCACGCTGCCGCTGGGCATCAAGTCCCTGGGCAAGCCTCTGGGCGCCATGGCGCTGGAAGCCGGCGGCGTGCGCGTCGTGAGCCTGCGCCGCGGCAACGGCAAAGCCGTGGCCGCGCAGGCGGAAACCCTGCTGGAAGGCGGCGACACGCTGGTGCTCTCCGGCAAACCCGAGGCGCTGGCCATGGCCGAAGAAAAACTGCTGCGCGGCCGGCCGGCCAAGTCCAATCCCACCAGCCCCGCGGGCGCACCGGGCTGAGGCGTTTTTCGCCCGCCGGGCGCACAATACGCGCACCCCACCCGCGCACCCCATCTGCACGACGCACCATGCCAGACCTCCACAGCCTCCAGCACCAGTCCATCAGCCAGTATTTGCGCAACCACATCCGCACCGTGCCGGACTGGCCCGCGCCCGGCGTGCAGTTTCGCGACATCACGCCGCTGCTGCAAAACCCCAAGGTGTTTCGCGTCCTGATCGACGCTTTTGTGCACCGCTATATGGATCCGGCCTTGCGCCCCGACGTGGTGGCCGGCCTGGACGCGCGCGGCTTCATCCTGGGCGCGGTGGTGGCCTACGAGCTCAATGTCGGTTTTGTGCCTGTCCGCAAAAAGGGCAAGCTGCCGTTCTCCACGGTACAGGAGACCTATGAACTCGAATACGGCAGCGCCACGGTGGAGCTGCACACCGACGCCGTCAAGCCCGGCGACAAGGTCCTGCTGATCGACGACCTGATCGCCACCGGCGGCACCATGATGGCCGGCAAGAAACTGCTGGAGAAGCTGGGCGCCAGCGTGACCGAGGGTGCGGCGATTGTGGATTTGCCCGAACTGGGCGGGTCGGTGAAGCTGCGGGCCGCGGGCCTGCCCTTGTTCACGCTGATTGATTTTGCCGGGCACTGAACGCCGCCCGGCGCAGTCGGGCGCCTAGACCAGGTCGCCGTACTGGGTGCTGCTGAGCGCCGGCGAGGACGGCGAATCCGGCATCTCCGTGTCTTCAAAGCCAGTCAGCAATGCGTAGGAGCGCGGGCCGCTTTTGCTCCTGGCGGCGTCCCTGGCCTCTTTGACTTCCTTGGCTTCCTTGGCGTCTTTGACACCTTTCTCGGGTCCGGTGGCCGGCCCCTGGGCGGAGGCAGCCAGCAAGGCCTGCTTGAACGCGGCCACTTCGTCGGCCTGTATCGGTTCGTAGCGGGGAGTCGGTGGCTTGGCGGGCTTGGCCGCCGCATCGGGAACAGCGGGGACAACGGCAGCAGCAGCGGGGGCGGCCACGCTTTGTGGCGCGTCCTGGGTGCTGGGCTTGGGCTTGACCACCACCGCCGTTTCGTCGATGCGCCAATACACCGCGGGCACCGTGATTTCGAAACGCGCCTTGGCATTCTGGATGATCAGCGTCTCGATTTCGCCGAGCTGCTCCGAAGGACGGCCGAAAGCTTTGGCGAGATCCATCATGACGAGGAACTCATTGCCGCGCTGGTCCAGCGAAAGCACCTTGAATTTATAGCTGGCGGACAGCACGCCGGAACGTGTCATGGACTCGCGGATCGCGACATACAGCTGCTCGCGGCGGGCGTGGCGCTTGAGCTTGGCGCCGTCACCGGGCGCGGCGGCTTCAACAGGCAGCCGTCCCGGGACGGAAAGGGGTGATTTGTCACGCGCGGCGGAGGCGCGCCTCTGCTCCTCGGCGGGAGAAGGTTTGACCGGGCTTGGTTTGCTGGAAAACCAGTTGAGGAAAGACATATATCGGCGTTCTTGTAATGGATGGGGCAATTTTCCGTCAATGCGATGTGTGAAGTCTGTAAGCAATGCCCACAAACCACACCTGCTGTTGTTTGGCGGCTGCTTTAACGGTCACTTTATCGAATCGCCCGCGTTATCGCACGGTAAAAAATCACGAGCGTTGCCGCTTTGTCGCCAACACATGCAAACCTTTGGCTCACAAGAAGCCTTGTCTGATGACTGCTGTGCGCGCCGTGGCGCACCCGCATGTCGCCTCAGGTCACCGCGACGCGCTTGGGCCGGTTGTACAGGCGCTTGGCCATCACCGAACCCATGGCCATGGTCAGCTCCAGTGCGATGGGGCTGTGGCGATTGGCCAGTTCAAGGAAACGCATGGGCGTAAGGCACCAGAGCTTGCAAGGGGTGGAGGCATGCACCGTGGCGCTGCGCGGCATGTGCGAGAAAAATGCGCCTTCGCCGAGCACGGTGCCGGCGCCGACCAGGGCCATGCGCACGCGCGCTTTTTCATCTTCGTAGTGAACGCTGAGGGTGCCGCTTTCAACAAAGTACAGCGTGCGGTCCAGCGCGCCTTGCTCCATCAGCACCTGGCCGCTGTTCAGGGCAAACGGCTGCAGGTAGCTGGCCAGGATGTCCCAGTGCGGCTGGTTGAATTGACAACGCAGGGCATCGCTGGCGTGGCAATGCAGGATGGCCTGGGCCAGGCCCTGGATGTCAAAACGGATGGCGGCGGGGAGTGGAGCGTTCATAGTGCAACGGAAGATACCTTCGCACTACAACAGCAGCAAGGGCTCTTAACGCCCACTTACACCTGATACAGGGGTGGTCCGATTTGTAATTTCCCCCTCGAGAACAGGCCATTTTTAACCCTTTCCGGGGGTTTGCGACCGCTGGTCCGTGCGCAGCGCCCGCCTATCGTTCGCTGGCCGCCCGTTTACTACTTTCCAATACAGAATCTCGAGAAAATTTCACCCAGCAGGTCGTCCGGCGTGAACGCGCCGGTGATCTCGCCCAGGTGCAGCTGGGCTTGCCGCAAGTCCTCGGCCAGCAGGTCCAGCGCCGGCTGCGCCGCTTGAAGCTGCATGCCAGCCTTCACAAGCTGCTCTTCAACCTGGCGCAGCGCGCGCACATGGCGCTCGCGCGCCATAAACACTCCTTCAGGCACAGCCTGCCAGCCCGCGACGTCCAGCAACCGGTTGCGCAAGTCCTGCAAACCGGTGCCGGTTTTGGCGGAGATCAGTACGCCGCCCCTGATAGAGCCCAGCGCCTGTGCGTCGGCCGCATCGCACTTGTTCCAGACATCGATGACGGGCGTGTTGCGCGGCAGCTCGCGAGCCAGCACCTGCGCGATGTGCGCGTCGGCAGCCAGGTAGTCGGCAGTGTGGCGGGTCAGGTCGTGCAGGAAGAGCACGGCGTCGGCGCTGGCGATTTCGGCCCAGGCGCGTTCCACGCCGATTTTTTCGACTTCATCGAGCGCATCGCGCAGGCCGGCGGTGTCCACCACATGCAGGGGCACACCCTCGATCTGGATCAGCTGCGACACCTTGTCGCGCGTGGTGCCGGCAATCGGCGTGACGATGGCGAGTTCGGCGCCGGCCAGTGCGTTAAGCAATGAACTCTTGCCGGCATTGGGCTGGCCCGCGATCACCACCTTGATGCCTTCGCGCAGCAGCGCACCCTGCACGGCGCGCTGCATCACGGCGGCCAGCGTCGTTTGCAGTCGCGTAAGCTGGCCTTGCGCATCGGCTTTTTGCAAGAAGTCGATGTCCTCTTCCGGGAAGTCCAGCGTGGCTTCCACCAGCATGCGCAGGTGGATCAGCTGCTCGAGCAGCGTGTTGACCGCCAGCGAGAACTCACCGGACATCGAACGCGCGGCCGAGCGCGCCGCGGTTTCGGTGCTGGCGTCAATCAGGTCGGCGATGGCCTCGGCCTGCGCCAGGTCTATCTTGTCGTTGAGGAAGGCACGCTCGGTGAATTCGCCGGGCTGCGCCACACGCAGCCGTGGTACGGCGGCCTGACCGGTAATGGGATCGAGCGCGGCACCGGCCTCCAGGCAGCGCGCCAGCAACAGCTGCAGCACCACGGGCCCGCCATGGGCCTGCAGCTCCAGCACGTCTTCGCCGGTATAGGAATGGGGTGCGGGGAAATGCAGGGCCAGGCCCTGGTCTATGGCCGCGCCCTGCGCGTCACGAAAGGGCAGGTAGGTCGCCTGGCGCGGCAGCAGCGCGCGGCCGCACAGCGCCTCCATCACGGGCGCGATGTGTTTGCCGGAGACACGCACAATGCCCACGGCACCACGGCCAGGCGCGGTGGCGATGGCAACAATGGGGTCTTGGTGTTGGGCCAGCATGGTGTTAGATATTAAGCGGCAATCGGTTGGCGGGCCCGGCCGGGGCGCGGCGGCAGGGCCCCCATCAGCTTCCAAAGAAAAAGGGCCGCGAAGCGGCCCAATTTTTATTTTTCGCCCCGCCTTAATTGAATTTAGGCAGGTTGAACTGAGGCGGCACGCCCATGCGGGTGTTGATCACCCACTGCTGGGCAATGGACAGGATGTTGTTGGTGATCCAGTACAGCACCAGGCCGGCCGGGAAGAAGAAGAACATCACACTGAAGATCAGCGGCATGAACCACATCAGCTTGGCCTGCATGGGGTCCGGCGGCGCGGGGTTGAGCGCCGTCTGCAGCATGGTCGTCAGCGTCATCACGATGGGCAGGATAAAGAAAGGGTCCGGCGCCGAGAGGTCGTGGATCCAGCCTATCCAGGGCGCGTTGCGCATTTCGACGCTGGACAGCAGCACCCAGTACAGCGCGATGAACACCGGGATCTGGATCATGATGGGGAAGCAGCCGCCCATGGGGTTGACCTTTTCCTCGCGGTAGATCTTCATCATGGCTTGCTGCATTTCCTGCGGCTTGTCCTTCAGGCGCTCGCGCATTTCCATGATCTTGGGGTTGATGGCCTTCATCTTGGCCATGCTGGCGTAAGCCTTGGCATTGAGCCAGTAGAAGGCCACCTTGAGCAGCAGCACCAGCGCCACGATGGACCAGCCCCAGTTGTGGATGAAGCCGTGCAGCTTGTCGAGCAGCCAGTACAGCGGCTTGGCCAGGATGGTGAGCCAGCCGTAGTCCTTCACCAGCTCCAGGCCGGGGGCAATGGCTTCCAGGGTTTTTTCTTCCTGCGGGCCGACAAAAAATTTCGAGTCGATGGATTTGCTCGCGCCGGGCGCGATCGTGTCCAGCGAGGTGATCATGCCGACAGAGTAGAGGTTGGTGCTGACCTTCTTGAAGAACAGGTCACGCTTGATGCCGTCGCCCAATATCCAGGCCGAAGCGAAGTAGTGCTGCACCATGGCGGCATAACCGTTGCTGGCCTGTTTCTCCACGTCTACCTTGTTGTTCTCGATGTCCTTGAACTCGACCTTCTGGTACTTCTTGGCTTCGGTGTAAATCGCCGGGCCGGTGAAGGTGGAATAGAAGGACGACTCTCCGGGCGGCTTGTTGCCGTCGCGCACCAGCTGCAGGTAGAGCTGCGGCGAAACCGCGGCCGTGCCGGTATTGACAACGTCGTGGCGCACCGCGATGTCATAGGCGCCGCGCTTGAGCGTATAGGTCTTGACCACCTTGAGGCCGCCGACGTCGGCCGACTCGAACTTGACTTCAAGCTCGTTGAGGCCGTCTTTGAGCGAACGCTCGCCGGGGACAAGCTTCATCAGGGTCTTGTGCGTGGGGAAGCTGTCGGGAGCGCTGCCGCCGATCAGGCCGGTCTGCGCCACATAAACGCGGTTGGCGCTTTCATCGAGCAGCACAAAACCCTGGTCCTTGTGCGTCTGGTCCTTGTATTTGGCAAAGGCCGAATGCACCAGGGTGCCGCCTTCGCTGTCAAAGGTCAGCGTGAGCACGTCGGTGTTCACCACCACACGCTCCTTGGCGGCCGCGGGCGTGAGGCTGGGCGCGCCTGTGGGCACGCTGCCCGGCGCGGCGGGCGCCGCATTGGCGGCCTGGGGCGCGGGCACCGAAGAAGCCACGGCACCGGCAGCCGGCGCGGAAGCGGCCGCGCCAGCAGCGGGCGCCTTGGCGGACTGCGTGCTGGAGGGGAAGAAGGTCGCCTTGTGGCCGTTAAAAACCTGCCACTGGTCCCACAGGAGGACCATGGAGAAACCAAATATCACCCACAAGATGGTGCGGCGGATGTCGTTCATGACGGCGTCTTTTTAGAAGGGGTAGGGGCCACGGGCGTGGCCAGGCGGGAAAAGAGAGAGAAGGAGCGCGCCGCAGTGGCCGGCGGTACGGGATCGTGCCCGCCTTCGCACCAGGGATGGCAACGGGCCAGGCGGCGCAGCGTGAGGTAGCTGCCCACGGCGGCGCCGTGCTGCTGCAGCGCCTCTAAAGAATATGCGGAACAGGTCGGCTCAAAGCGGCAGGCCGAGCCCAGCCAGGGGCTGAGCAGCAGGCGATAGCCTTTGACCAGGCCTATCAACAGCGTTTGCGGCAGGCGGACGAGGGCGGCCGGCAGGCTCATGGCGCTTTGGCTCCGGCCTGCATCAGGGCCTGGACTTCGGCGCGCACGGCCTGCTTGAGCGGCTCGGAGCTCGCGCTGGCGAATTCGGTGCGCGAAAAATCACGCCGCAAGCGGACCACATAAGCGGCCTCGGGGTACTGATGCGAAAAATCAGCGCTCACGGTGTAAATCTGGCGTTTGATGGCGTTGCGCGTGACAGCCCGTTTGGCCCAGCGTTTGGGAACCATGGCCCCGAGCCAGGTGTCCTGGACGGGGAACAGCGACCTCGCCGAAAGGGCATCAACAGGGCCGCCGGACTCGGTCTGCACCGGCCTGGCGTCCAGCGCATTGCGGTGCAATGCGAAGTGCGTTGTTTTTGCAACGATGGCGCCGGCAAGGACTGCCTGGAACTGGGAACGGGTTTGAAGCCGCTGCACGAGCGCCAGGCCTCAGTTCGGAAAACTGCGGATGGCCAGCAAAAACGACAGGCTTAGACAGCCAGGCGTTTGCGGCCCTTGGCGCGGCGCGCGGCGATCACTGCGCGGCCGCCGCGCGTTTTCATGCGCGTCAGAAAGCCGTGCGTGCGGGCGCGTTTGACTTTGGAAGGTTGGTATGTGCGTTTCATGATGAGTCCTGTTAGCCGGTCAGCTACAAAGCTTCCCCTGGGCGATTCGAATGATCTTGGTGGCCGTACAACACAACCAACTCTGCAAGTCTGCAAACAGGTAAAACCCGCTGCGAATCAGGGAAACCCATGATTATCGCAGATTTCCCAACGCTGGCAACAAGTTAGCCCACTCATTGGGGGTAAAGGCTGAGAAGCTCCCGGGCGCCGCCGCGGGGCCGCCAAAACCCATCCGGGCGGCCCGAGAATAGGTTGAAACACTGAGCATTTATTTTGTGGATAACTCCCCGCCCGGACTACAATTGCCGGTGCTCAAAATTAACAATATCCACAAGCAGCGACACGCCGCCCGGCCCCTTCTGCCAGGCCGGCAACCCGGCAAAAACCAGCATGAGTGAGGCATCCGTCCAAAACCTGAGCCAGGGCTTGTGGCAAAGCTGCGTCGACCATTTGGCGCAGGAATTGCCCGAGCAGCAGTTCAACACCTGGATCCGTCCACTGGTGGTTGACGTCGCGGCCGACCTCTCCAAAGTCACGGTTCTGGTGGGCAACCGCTTCAAACTGGACTGGGTGCGCGCCCAGTATGCGGGCCGTATTTCGGCCCTGCTCGAGAAGATTTCCGGCCAGGCCATAGCCCTTGAGTTAGCGCTTGCTCCTCGCGAAGCGCCCGTCAAATCGAATTCCCTGATTCGCAGCTTTGAAGGCTCGAATATCCCCGAGCCCGCCGGCCTGGGCGTTCCCGAGGAAGCCGCCGGCGCGCCTTTCAAAAACCGGCTCAACAGCGCGCTGACCTTCGACACCCTGATTGAAGGCACGGCCAACCGCATGGGCCGGGCCGCCGCCCTGCATGTGTCCAGCAGCCTGGGCCAGCTTTACAACCCGCTTTTTATCTACGGCGGCGTCGGTCTGGGCAAGACCCATTTGATGCACGCCATCGGCAACAAACTGCTGGTGGACAACCCCGCCGCCAAAGTTCTCTACATCCATGCTGAACAATTTGTTTCAGATGTGGTTAAAGCTTACCAGCGCAAGACTTTTGATGAATTCAAGGAGCGTTACCACTCCCTGGATTTGCTGCTGATCGACGACGTCCAGTTCTTCGCCAACAAGGACCGCACCCAGGAAGAGTTTTTCAACGCTTTTGAGGCCTTGCTGACCAAAAAGTCGCACATCGTGATGACCAGCGACACTTACCCCAAGGGTTTGACGGACATCCACGAACGCCTGGTCTCGCGCTTTGATTCCGGCCTCACGGTCGCCATCGAGCCGCCCGAGCTCGAAATGCGCGTGGCCATCCTGATCCGCAAGGCCGAGGCCGAAGGCGCCTCCATGCCCGAGGAAGTCGCCTTCTTCGTCGCCAAGAACGTGCGCTCCAATGTGCGCGAGCTCGAAGGCGCGCTGCGCAAGATCCTGGCCTATTCGCGCTTCAACCTGAAGGAAATCTCCATCCAGCTGGCCCGGGAGGCCTTGCGCGACCTGCTGTCCATCCAGAACCGGCAAATCAGCGTGGAGAACATCCAGAAGACCGTCGCCGACTATTACAAGATCAAGGTCGCCGACATGTATTCCAAGAAACGGCCCGCCAGCATCGCCCGGCCGCGCCAGATCGCCATGTATTTGGCCAAGGAACTGACCCAGAAGAGCCTGCCCGAGATCGGCGAGCTCTTCGGCGGGCGCGACCACACCACGGTGCTGCACGCCGTGCGCAAGATGTCCGCGGAGCGCCAGCAGATGACCGAGCTCAACCAGCAGCTGCATGTGCTGGAACAGACCCTGAAAGGCTGAAAGCACGTCTATATATGGGAAATGAATCCTTTAGCGCTCAGTTTTTGGGGCCCAATCCCCGGCTCAAAGGCCTTCACAACAAGTTTGGGGACAACTTTTGAACAACCCATGGTTTATCCACAGAAGCAGATGACAATCGAAAGTTGTTCATATCCGGCAGTGAACTTCCAAGGCATCTGGGCACATGGTTAAACAAACGCCAAGTGGTTGATCAAAAAGGGGAAAATGGCACTATCCACAGATGGGCTCCCCCCTTATCTACTACTACTAATTTGAATTAAAGAATTAAAGATATATACAGAGGAAGTCATGATCGTTCTGAAAGCAACCCAGGATAAAGTTTTGTCGGTACTGCAATCGGTCGCCGGCATCGTGGAGCGCAGGCACACCTTGCCGATTCTGGCCAACGTGCTGATCCGCAAAACCGGCGCACAGGTGCAGCTGACCACCAGCGATCTTGAAATCCAGATCCGCACCACCGCCGAGCTCGACGGCGACAGCGGCAACTTCACCACCACCGTGGGTGCCCGCAAGCTCATCGACATCCTGCGTTCCATGCCCAGCGACCAGACCGTCTCGCTCGAGTCTTCGCAGAACAAGCTGATCCTCAAGGGCGGCAAAAGCCGCTTCACGCTGCAAACCCTGCCCGCCGAAGACTTCCCCCTGGTCCAGGAAGCCGCGAACTTCGGCCCCGGCTTCTCGGTGCCGCAAAAGGTCCTCAAGGAGCTGCTCAACCAAGTCTCCTTCGCCATGGCCGTGCACGACATCCGCTACTACCTCAACGGCATCCTCTTCGTCGCCGAAGGCAAGCAGCTGAGCCTGGTTGCCACCGACGGCCACCGCCTGGCCTTCTCCTCGGCCATGCTCGATGTTGAAGTGCCCAAGCAGGAAGTGATCCTGCCGCGCAAGACCGTGCTTGAAATGCAGCGCCTGCTCAGCGACAAAGAGGGCGCCATCGAGATGCAGTTCGCCGGCAACCAGGCCAAGTTCAGCTTTGAGGGCATGGAATTCGTCACCAAGCTGGTCGAGGGCAAGTTCCCCGACTACAACCGCGTGATCCCCAAGAACCACAAAAACATCATCACCCTGGGTCGCGTGCCCCTGCTGGCCAGCCTGCAGCGCACCGCGATTTTGACCAGCGAGAAGTTCAAGGGCGTGCGCCTGAACATCGAGCCCGGCACCCTGCGCGTGGCCTCCAACAATGCCGAGCAGGAAGAAGCCGTCGACGAGCTCGACATCGACTACGGCGGCGACGCCATCGAAATCGGCTTCAACGTGACCTACCTTATCGACGCGCTGGCCAATATGGACCAGGACATGGTCAAGATCGAACTGGCCGATTCCAACAGCTCCGCGCTGCTGACCATCCCCGACGATTCGGCCTTCAAATACGTGGTGATGCCCATGCGCATCTAGCGCGCTGAACACACGCCAACAACCATCAGACCCGCGACCCTACGCGGGTTTGGTCATTCAAGAGATTGAAGAAATCGAAGCAATTCGAAAAGAGATCGCGAAACAGCTCACGAAATAGCTCGTGAAAAGATCGGAAAAGAAGCCGGATATGACTGAAGAAAACAAAGTGAACGAAGCCGAACAGGTGCATGTGTCCGAAGGCGCGGCCACCGAGGAAAGCTCCAATTTCCAGCCCAAGATAGACACCAACCAGGCCGGCGCGTCCGAAGCCTATGGTGAAGGCTCCATCCAGATCCTGGAAGGCCTGGAAGCCGTGCGCAAGCGCCCCGGCATGTACATCGGCGACACCTCCGACGGCACCGGCCTGCACCACCTGGTCTTCGAGGTGGTCGACAACTCCATCGACGAAGCCCTGGCCGGCCACTGCGACGACATCGTCGTCACCATCCACACCGACAACTCCGTCAGCGTCACCGACAACGGCCGCGGCATCCCCACCGGCATCAAGATGGACGACAAGCACGAGCCCAAACGCTCGGCCGCCGAAATCGCCCTGACTGAACTGCACGCCGGCGGCAAGTTCAACCAGAACAGCTACAAGGTCTCAGGCGGCCTGCACGGCGTGGGCGTGAGCTGCGTCAACGCACTCAGCAAGATGCTGCGCCTGACGATTCGCCGCGACGGCAAGGTCCACGTCATGGAGTTCTCGCGCGGCTTTGTGCAGAACCGCATCGTCGAGACCATCGACGGCGTTGATGTCTCGCCCATGAAGGTCATGGACGACACCGACAAGCGCGGCACCGAAGTCCACTTCCTGCCCGACACCGAGATCTTCAAAGAGAACAACGACTTCCACTATGAAATCCTCAGCAAGCGCCTGCGCGAACTGAGCTTCCTCAACAACGGCGTGCGCATTCGCCTGAAAGACGAGCGCACCGGCAAGGAAGACGACTTCGCCGGCGCCGGCGGCGTCAAGGGTTTTGTCGAGTTCATCAACAAGGGCAAGACCGTCCTGCATCCCAATGTGTTTGCCGCCATGGGCGACCGCCAGAGCGACCAGGGCACCAACATCGGCGTCGAAGTCGCCATGCAGTGGAACAGCGGCTACAGCGAGCAAGTCCTCTGCTTCACCAACAACATTCCCCAGCGTGACGGCGGCACCCACCTGACCGGCCTGCGCGCCGCCATGACCCGCGTCATCAACAAATACATCGACGACAGCGAGCTGGCCAAAAAAGCCAAAGTTGAAGTCACCGGCGACGACATGCGCGAAGGCCTGTGCTGTGTGCTCAGCGTCAAGGTGCCCGAGCCCAAGTTCAGCAGCCAGACCAAGGACAAACTGGTTTCCAGCGAAGTGCGCGGCCCGGTCGAGGACATCGTGAGCCGTTTGCTGCACGACTACCTGCAGGAACGCCCCAACGACGCGAAAATCATCGTCGGCAAGATCATTGAAGCCGCCCGCGCCCGTGAAGCCGCCCGCAAGGCCCGCGACATGACGCGCCGCAAAGGTGTGCTCGACGGCATGGGCCTGCCCGGCAAGCTGGCCGACTGCCAGGAAAAAGACCCCGCCATGTGCGAGATCTACCTGGTCGAGGGTGACTCCGCCGGCGGCTCCGCCAAACAGGGCCGCGACCGTAAATTCCAGGCCATCCTGCCGCTGCGCGGCAAGATCCTCAACGTCGAAAAAGCCCGCTATGAAAAGCTGCTGACCAGCAATGAAATTTTGACGCTAATCACCGCCCTGGGCACCGGCATCGGCAAGGCCGGCGGCGTGGGCGGCACGGCCGGCACCGACGACTTCAATGTCGCCAAGCTGCGCTACCACCGCATCATCATCATGACCGACGCCGACGTTGACGGTGCCCACATCCGCACTCTGCTGCTGACCTTCTTCTACCGCCAGATGCCCGAGCTCGTCGAGCGTGGCCACATCTACATCGCCCAGCCGCCGCTCTACAAAGTCAAGGCCGGCAAGGAAGAGCAGTACCTCAAGGACACCGCGGCCCTGGACGGCTTTTTGCTGCGCATTGCGCTCAAGGATGCCAGCGTGCAGGTCGGCCCCGACGAAAAATCCATCCTCACCGGCGACACCCTGGCCGAGCTCGCGCGCAAGCACCAGCTGGCCGAGTCCGTCATTGCCCGCCTGCGCGGCTTTATGGATGCCGAGGCCCTGCGCGCGATTGCCGACGGCGTGAGCCTGAACCTGGACACCGTGGCCGACGCTGAAGTCTCAGCCGTGGCCCTGCAGGCCAAGCTGCGCGAACTCAACACCACCGGCACCCCCGCCGAAGTGGCCGGCGAGTTTGACACCCGCAACGACAAACCGATCCTGCGCATCAGCCGCCGCCACCACGGCAACGTCAAGAGCAGCGTCATCACGCAGGACTTTGTGCACGGCGCCGACTACGCCACCCTGGCCGAAGCGGCCGCCACCTTCAGGGGCCTGATCAGCAGCGAAGGCGCCAAAGTCTTGCGCGGCGAAGGCGAGCGCCAGAAGGAAGAAAAAATCAGCGACTTCCGCCAGGCCATGGCCTGGTTGATCGGCCAGGCCGAAAACGCCACCGCCCGCCAGCGCTACAAAGGCCTGGGCGAGATGAACCCCGCCCAGCTCTGGGAAACGACGATGGACCCGACCGTGCGCCGCCTGCTGCGCGTGCAGATCGACGACGCCATCGAGGCCGACCGCGTCTTCACCATGCTGATGGGCGACGAGGTCGAGCCGCGCCGCGAGTTTATTGAGCAGAACGCCTTGCGCGCCGCCAATATCGACGTTTAAGCCGAGCTTTGTTTTAGGAGTGTCACCATGCAGAGAACGGTCGTCAAAACCAGTTTGCATAAGTCGCAAATGACAACCGACCTTGCTTATTGGCTTGCCCAGCCTGTGCAGGCGCGTATTGATGCGGTAGAAACTCTGCGTCTTCAACACAGTCAAGGACAGCCTCATGTTGACACCCGACTTCAAAGAGTTTGCCGCGTTACTCAACTCAAACGGAGTTAAGTACCTCGTAGTTGGGGGTTACGCACTCGCTGCTTACGGGCACCCCCGCTACACAGGTGATCTGGACTTCTGGGTTGGTACCGAGGAAGAAAACGCGGGTCGCGTGTTGACGGCATTGGCTGAATTCGGGTTCGGAAGCCTGGGTATTAAAAGGGAAGACCTAACGTCGCCCAACCAGGTCATACAGATGGGGTTTCCTCCAGCACGAATTGACTTGCTGACCAGCATCGATGGGGTTAATTTTGCGGAGTGCTACGAACGCCGGATGATTGTTGAGGTGGACGGCTTGCCTCTAGGGTTTATCGCACTGGAAGATTTCAAGGCAAACAAGAAGGCCGTTGGACGACACAAAGACCTGGCGGACCTTGAAGCACTTGAAGTGATTCAGGACAAGACACCGCCAGGATAATGAATTGAAGTATTGATCAGTAAAAGAAAATGACCATGACCGAAGAAACCACAACAACAGCTGCAGCAGCGACCACAGAACGCCCGGCGCTGCCCGATCACCTCTCCACCGACGAGCGCAGCCCGCACTTCGTCAGGGCCATCTTTGAGCACGACGTCGGCATACGCTTTAACGACAAGGAACGCTTTGACGTCGCCGAATACTGCATCAGCGAAGGCTGGATCAAGGTCCCCGTCGGCAACAAGGTCGACCGCAAGGGCAACCCGCTGATGATCAAGCTCAAGGGCAAGGTTGAGGCGTTTTACAAATAGGCAAAAAACGCCTGGCCGTGGTCGTTGTGATGACCAGGCGGCCACCGATCAACACCATGAAGTGTTTACCTCCCACAGGTGATCTTCATGGTGTTTTTCTTTGCGTAAACAACAACATCAGCAAACCATGAGCTGCATCGCCGTCATCGACTTCGAGACCACAGGCCTGTCACCCGCCATGGGCGACCGTGCGACCGAAATCGCCATCGTGCTCGTCGATCAAGCCAGCGGCAAAGTAGTGGACCGCTTCCAGAGCCTCATGAACGCGGGGCGCTACATCCCGTCCTTTATCGAAAGCCTGACAGGCATCAGCAACGCCATGGTCGCCGCCGCGCCCGCGGCCGATACCGTGATGAGGGAAGCCAGCCGCTTTGTCGGCAGCGCCCCCATGGTGGCCCACAACGCCTCCTTTGACCGCCGCTTCTGGGAAGCTGAACTCAGCCTGGCCGGCGAACAAGCAGTCAGCCGGCCCTTTGCCTGCACCATGCTGGTCGCCAGAAGGCTATACCCCCAGGCCCCCAGCCACAAGCTAGGTGTACTGATCGACTACCACCGCCTGCCCAAAGCCGGCCGCGCCCACAGGGCCATGGCCGATGCGGAGATGGCGGCTTCCTTGTTGGGCCAGATCCAGGATGATTTGCGTAGCCGGCATCGGGTGGCGCGGCCTGATCATGGTTTGTTGCTGGCGCTGCAGCGTTGTGCGAAGCCGGGGGTCTCGGCGTTGATGTCTAAGTTCGCAGAAGCGTGAAAGTGGTGCTCTTGGGGCTTCTGATCGCTTGTGGGTTTGTATAGCTGTGGATACCATGGACTAATCTGCTCTTATTGAGTCGCTTCAAGAGCAGGAGGGCCAGCGTGGCTGGCGTCCAATCGGGATGGCGGGAATAAATTGCGTTACTGGTGGGTCAATCAAAATCAGACCTATCGCCAAGAAGTGGAGGGCGGCTATCTCTGGTCGCCTAAACGCAAAGCAAACCAAGCTCGAAATCCTTTCTACGATTTCATGCGCGAGGTATCTCCTGGCGATGTGATCTTCTCTTTTGCTGGGACCGTGATTGCCGCCATTGGTATTGCGACATCCAATGCGCAGGAGTCACCTAAGCCAGCCGAGTTCGGAACCACCGGTGCATATTGGGAAAATGTTGGTTGGCGAGTCAACGTATCGTTCGTCGAGCTGCGTTCGCGGGTTCGGCCTTCCGATCACATGGGTGTGCTGGCTCCCTTGCTTCAAAAGGTTTACGCACCACTGCGCCCAGACGGCATAGGCATGCAAGGTGTTTACCTAACCTATTTGCCGGATGCCTTTGCTGCCGCGCTTGTTAACCTTCTTGGAGCTGAAGCGCGAACTTTGGTTATGGGGTTCCGGGCGACCGAATCTGCTCCAGTCCAACCATCTGTTATTCAGATTCAGTGGGAAGAGTATTTAATTGCCCAGGTTCAACGCAACAGCAAGATAACCGAGACGGAGAAGGAAACTGTTGTGATGGCGCGCCGTGGCCAAGGTCTTTTTAAACAACGTGTGATGCAGTTGGAGAGGGCGTGCCGGATAACTGGAGTCACAAAAGAAGCTCATTTGCGAGCCAGCCATTGCAAACCTTGGCGCGATTCCTCTAATGAAGAGCGATTGGACGGCGAAAACGGGCTCCTACTTACGCCAACAATGGATCACTTATTTGATCAGGGATTTATTGGGTTCGAGGGAAATGGAGATTTGATAATTTCTCCGGTGGCGCATTTAGAGTCATTGGCACGAATGGGTCTCTCGCCAGGCGACAAGCGCAATGTTGGATCCTTTTCTTCTGGGCAGCGGGGTTATTTGGAATACCACCGCGATGAAGTTTTACTTCGCTCAAAATTCTTGCCTCACAAGTAGCACGTCATCTGCTTTGGGGGTTAGGAGGAGAACTCCTATTGCTTCATGGATTGATCAATGAGTACTGGGAGTTTTTCGGCATGCTCTTTGCTCAATTCCTTGTAGCGCCGCGCCCATTGCACCAAATCGTCGAGCAGATTAACAACTTGAAGCGTGATAAATAGGGAGAGTCCGAAGCCGATCAGGACATCTCTTTTCGTGGCGGCTTCCGTACTGTTAAGAAGAAAAAATGCGTACCAGAAGGAGTAGCAAAAAATAAGTACATCCATGACGACGAAGAGAAGCTTCTTATTCACCAGTCGGTTTACCGTCTGCTTATGTGGTTCCAGTTTTGTTTTAAGAATGAAGCCAGCGATCTCACGCGCGATCCACAATGCGAGCACGCCGACAATACTCAAAGATATTTCCATGGCAATGATCTCCCGTGTTTGTTTTACTGGCTCGATCATCCATTAAGTCTCTTAGTTAATCTAGAGAGAGTGGCATTGGGGAGAAAATCCCGTTTCATCGTGTGCCTACTTGTTGCCATTAGTCCATTGACTGACTAACCTCGCTCCTTCCAATCCGGAAGGAAACACTTATGCCCAACACTCCCTCCATCCCTCACAGCATCATGTCCCACGTCTCCGTGGGCACCAATGACTACCCACGTGCCAAGGCTTTCTACACCGCCGTGCTCGCCACGTTGGAGGTCAAGGTGATGATGGAGCACCCCGGTGCCATGGCCTTTGGGCGGGCGTATCCGGAGTTCTGGGTGGGGGTGCCGCATGACGGGGGCAGGGCGCAGGTGGGCAATGGCTCGCACTTTGGTTTTCTGGCCGTTTCTAAAGCACAGGTCGATGCTTTTTATGCCAAGGCGCTGGAGCTGGGCGGCCAGAGCGATGGCGCGCCGGGCCCGCGTGATCTGTATGGGCCGCAGTATTACGGGGCTTTTGTGCGCGACCTGGATGGGCACAAGATTGAGGCCATGTTCTGGGATGAGGCGGCCGGGGGCTGAGCTGCCTGCTTCGCCTTCTCCTCGCCTTGTCGTGCGGGGGCACAGGGCTTCGTCTGACAGGGGCGGGCTGTGGGGGTTTCCAGAATGGATTGATCAACCCAACCACCCTTCACAAGGAGACGTGCATCATGGCCATGAAACCAGGCAAGCCCAATGTCCAGCGCAGTGTGGGCATCACCGGCACGGATGCCGACCCGACCGTCGAGCAGGACAACAACACCAGCCCCAAGGCCGCCCCATCAGGCCACGGCGGCAAGGTGGAGAACGACTTCAACCAGGTGGGCGAACAAAAGCCCACCCAGCGCAACGAAGGCCAGCGCACGGCCAACAGCCGCAGCGACCGCGAGTCGCATGTGGGTGGCAGCAACCAGCTGCAGTCGCGCCGCGGCAGGGCCTAGCCGGCCCCGCCGGGCAGGCATTTACGTAAAGATACCGGCCGCCGGGCCGCGCCGGCTGGGCATTGGCGCAAATTGATACATAGCGCAACATGGCAGACGCACGACCCTAAGCCTGGCGGCGCAGCATCGAGGCTTGTTGTTTTTGCTGATGTTGTTGAGACCGGAGTGCCTGCCATGAAGAAGCTTGCCGACTTTTTGTTCCGCCCGCGTTATTTGCGCGCGATTCCCTCGCTGGTGGTGCTGACCACCGCCATGGCCTGGGGTGTGGCGCCGGACCCGGATGTGATGGACACCATGCAGAAGGCAGAGAAGCGCGCGGGTGTGAGCCTGGCGCTTAACCATGCGGCCGTGGGCAGCAGCCCCAGCGACCTGCCGCAGGACAAGCCTGAGCAGGCTTGAGCGGCCTGCCTTCTTCTTTCTCTCAAGGCTTTGCCGCAATCACCCAACGGCTGATCTTGCCGACCACATCGGCCTCCAGCCCGTTAAAGCCGTGGTAGGCCATGGCCTCGCAGGGGTCGCCGCGGCTTTGGCCGCCGCTCACGCTGATGAGTTCGGCTTTGGGTGTTTTGCTGAGCTTGTCCATCATGGCCGGGATCTCGCTGAAGGGGCAGACCTTGCAGCCGTCGCTTTCATGGTGCACCACGAGCACGGGGATGCCGAGCTTTTCCAGCGGCATTCGGGGCACGGCGCGGCCGTTGGGGTCCAGCAGGATGCTGGATGTCAGCACCAGGCCGTCGGGGCCGCCCTGCTCGGGCGTGGCTTCGGTGGCGACATAAGCGGCCGACTGGGTGCCGCGGCTGGTGCCGACCAGCCACACGGGGACAGGTGATTGCTGCTTGAGCCAGGCAATGGCGGCCAGCACATCGGCCCTGTGCTCAGGCCGCTGCCGGTTGCCCGAGAGGTAGGGCGGCGACTGTTTGTCGGAAGGCGCGTCTATGACGGCGACGGCCAGGCCGGCGTCGGCAAACAGCTGGCGCGTGCGCACGAGGAAGTTGCCCTCGCCCCAGCCAAAGCTGCCCCCGTCCTTGATTTGCAAGCCCCCATGGCCGCCGGCCAGCAGGATGACCGAGGCCTTGGGTGCGCCCGCGGGGGCGATATAGACAAAGCGCTGGGTGACGCCGGGGCGGGTGGGGATGTCGACCACACGCGGCGCGGCGCTTTGCGCAAAAGCCGGCCGGCCGGCCAGCAGCGCGCACAGGCCCAGCAGCAGCCACAGGCGGCGGGGAAAGAGGCGGGTGTTCATGGTGGTCCTTCTGCTGTTTTTTGTCAGTTGACGGCAGCCTTGATCCACTGCACCACGGCCTCGCCGGCGACGACGGGCGTGCTCAGGTGGTTGGCCTTGACTTCGAGGTACTGGCTTTTGGGGTTGGCGGGCAGCTTGTCGACGAAGTAGGCGCGCGCGTATTTGCTGATGCCGTCCTCGTCGCCCACCACGGTGAGCACGGGCGTGGCGGCCGGGATGCGCGGGGCGCTGACGCCCATGTCGGCGTCGGAACCTGGGTCGAAATAGCTCAAATAGTCTTTGGCGCTGGTGACCACGGCTTGCTGTTTGCCCTGGTTGATGTCGTAAAAGCGTTCACGCGCATCGCCCTTGCCGGCGGCGACCAGCTTGCGGGCTTCATCCACGCTTTCGCGCACCGCGGTGTTTTGCTGGAAGGCGTAGTAGCGCGCGGGCACATGGCCGGGTGCCAGCAGCACCAGGGCCTGCACGTCGCCGCCGCGCGCCGCAAAACCCATGGCGGCCGGCGAGCCCATGCTGTGGCCGGCGATCACGATGGCGGTGGCGCCCTGGCTGCGCAGGGTTTTGACATGCGCGGCGATTTCGGCCATGGCGCTGTCCCAGCTACCGTCCAGGTAGCGGCCGCGCGACCAGGGCATGTCGGGAAAGAGCACCAGCATGCCCGCGCCTTCGAGCACGGGCTTGAGGCGGCCCATATTGGGGTCGTTGTTGCTGCCGGGGCTTTTGCCGTGCAGCATGAGCACGCCGATTTTGGGCTGGGCCTGGGCCACGGCACCCGTGAGGCATGCCAAGGCCAGCAACAGGCCTGTGGCAAGGGTGCGCAAGAGGGCGCGTAAGAGGGTTGTGCGTGGCATGGGGTGCTTTCAGTGCACGGGGTGCGGCCCAATATAGCCGCTGCGGCCCGGCGCGCCAGCGGGTTTGCACGCAGTCGCGGCGCTTTCTACAATCGGCTGATGATGAACGCCGCCACGCCCCACGCCGCCAGCCCCGCTTTACAAACCACCGCCCTGCTGGCCAGCGAGCCCGAGCGCGCCGCCTACCGCGATTACGACCAGCCCGGCATAGACAGGGTGCGCAACTTTTACCGCAACAACCACCAGCACCAGACGCTGGACTTTGTGCGGGCCAAGAAGGCCCAGTGGCTGGGTTTTGGGCAGCGCGAGATGACGCCCTGGGCGGCGCTGGAGTTCCTGAACACCCTGGTCGATGAGTCGGACCCGGACATCGAGCTGCCGCAGATCAGCCACCTGCTGCAGACCGCCGAAGCGATTCGCGCCGACGGCCACCCCGACTGGTTTGTGCTGACGGGTTTTATCCACGACCTGGGCAAGGTGCTGTGCCTGTTCGGCGAGCCGCAGTGGGCGGTGGTGGGCGACACCTTCCCGGTGGGCTGCCGTTTTTCGGAGCGCATTGTGTACCCCGAGTACTTTGCGCTGAACCCTGACAGCAACGATGCCCGCTACAACAGCGAGAACGGCATTTACACGCCCGGCTGCGGGCTAGACGCGGTGCACATGTCATGGGGTCACGACGAATATTTGTACCAGCTCATGAAGCCCTACCTGCCGCTGCCGGCGCTGTACATGATCCGCTATCACTCGTTTTATGCCTGGCACCGGGAAGGGGGGTATGGGCATTTGACCGATGCCCAGGATAAGGCGCACCTCTCATGGGTGCAGAAGTTCAACCCCTATGACCTTTATTCCAAGAATGACAAGCCGCCGGTGCTGGCTGAACTCAAGCCTTATTACGACGAGCTGATGGCCAAGTATTTGCCGGCCAGCCTCAAGCTGTAGCGATCGCCGACGGCGGCACGGCTACAGCGACGCGTGTTCAACGTCCGCCATCACATAGCGGGCAAACAGAAAATCGCGAATCGTCGACACGCGTTCGCCGGACCAGCCCAGCACCACAAAATAGTCCGGCCGCCGCAGCTCGGCGAGCTGTTGCTGTTGAATCAGCACGGCGGGCCGGCCCTCGACCAGGCCCGGCCAGGCTCTCCAGCCCGGCGCCTCTCTGTAGCGCGTAAAGTACTCGCCGACGGCAGGCCCCTGCAGGCGCCGCCGGTTCACCAGGT
The DNA here is from genome assembly GCF_056401275.1 of Polaromonas sp. P4_F6. Taxonomy (NCBI): domain Bacteria; kingdom Pseudomonadati; phylum Pseudomonadota; class Betaproteobacteria; order Burkholderiales; family Comamonadaceae; genus Polaromonas; species Polaromonas sp. P4_F6. Next base: position 392,176 of record NZ_JBFUJQ010000003.1, on the reverse strand, counting down.
CGAGCTGCACGTCGGCGGCCAGCATGCTGCGAAGCGTGTCGAAGTCGTGTGCGTTGAACAGCTCGACATACCTTCGCAGCAGCCCTTCTTCAGCGGCGGACAAGGCGGCGCGCTTGCCCGCCGCCGCCGTTTGCCCCACCAGCTCGCGCAGGCGGCCGCGCCCGCGCTGCAGCAGGGACTTGACCGCGGGCACCGTGGTGCCGAGGATCTCGCCGACCTCTTCGGCGGAATAGTCCAGCACATCGAACAGGATGACCACGCTGCGCTGGGAGGCGGGCATGTGCATAAAGGTCGGCAAGGCCGCGGCGGCCGCCTCGCGCCGCGCCAGTTCGTCGACGGGGTGGACGATCAGGTCCATGTCGTCCTCCTCCTGCGTGCCGTTCGCGCGCGCCCTGCGGCGCAGCAGGTCGAGTGCCAGGTTGTGGGCGATGCGGAACAGCCAGCCCTCGGGGTTGGCTATCGGCTGGTCCGGCGGGGCTGACTCCAGCGCGCGCACCAGGGCATCCTGGACAATGTCTTCGCCGTCGAGGGCTGAGCCCACCATCCTGGCGCAGTAGCGGTGCAGGGTGGGCCGCAGCCGCTCGAGGTCCACCGACGACAGGGGATGCGAATCAGGCGGCAATGGTGGAGATGACATCACAAATCGTCGCTTCCATCTGCGCGATCGCCTTGATGCGTTCAAAGTATTCCGGCATTTCGGGGCGCTGCCGCATCGTCGCGATCGCGTCGGCGCTGCGCCATTGGCCGTAGATTATCACGCGCTTGCCGTCGCGCGAGACATGCAAAGAGGACGAGACGAAGCCGGGGACTTTGGAAATCCAGGCGTCGGTTCCTTCCTTGAGCAGCGCCACAAGCCGGTCGAGGTTTTCAGGGGAGACGCTGAAGACGTTGATCAGCGTGGTGAGTTTGGCATCGGGGTTGATGTTGAGTGTCATGGTGTGGGGTTTCGGTTGGGAGGGTGAGGCAAAGGGCGCGCTCGCCGCGAGCACCAGCGCGCCGGCAAGCAGCTTGCGCCGGCCAGGCCGGCCGGGGGTGTGTGGTATCGACATGAACAGGCTCCGCGAACCCGTACAGGAGGGCTCGTACCTGTATAGACGTTGGGCAAGGGCCAAACGAATCGGTCCAGGCGATTTTTTTGGCGAGGCCGTGGCGCCATTGACGGCGCCAGCGGGATGCCCACAGGAGAGGGCTGCCGGCTACTTCTTGTCGGGCAGCTCGATCTTCACTTCCAGCACATCGAGGTTGTCCTGCCGCTCCAGGTGCAGCTTGATGTGCTCAGGGTTGATGGGAATGTATTTGGCAATCACCGCGATCAGGTCGCGTTGCAGCGCGGGCAGGTAGTCTGGCTTGGGGCTGCGGTCGGTGCGCTCGTGCGCCAGGATGATCTGCAACCGCTCTTTCGCGACGTTGGCGGTTTTCTTCTTCTCGCCAAGCAGGAAGGACAAAAAAGACGCCATGCTTTATTTGCCTCCGAACCAGCGCTTGAAGATCCCCGGCTTTTGCGCATCGATAAACCGCATCGGCTTGTCCTTGTCGCCCAGGAAGCGGTCGACCACGTCCTTGTAGGCTTCGGAGACGTCGCTGCCGTTCATGTGCACCGCCGGCACGCCCTGGTTGGAGGCCTGCAGCACGGACTCGGACTCGGGGATCACGCCTATGAGCTTGATGCGCAGGATGTCCTGGATGTCTTCGAGAGAGAGCATCTGGCCCTGGTCGACGCGGCCGGGGTTGTAGCGGGTGATCAGGAGATGTTCCTTGATCGGGTCGCCGCCGGCAATCGCGCGCTGGGTCTTGCTCGAGAGCATGCCCAGGATGCGGTCGGAGTCGCGCACCGATGACACCTCGGGATTGGTCACCACCAGGGCCTCGTCGGCAAAATGCATGGCCATCAGGGCGCCGGTCTCTATGCCGGCGGGGGAGTCGCAGACGATGTACTCAAAGTCCATTTCGCCGAGGTCCTTGAGCACCTTCTCGACGCCGCTTTTGGTCAGCGCATCCTTGTCGCGGGTCTGCGAAGCGGCCAGCACAAACAGGTTGTGGCACTGCTTGTCCTTGATCAGGGCCTGGTTCAGCGTGGCCTCGCCCTGGATGACGTTGATGAGGTCGTAGACCACGCGGCGTTCACAGCCCATGATGAGGTCCAGGTTGCGCAGGCCCACGTCGAAGTCGATGACTGCGGTTTTATGGCCGCGCAGCGCCAGGCCGGTGGCAAAGCTGGCGCTGGTGGTGGTTTTGCCCACGCCGCCCTTGCCGGAGGTGACCACAATGATTTTTGCCATGCTTGAATTTCCTTGGAGAACGGGAGAGGTGTTTTGGGTGGAGGCAGGGTGTGCAGTGGAAGCAGGGGGAAGCAAAGTGGCCGTGTTCATGCTGACATCACATTCATCACGAGTTTGTCGCCCTCGTCGCCCGGAACGAGCCGCACCTGTGTGGGCTTGCCGGCCATGCCGGGCGGCAGGGGGTGTTCGCTGGTGCGGTAGACGCCGGCGATCGACAGCAGCTCGGCCTCCAGCGCCAGCGAGAAGATGCGCGCCTCGGTGTTGCCGCGCGCGCCGGCCATGGCCTTGCCGCGCAGCGGCGCATAGACATGGATGTGGCCGTCGGCAATCACTTCGGCGCCGGCATTGACCATGGCCAGCACCACCAGGTCGCGGCCGCGCGCATAAACCTGCTGGCCGGAGCGCAAGGGCTTGTCGACGACCAGGGCACCCAGCGGTGCGGCGGGCGCCGATGCAACAGGGGCAACAGGTGTTGGCGCGGGCGGCGCTGCTACCGTAGGCCGGGCCGCCACCAGGTGCGCATCGGGTACGGGCAGCAGGCCGGCCTGCAGCGCCGCGGCCATTTGCGCGGGGCTGCCGCCCTTGGCCGTGAGGGGCACCAGCTGGTAGCTGCCCAGCAGGCTGATCAGCGCCGGAAAGTCGATATCGCCCGCCGCCGGCGGCAAGGGCGAGAGATCGACCATCAGCGCGTCTTGGTCGAAGAAGTCGGGAATGTCGCCAAAGCGCGCTTCCAGTTCGCGTGCCAGCGCGACGAGGTCGGTCGACTTGAGCAGCAAGGCCACCAGGGGCAGGTTGGCGCTCTTGATTTCAAAGGTGGCGGGAGTGGTGGCCTGGAGGGCGACGGTCATAGGCGCATGGGCGGAAGAGGCCGGTGTGTGCGGCAAATGAAAAGATGGCCGAGGGTAGCCCGTGAAGTGCGCGATTGAGCCGCACGCTTTGTCGCAGTTGTGAGCGGGTGAAACGCCTTGAAGCCGCGTGCACGGCCTTGGTGCGCTGCCGCCGTCCATCACCGTCCATCACCGGAAAGCGCTTTGGCATTGAATGCATGCGGCCCGCACCCATATGCAGTGCTCATTACCGGAACCCTGTTCATGAACTTCCTGCCGCTGGCGCTTGTAACCGCGCTGCTCCATGTTTACATTGGCGCACGCCTTGTTCCCGGGCTGCAGGCCCATCTCCTTGTCCAGTGGCTGCTCATCATCGGCCTGGCGCTGTCGGCGCTGCTGATGCCGCTGGGCCTGATGGCCGGGCGTGTGGCCAAACAGCCGCTTGCCGATGTGCTGACCTGGGTGGGGCTGCTGTTCATGGGCCTGTTCTCGTCCCTGTTTGTGCTGACGCTGGCGCGCGACGCCGGTTTGCTGCTGCTGTGGCTGGCCGACCTGCTGGTGCCCGGCCAGTTGCCGCTGGCCTGGCTGCGCATCGCCTCGGCCGAGGCCGTGCCGCTGCTGGGCCTGCTGGTGACCTTGCTGGGTTTTCTGAATGCGCGGCGCACCGCGGCTGTGGTCAGGGTGGACGTGCCCATCAAAGGCCTGCCTCCCGCGCTGCAGGGATTTACGGTGGCGCAGCTCAGCGACATCCACGTGGGGCCGACCATCAAGCAGCAATACCTGCGCCGCATCGTCGACAAGGTCAACGCACTGGACGCCGACGTGGTGGCCATCACCGGCGACCTGGTGGACGGCAAGGTCGGCGAGCTGGCGGCCCACACCGCGCCGCTGGCGGACTTGAAGTCGCGCCACGGCACCTTTTTTGTGACCGGCAACCACGAGTACTACTCGGGCGCCCACGCCTGGGTGGACGAGCTGCGCCGCCTGGGCCTGACGGTGCTGATGAACGAACACGTGGTGATCCGCCAGCCGGGCCAGAACGGCAAGCCGCTGGTGCTGGCCGGTGTGACGGACTACAGCGCCGGCCACTTCGACCCGGCCCACCGCAGCGACCCCGAAGCGGCCTTGTCAGGCGCGCCGCTGGACGCCGTGCGCGTGCTGCTGGCCCACCAGCCGCGCAGCGCTGCAGCGGCGGCCAAAGCGGGTTTTGATTTACAGCTGTCGGGCCATACGCACGGCGGGCAGTTCTATCCGTGGAATTTGTTTGTGCGGTTTCAGCAGCCGTTCACGGCGGGTTTGCACAAGCTGCAGAACCTCTGGGTTTATACGAGTCGCGGGACGGGATATTGGGGGCCGCCCAAGCGGTTTGGGGCACCGTCCGAGATTACTTTTTTGAAATTGGTTTCTGCATAGTTTTCACCGGGTCTTGCTCCGGCGGGCGCGCTCTTCGGTTCTCTTATTTCCTCAGTTCTCTTGCTGAGTGTGGTTGGCCGGGGGTTGCCCGGCGGCAACTCACTTTTCTTTTGCTTCGCCAAAAGAAAAGTAAGCAAAAGAAAAGGCGACCCTGGTGTCTGCGTCCCTTCGCTTCGCTACGGGCAACCTGCGGTGCTCGGTCCAGCCGGGGTCTGGCTAAACTCGCTTCGCTCAGACAACGCCAGCCCTGATCCGTCTGGCCCTCCGCTCCTCGGCGCATACACAAGGGGTGGGGAAGGAATACCAATACCTGAAGAAACAAGGACTCGCCGTGGCGAGTCCTTGTTTGTCTTGGTTTGTTCTTTGGTATTTGTCTTCTGTTCCCGCTCCCGATTGCCCCGTCCTGGCTGGGCCGAGGAGCGCAGACGTAGGCGGATCAGGGATCGCGCTTGTCTGAGCCGAAGGCGAGTTTGCGCGAGACCCCGCCGTAGTCGAGCACCGCAGGTTGCCCGTAGCGCAGCGGAGGGACCCAGACTGCGGGTCGCCTTTTCTTTGCTTACGTTCTTTTGGCGAAGCAAAAGAAAGTAAGTCGCCCGCCGGGGCGAGTCCCGGCCAGCAGGAGTAAGAGGAGAACCCTCCTCTTGAATAACCCCAGTCGCCTCGTTACCCTAACGCCCATGCCCCAAAGCCATATCCAAACTCACGTCCTGCGGCTGCAACCTGGAGAAGACCTCCGCACCACCCTGACCAAAGCCTTCGCCCAGCTGCAGGTGGAGCAGAGCACGACCGCGGCCTGCATCATCTCGGCCGTGGGCAGCCTGTCCCAAGCCGTCCTGCGCTATGCAGCCGAACCCGAGGGCACGGTGCTGGTGGAGCCGCTGGAGCTGATCACCTTGTCGGGCACGCTGAGCGCCGGCGGCGTGCATCTGCATGCCAGTGTGGCGACGGCGCGCGGCGAGATGCGCGGCGGCCATGTGATGCCGGGCTGTGTGGTGCGGACCACGGCGGAGATTGTGCTGGCACCTTTGCCGGGCTGGGTGTTCACGCGTGAGCATGATGCGCAAACCGGTTTCAAGGAGCTGGTGGCAAAGCCTGTAGGCCGGGCCTGACTGTGCGGCCGGCATTCCGGCCATGATCTTGAACTTTGATCGGCGTACAGTAAAAGGCAACAAGCCCCGCAACGTCAATGCGGCTTGAAGGAGTCATTCATGGCCATGCGAAAAACCCACCCCATCCCCCTGGCGCTCGGCGCTGTGCTGGCCTTGCTGGCCGGGCCCATGGCGCAGGCGCAAACCACATCGCCAACACCTGCCGTGGAGCCGGGCGCTGTGCAAAAGCCCGCCGTGCCTTTGAAGAACCCGCTGAACCGCAACCCGGCGCGCCGCGCGCTGCCGCCGGACAACTCCATCCCACCGCCGGACCCGCGCGATTCGACTTCCCGGCCCACGCTGCCGCCTGTCAGCAGCGACGGGCGCGACGCGGTGTTGCCGCCTGAGCCGCCGGCATCGGACGCGCGCAGGCCCTAGGGATTTTTGCCGCTTAGAGCGACAGCGACTGGCTGCCGGCCCGGCTGGCGCCGGGTGCCCGGGGCGCATGGGCTTTGCGGCCTGCCGGGCCGCGGGCCTTGCGGTAGCGCCGCGGCGATGCCTGTTTTTGCAGCAGGCGCCGCCTGGCGAGGCGCGCGGGGTGGAAGACCTGCTCGTAGTACGCCAGCCACTGCTGTTCGCCGGCATCCAGGGCCGGCGCGTCTTGCGGGTCGGCGGCTGGGCCGAAGCGCAGCGCGGCCAGGCCCTCGCCGGGCGATTTTGCGTCTGCCGCAAAGTCCTGCGGGCCCAGGTAGTCGGACTCGACGCTGCCCCCGGGGGTGAGGATGGCCCAGCGCATCAGGGAAAAGCGTTTGGCGAAGGTGGGCGCCACGGCTTCGACAATATGGTGTTCAGGCTCATACCAGGCGACATGCAGCGGCCCGGCCAGGGGCCTGGCCCTGAAGCTGTCGTCCTGCACCGAGCGAAAGCGCAGCTGGGCTTTCATCTTGCGGATGTCTTCGCGCACCTCGTCGGCCATCTGGCGGGCCTGGTCCATGTCGGCGTCCTGCGGTGTGTGGCGCAGTTCGGGTTCATGCACCAGGCGCCACAGCAGCCGGTAGAGCAGGTGAAAGCGCTGCGGGTTGCGGTGCAGCACGGCGGCCTGGCACAGCGCGAGGAATTCGGGCGGCACGCTGACGGCGGGCGCGTCGCTGAAGGCCGGGCTGTGCGCGCTGCCGGCGGCCTGCGGGGCCTGGGCCGTTTGCGGGGGCGCAGCGCCGCATTGCCAGCAGACCTGCGCGGGCAGGATGTTTTGCGCCAGCAGGCCGCGCGCGGCACGGCGAAAGCCCTCGAAGTCCGTCTGGCCGCGTAGCGCGACGGGCAGCGCGGCCTGGGGAAAGAGGTCGGTCGTCAGCAGGTCATTCATCACGCCCATGCGATACATCCTTTCTGCTTCACGGTCTGACTTCATGGTGCCGCCGCGGGTTCAGGCGCGTTTGTAGGCAAAGAAGCCGACTTCCCGGGTGCGGGCGGCGCATCGCCGGGAAAGAGAAAACCAAAAACACTGTATCAATATACAGTAGTTTGGGTTTATGGACACAAAGCCTGGGCCCAAAACCCTGGCGGCATGTGGCTTTGGCGCCTAAACGGCGCTGAAAACCCCTGGCTGGGGCCCGTGCGGCTCAGCGTGTGGCGGGGTGGGCGTTTCGCGGGGGCTGGGCCGTCCTGGCCGCGCGGGCCAGTTTTCTGGCATGGGCTTCCATCACCGCATAGACCGCCGTGGCAATGCCCAGCGGCACCACGTAATAGATAAGCCGGTAGGCCACCAGGGCGGCGAGCAGCTCGGCCTGCGGCATCAGGTGCGAGAGCAGGGCGACAAACACCGCTTCCAGCACCCCCAGGCCGGCCGGGATGTGGGTGATGACGCCGGCCACCGCCGCGAGCAGCAGCACACTGGCGACGGCGGAAAACTCGATGCGGTGCTGCAGCAGGATGTACAGGATGCCCGACATGATGAGCCAGTTGCCGGCGCCCATCAGCAGCTGCAGCACGGCCAGCCGCGGCGAGGGCAGTTCGATGGTGTGGCCGCGCAGCTCGAAGTGGCGCTGCCGCGTGAAGGCGCAAACACCCAGGTAGGCCGCGGCCGCCGCGAGCAGCGCCAGGCCGGCCAGGCGCAGGTGGCCGGCGGTGACGGGCCAGTCCGCCGGCAAGGTGGGCGGGTGCAGGCTGAACACCAGGCCGGCCAGCAGCACATAACCCATCCAGTTGGCCAGCATGCTGATGGACATGACGCGGGTGATGGCGCCGGGCTTGAGGCCCAGGCGCGAGTACAGGCGAAAGCGAAAGGCCACGCCGCCCACCAGCGAACCGAGGTTGAGGTTGAAGGCGTAGCTGGTGAAAGTCACCAGCATCACGGTGGAGGCCCTGAGCTTGTGGTGCGTGTAGCGCCGGCCCAGCAGGTCAAAGCAGCTGTACAGCGTGAAGCTGGCCGCGGCCAGGGCCACGGCGCCCCAGGCGGCGCTGAGCGGGTAGTCCGCCAGTGAGCTGAGCACCTCGCCCCATTCAATGCTGCGCGCCTGCGACACCAGCAGGCCGGCCACCAGTGCAAAAAACAGGGCGGTGGTGCCGCGCCTGAGCCAGGGCCACCAGGGGCGTGCGCGCAGGGGGCTGTGGCTTGAAGCCATCAGGCGCTCACACGGGTTTGGCCTGGCCCACCGGCTCGGGGTCACTGCCAGTGGGGCCGATGGCGCCGGCCTTGGCGGCAAGGCCCTGGCCGGCGGGCGTGATGCGCGGCGTGTGCGCCGGCAGCCAGCCGGCCCAGGCCGGGTAGCGGCGCAGCAGGTGGAACACAAAATAGCTGCGCACGGTGCGCCACCAGCTGGGTTCCACGAGCTGGTCATGGGTCACCTGTTTGCAGCTGTGCCGGATCAGCGCCTCCAGCCGCGCGCCCAGCTCGCTGTTGAAGGCCGGGTCGCGTATGACGACGTTGGCTTCCAGGTTCAGCGAGAGGCTGAGCGGGTCCAGGTTGCTGGAGCCCACGGTGGCCCAGTCGTCGTCGATGACGGCCACCTTGCCGTGCAGCGGCCGCTCGCAGTATTCGTAGATGCGCACGCCGGCGTCCAGCAGGTGGTGGTAAAGCATGCTGGCGGCGGTCTTGACGATGGCCATGTCGGGCTCGCCCTGCAGGATCAGGCGCACGTCCACGCCGCGGCGCGCGGCGTGGCGCATTTCCCTGAGCAGCCGGTAGCCGGGGAAGAAGTAGGCGTTGGCGATGACCACGCGCTTGCGCGCCGTGCGCAGGGCCGCGCGGTAGTGGCGCTCGATGTCGTTGGTGTGCTTGCGGTTGTCGCGCGTGACAAAAAGCGCGGAGGCCTCGCCCACCGGCGCGGGAATGCTGTCGCCGCGCCAGGCGCCGGCCAGCGAACGCGCGCGGTCGGAAAAGCGCTCGCGCAGGCCGGGCGGCTCGGCGCCGGCATTGCGCTGGCCGGCGGCCAGGGCGCGAAGCACAAAGCTGTGGATGTCGGCGACCAGCGGGCCTTCGATTTCAACGGCGTAGTCCTGCTTGGCCTGGGGCCCGAAGTCGGCCAGGTGGTCGGCCGAGTAGTTGATGCCGCCCACAAAGGCGCGCTCGCCGTCGACCACCACGATCTTGCGGTGCATGCGGCGAAACAGGTTGGTGCGCCAGCCCCAGAGCCTGGGGCCCGGGTCGAACACATGCACGCGCACGCCGGCGCGCGTGAGGGTGGAGATGAATTCGGGCGACAGGTCGGGCGAGCCGTAGCCGTCTATGGTCACGTCGACCTGCACGCCGCGCCGCGCGGCCTGGTGCAGGGCCGCGTGCAGTTCTTCGCCGACCTTGTCCTCAAACAGGATGAAGGTTTCCAGCACGACTTCGCGTTTGGCGGCGGCGATGCATTCGAACACGCGCGGAAAAAACTCCTCGCCGTTCTCAAGCAGGTGGAACTGGTTGCCGCTCACCCACCTGCTCATGCTCAGAGCTCTATTTCTGCCGCCAAGGGCGCGTGGTCGGACAGATGCGACCAGGGCCGCAGCGGCAGCACCACGGGCGCATGGCCTATGGCGTTGCGCACATAGATGCGGTCCAGGCGCAGCAGGGGCAGGCGCGCGGGGAAGGTGCGCGCCGCGTGGCCGTTGGCCTGCACAAAAACCTCGTGCAGCTCGGCGCCTTTTTCAAGCCGCGCATGGGCGCGGTGGCGCCAATCGTTGAAGTCGCCGGCCACCACCACGGGGGCGTGCGGCGGGATGTCCTTGCGCACCAGCTCGCACAGCATGTCCATCTGCTGCTCGCGGTGCGTTTCCATGAGGCCCAGGTGCACGCAGATGGCGTGCACGTTGACGCTGCGGCCGGGGATCTGCAGCTCGCAATGCAGCAGGCCGCGGCGCTCGGGGCCGCTGATGGAGACGTCGCGGTTTTCAAAACGCACGATGGGAAATTTCGACAGCACCGCGTTGCCGTGGTGGCCGTTGGTGTAGACGGCGTTGCGGCCGTAGGCGAACTGCGGCCAGATGGTGTCGGCCAGGAATTCGTAGTGCGGCGTGTCGGGGTAGTTGTCGAACTTGTCGGCGTGCTTGACGTGGTTGCCCGTCACTTCCTGCAGGAACACCACGTCCGCGCCCACGCTGCGCACCGCCTCGCGCAGCTCGGGCAGGATGAACTTGCGGTTGAAGAAGGTAAAGCCCTTGTGGATGTTGACCGTGAGCACCTTGAAGGAAAACGAGGACTCGGGGCTCACGGCCGCCAGCGCGGTCTGGGTGTCGGCCTCGACGGCGGCCATGTCGACGCGTGTGCCGGCTTTGGGTGGGGCGACGGGCACGGCGACGGAGAGCGCGTCGGGCGCGCGGCGGCGGGAGGAGTCGGACGGAAGATTTTGCATAAGACAGTCGGGGAAACGCGCAGGAGTGCGGCAGGCAGGAGGGCGGTCACCCGGACAGCCATTGTGGCCCCGCGCGTCTTTTCCCAGGTGTAGGACAGAAACTTATTTGTACACGAGCCTGGCTGACCCTTTCGCGTGAACAGGTTCACGGAAATGGGCGCAACCACACGCCGCGGGCGCAGTGTCCTACATGGCGCGGCGGGCCTCTCCGGCAAGTCCGCCGCGGCCCGGCCCCTAAATTGAAACCAGCCCCGTACACATCAGGGCCTGTTTATCCAACGCGCCTTATCCAATGGGGCCAACCGAAGAGGAAATCACCATGACGAAAATTTCAATGAAGTCCATTCCCGCAGCGGCTGCAATTGTTTCCGCCTTGTTGCTGGGCGCGCAAGTCCATGCGCAGACCGACACCACGACCCCGCCCGGAAGCACCAAGGCACAGGACCAGGTCGCGGCGGCGCCTGCGGGCGGTACGCCCACGACGCCTGAAGCACGCACGGCCGCCAAGGCTGACCGCGCGGTCGCCAGGGCCGAAAAACGCGAAAAACGCGCGGCCAAACGTGCCCGGAACTCCGCCGCGCGTGATGCGGCCGCGACCTCGACCGGCGGCGCGCAAGGTCCCACGAAGGGCGACAACCATTAAGACCGCCGATCCGTTTTGGGGCGACGTGATCCACGGCCCCAGGCGGCCCTGCCGGGTGGGTTGCCATGTTGAGCAAGCCCACCGTTTTTGAAGGAGACTGAAATGTCCAAGTTCTTGATTCGTTCGATTCCCGGCGCCGTGGCGCTGACCCTGGCGGCCGCGCTGGCCGCCCCCGGCGCTTTTGCGCAAAGCCTGGGTGTCGGCGTGGGTGTGGGCGCCGGCGCGGGCCTGAGCGGCAACCGGACCAGCAGCAATGCCGGCGCCGGCCTGGGTGTGAACCTGGGTGTCAATGCCGGCCAGAACGCCAATATTGATGCTTCCACCCGCGCGAATGCGGGCGGCGGTGGCGACAGCGGCACCGGCGCAACTGCCGGCCGTGTGGGCGCTGCTAGCAGCGTCGGCGCGGGCGCCAATGTCTCGGGCGCGGTGGACGACAGCGCACGCGCCACAGGCCGGGCCGTGGCCCGCACGGGCAGCGCCGTGAAGAGCGGCGCCAAGCGCACCTACAACGGTGTGAGCAACGGCATGGGCAATGCCGCGGGCAGCCTCCAGGGCGGCGTGCAGGGCAGTGTCCAGGGTGGCGCGGCCGTCAGCGGCGGCGCTCACTAAAAGCAGAAGTCCGGGCCGGCCGTTCGCGGCCGGTGCCATTGATCTTGCAAGGCCGGGCGCGGGCATGTCCCGCGGCCCGGCTTTTTGCTGCCTGTTCATGACCAGGCGCACAAAAAAGCCCGCACCGGTTTGCGGTGCGGGCTTGGCGAAGGCGTTGGCTTAACCTTTTTGCGGGGCGGGGCCGCCGTGCTCGCGGTGGCCGCCGCGCGGGCCGTGCTTTTTGTGCTCGGCATCAAAGGTTTTTTGCTGCTCGGGGCTCAGCACGGCGTAAAAGGCCTTGGTGGCTTCGCCGCGCTTGTCCATGGCGGCGTTCATCTCGGCCACGTGCTGGGTACGCATCTCCTTCATCTTGTCGATGCGCTGGGGCGTGGTCAGCTTGTCGAACTCGGCGCGCTGCTCGGCCGTGGGGCGGGGGCCGCGTGCGGGCGGCTGCATGGCGGCGGTGTAGCTGGTCCATGCGCCTTCCTGGGCCGGGGTGAGCTTGAGCTTGGCCTTGAGTTCGGCCTGGTGCTTGGCGATCATGGCCTGCATCTTGGCGGGGTCATGGCGGCCCATGCGTTCGCCGTGCGCGCCGGCGGGAGGAGGCGATCCGGCAGGTGGTGCGGGAGGCGTTTGCGCCATGGCGCCGGCGCCCACCGTTGCCAGCAAGCCGGCCAGGACAAGGCTGTTGAGGGAAGCGGAGGGCTTGAATGCGAATTTCATGGGGACTTCCTTTCGAAGAGAAGATGCCTGAAATCCGCGGCCGTGACATACGGCTCGGCTTCAGGTTGAAGGCAAGTGTGGCGGCCGTCTGTATACCCGCCGTTGCCGGAGCGATGAGGGTTTGTAAAGTTTCTGGAAAAAAGCTCACCCCTATCGGCATTCACTTCGTGTAGTGCCTTTTCCCCTTGCAGGGGACGGGCGCCTTGCGGCCGGCAAAGCCGGACCGCGGCCCCCTGAAGCTGGGACAGCTCGCTGTTGCCGTCAGGCGGTGCCGTGCAGCAGGGTTTCAAACAGATCGTCGCCGCCCATTTGCCCGCCTTTGAGCATGATCTCCAGGCCGTCAAGCGCGGCCTCGTCGCTGTGCAGGCGGCACAGGGCCACGCCGGGCGCGAGCTGGGCGGCATAGGACAGGCCCCAGGCCTTGAGCGCCTGCACCGCCAGGCTGGAGGTGTCGCCGCCGGCAATGCCCAGGCGGTGCAGGGGCATGGACTGCAGCACGCGCGCGAGCAGGGCGCCGCTGGCCTGGGCCAGCGCGCGGCCGTCTACGGCGCCGGCGGGCGCAAGCCCCGGCGCCGAGGTGCAGGCCAGCACATGGCGGCCCTGGGCCAGCAGCGCCGTGACCTGCCCGGACATCTGCTGTGCGTAGGCCGTGTCGCTGCTGAGGCGGGCGGCGTCAAGCGCGACCTGCTGGTAGGAGCTTGCGCCCTGGACCTGGCGCGCCGTCACGGGCGACAGGCTGCCGGCCAGCACCAGCACCGGGCCTGCCGCCGCGGCGATGTGGGGCGGCGCCGCTTCGGTGCCTGCCTGCCGCCAGTGCGCTGCCAGGGCCTGCACCACGCTGCTGGGCCCCGCGGCGAGCAGGCGCTGCTGTTGCGCCTGTTGCCAGATCAGCCGGCCTACGCTCGCCAGGTGGCCTTCATGGGCGACGTCCAGCAGCACCGCGTCGGGCTTGCGGGCCAGCAGGCCAGCCAGCTGGCGGTCCAGCGCCTGGGCGTCCTGCGCGTAGTCGGGGTAGTCCATGCCGGCGACCTGCGCCAGGCCCTGCGCGGCCAGGTGGCGCCGCAGGTCAGCCTCATGCATGGGCGTGATGGGATGCCGGCTCATGGTCGGGTGGCGATCGAGCCGGTGCATGGACGCGCCGGCGCCGGCGAACAGGTTGCCGAACACGCAGTAGCGCCTGAGGTTGGGCTGGCCGCCGACGATGGGTACAAAGGGATTGCCGGCGTGCGGCCGCAGTATGCGGATGGCAGCGCCTATGCTGCCGACTTCGGGGGCGCTGTCAAAGGTCGAACAGGTCTTGTAGTGCATGACGGGCGCGCCCAGGCGCGCGAACAGGCGGCCCACGGGTTCGAGTTCGGCGCGCATTTCATCGGGGCTCATGGCGCGTGCAGCGCCGGCAATGCCCAGGCAGTCCAGCGGGCCGGCGCGTTTGAGTTGCGCGTCCGTGGGCAGGCCCAGGAACAGCAGGCTGCGCAGGCCGGCGCGCGCGGCCGTGGCCAGGGTGTCGGTGGCGCCCGTAAAGTCGTCGCCGTAGTAGGCGATCTTCAATGAGCCCTCGTCAGCGGCCATCGTTTATTTGCCGAAGAAAGCCAGCGCCGCCGCGAGTTCCGGCGCGCCGCGCGCGTGGTCGGCCAGCGCCACACCGGCGCGCGCGGCGTCCCAGGCCTGGCGAATGCTGGCCACGCCGGCCGCGGGGCCGCCCGGGTGCGCGAGTATGCCGCCGCCGGACATGAAGAGCAGGTCGTCGCTTTTGACGGCGGCCCAGGTGGCGGGAACGGTGCCGGCCCATTGGCCCGACGAGAAGGCCGGCATGACGCGGTCGTCGAAGGCTTCGGTCAGCGGCGTGTAGCAGTCCTGCGCGGATTCGATCACCTCTTCGTCGGCCTGCGAGAACTTGCCTTGCAGGCCGTGCACATGCATGTGGTCCACGCCGGCCAGGCGCCACAGGGTCTGGTAGGCCTGGAAGGACATGCCCAGCAGCGGGTGCCGCGACAGCGCGCCGTAGCCGTTGCGGTGGCCGTGGATCGCCAGGCCGGTGTGGCGGCGCAAGGTCTGCATGCCCGAATGGCCGCACCAGTTGAGGCTGGCCATCACGCAGGAGCCGCCTTCGCGCGCTACCAGGTCGGCGTGGCGTTTCATCGCGTCGGTTTCGTCGGTGATGTTGAAGGCCACCATGACGTGTTTGCCGCTGCGCTGCTGGTGTTCGCGCACCACGGCCATCACGGCCGGCACGCGTTCGCCCAGCGGCGCATGGAACGGGTTGGCGCAGACCTCGTCGTCCTTGATGAAGTCCACGCCGGCCGCGCACAGGCGCGCCACCAGCTCGGCGGTCTGCGCCGCGCTGAAGCCGACATTGGGTTTGATGATGGTGCCGACCAGCGCGCCGCCGGCAACGCCGGTAGCCTTGCGTGTGCCGGCGATGCCGACACGCGGCATGTCGAAAAGCGCGCGGTAGCCGGCGGGCAGCTTGAGGCTTTCCAGGCGCAAGCCGCTGGCCTCGCCGAGGTCATAAAGGTTGCCCGACACGGTGGCGGCCAGCGTAGGCAGGTTGGTGCCCACATTGGCGACCGGGAAGGAGATGCGCACGCGCGCGCGCCGCCAGGGGCCCGTGTGGCCTTTTCGTTCCAGCAAGGCATTGGGCAGGCTGGGCGCGTTCACGGATTCGAGCTCGTCGATCTGTTCGACCGTGGCGCGCGCGCGCCGGCGCAGCTCGTCGGTCTCGCCTTCGACGCGCGTGAAGGTGCCGCAGGACTGTTCGCCCGCCATGACTTCGGCGACCTGCGCGGGCGCCAGCGGGGTTTCGATCAGGTAGGTGGCCTCGAAGCGGTCGGCTTGCATCGCGGGGCTCAGAGTTTGCTCAGGTCAGGAAAGGGCCGCACCGGCTCGCTGCCGTCCCAGCCTTCGCTCGAGGCGCGTATCAGGTCGAACATCTTGCCCTTGGGGCCGGCGACTTCGGACAGCTCGATCACGGTGCCGGGGTGGTATTCGGTGTCGAAGTAGATGAAGCGGCCTTTTTCGCCGACCTCGCCGCTCATGACGGGTTTGAAGCCTTGCCTGAGCAGGCGCGCCAGGTCGGCGTCGTAGTCGCTGGTCCAGTAGGCGACGTGCTGCAGGCCGGTGCGGCCGGCGCGCAGGAAGTCGCGGTACATGGAAGGCACGTCGTTGCGCGTCTGGATCAGCTCGACCTGCACAAAGCCCGAGTTGGCCAGCGCCACCGAGTTGTGCGGCTCATGCGATTCACCGTTGTAGCGGTAGTTCTTGATGGGCACCTTGGGGTTGTAAAACCAGGGGCCCACGCCCAGGGTTTTGCTCCAGTAGTCCATCGCCGCCTCGATGTCGGGCACGACGTAGCCCAGCTGGCGGATCTCGCCAAAAAACTTGCTCATGTTGTTTTGCTCCAGTGAAAGGGGAGGAAGTGGGGTTCAGGTTTTGAGGAAGCCGGTGGAGAACCAGGGCACGGCCGCCACCAGGGCCAGGCCTGTGAGCAGCGCGCCCATGTAAGCCCAGATGTAGGGAATGCCTTCGTCGGGGTCGACTTTGCTGACCGCGCAGGCGCCGTAGTAGCCGACGCCGAAGGGCGGCGCGAACAGGCCTATGCCCATGGCGAAGATCACGACCATGGCGTAGTGCACGTCGTGCACGCCGACCATGCGGGCGATGGGAAACAGCAGGGGGCCGAACAGCACGATGGCGGGAATGCCCTCGAGCACGCTGCCCAGGATGACGAAGGCGACGATGGACACCGCGAGGAAACCGTAGGCGCCGCCGGGCAGGCTGCCCATGACGCGCGCCAGGTCCTGCGAGAAGCCCGACTGCGTGAGGCCCCAGGCCATGGCGGTGGCGCAGCCGATGATGAACATGATGGCGCCGGTCAGCGAGGCGGTCTCGATCAGCATGGGCATGAGGCGCCGCCACGGGAACTGGCGGTACAGGAAGAGCCCGGCCAGCACCGAGTAGACGATGCCTATGGTCGACACCTCGGTGGCCGTGGCCACGCCCTCGACCACCGCGGCGCGAATCACGAAGGGCAGGATGATGGCGGGCAGGGCGACCAGCAGCAGCTTGCCGATTTCACGCTTGCTGTGGCGCGCGACGCCGCTCAGGTCTTCATGGCGGTAGCGCCACCACACGACGGCGCACAGGGCCGCGCCCAGCACCACGGCCGGCAGCAGGCCGCCGGTGAACAGCGCGGCAATCGACACACCGGTGACCGAGCCTATGGTGATGAGCACGATGGAGGGCGGAATGGTTTCGGTCTGCGCGCCGGTGGCCGACAGCAGGGCCACCAGGTCGCCGGGCTTGGCGCCGCGCTTTTTCATTTCGGGAAACAGCACGGGCGCAATCGCCGCCATGTCGGCGATCTTGGAGCCCGAGATGCCCGAGACCAGGTACATCGCGCCTATCAGCACATAACTGAGGCCGCCGCGCACGTGGCCCAGCAGGCTGGCCAGGAACTGGATCATGGCCTTGGCCATGCCGGTCATCTCGATCAGCGCGCCCAGGAAGATGAAGAGCGGCACCGCCAGCAAGATCATGTGTGACATGCCTTCGTCCATGCGGCCGACCATAACGAGCAGCGGCGTTGACGTGGTGAGTGCCAGGTAGCCGAAGGTGGCGAGCGCAAACGAGAACGCGATGGGCACACCCGACAGCACGGTGCTGGCGACGATGACGACAAAAAAGATGATCAGGTTGAGCTTGCCCAGCGGCTGCAGCAGCGGTTGCGCGAACCAGAAGAGCAAAACAACGGCAGCCGTGCCGGCCAGCGCGATGCCGGTTTGTTTGAAGGTGCTGATGCGCAGCAGCCGCAGCACGGCGACGATGACCATCAGCCCCATGCCCACGGGAATGGCCGAGGCGCGCCAGGCGTTGTTGACTTCCATCGCCGCGGTGACGATGAAGCTTTCTTCATAGGCGTATTCACCGGCCGGGTAGATCACCAGCACCAGGAAGGCGATGGAGGCGGTGATGGCAATCGTGTCGAGCAGCGCGCGGGTGTGCGGGCTGACGTTGTTGACGAGTGCCGTCATGCGCATGTGCTCGCCGCGGCGCAGCGCGACGACCGCGCCCAGCATGGACAGCCAAAGGAACATGATGGAGGCGAGCTCGTCCGACCAGACCAGCGGCGCATGGAAGACGTAGCGCGAGACCACGCCGGCAAACAGCACGAAGATCTCGGCCAGCACCAGCGCGGCGGCGATGGCTTCCACCACGGCGCCCAGGCCGCGGTCCGCCGTGTGCGCAAGGCGGCTCAGCGGATTGGCGGGTGGGGCGTCGGCTGGCGCTTGGGGAGAGGCGTGGGACATGGTGGTTCTGGAATCTGTGAGAGATGGAAAACCCTGAGGAGGGACGCGGTGAAGGCGCGGAAGAAACCGTAGCGAGCAGGCCTAGCCCGGCAGGAGGACCGGAGCCGTACTCCAGTACGGTGAGGACCGGAGTGCCGGGATCGGTCTGCGCAGTAGGTTTATTTCCGCCTTCAGGCGAGTTTGCCGACTGACTGTTCCAAAAGACCCCAGGCCTCGGCCCCAAAACGCTCTTTCCACTCACCATAAAAACCGGCCTCGCGCAGCTTGGCGCGGAAGCTGTCCGAGGTGGGGCGGTTGATGCTCAGGCCCTTGGACTGCAAATCGGTCACCACGGTTTCGTTGAGCTTCTTGATGTCCTCGCGCTGCTGCAGGCCGGCCTCGTTGATGGCGCGCGCCACGATGGTCTTGAGGTCTGCGGGCAGTTTTTCCCAGGCGCGGCCGTTGGCGATGAACCAGTAGCCGTCCCAGATGTGGTTGGTCAGCGAGCAGAACTTCTGCACTTCGTACAGCTTGGCAACCTGGATGATGGGCAGCGGGTTTTCCTGCGCGTCGACGATTTTGGTCTGCAGCGAGGAATACACCTCGCTGAACTGCAGGCTGGCGGGCGCGGCGCCCAGGCCTTTGAACATGGAGATGGACAGCGGGCTGACCGGCACGCGAATCTTCAGGCCGTCCATGTCTTTGGCCGTGTTGACCGGCGCCTTGCTGCTGGTGGTCTGGCGGAAACCGTTGTCCCACATCTTTTCAAAGGCATAGAGGCGCGATTTGCTGATGGCTTCGCGCACGTGGGCGCCCAGCTTGCCGTCCATGGCGCCCCAGACCTGGTTGTAATCGCTGAAGGCAAAACCCACGGCATTGATGGCGGCCACCGGGACCAGCGTGGCGATGACCAGCGCCGAGGGCGTGAAGAACTCGATGCCGCCCGAGCGCACCTGGGCCAGCATGTCGGTGTCGCCGCCCAGCTGGTTGTTCGGGAAGATCTTGATCTCGACGCGGCCGTTGGTTTCTTTCAGGATGCGGTCGGCGGCCTGCTGGGCGCGTATGTTGAGCGGGTGGGTGACGGGCAGGTTGTTGCCGTACTTGTAGGAGAACTCGGCGGCGCGTGCCATGGAGGGCAGGGCGGCGGCGATGCCGGCGGCGGGAACGGCGGACAGGGTACGCAGCACGCTGCGGCGGGTGACTTCGGTCATGGTTTGTCTCCAGTTTTGTTTTGATGCGTTTTGATGCATCATCGGGCGAAAGCAGCGCAACGATAGGTTCATGGTGTTGAAGCGTCAAACGAGAAAAATGATGGAATTTGATGTATGAGGGTTATCCCTGATGGGTTGCAGGTACCGCAGCAGCGGGCACGCGTGGTGGACATTGCGCGGGCCGCCGGCGTTTCCACCGCCACTGTAGACCGGGTGCTGAACCAGCGCCCCGGCGTGCGCGGGGCCACTGCGCAAAAAGTGCTCAAGGCCGCGGCCGAGATGGACTACCTGCCGGAGACGGGGCTGTATGCCGCGCTGGCGGCGCCGCCCATGCGCCTGACCTTTTTGCTGCCCGACGGCAGCAACCGCTTTATCCGCATGCTGGGCGACACGGTGGGTTATTCGCAGGAACACCTGACGCCGTTCAACGTGAAGTGCCGCACCGAGCTGTTTGAAAGCTTTAACCCGCAGCAGCTGGCCGCCAGCCTCTTGCAGCAGGGCAAGCGCAGCGAGGGCATTGCCTTTATGGCGCTGGAACACCCGGCGGTGCGCGAGGCCGTCAGTGAACTGGCCGAAAAAGGCGTGCCCACGATCACGCTGATCTCGGACCTCTCGGGCTCGCAGCGCGCCGGTTATGTAGGCCTGGACAACCGCGCGGCCGGGCGTACGGCGGGCTACCTGCTGGGCCGCTTTATCGCGCCCGGCGCGCGCGGCGGCAAGGTGGCGCTGATCGCTGGGTCGCTGAGCTACCGCGCGCATGAGGAGCGCGAAGCCGGCTTCCTGCATGTGATCGAGGAGATGTTTCCGACACTGCAGGTGGTGGGCCTGCGCGAGGGGCACGACGATGCGCAGAAAAATTACGAGCAGACGCGCACGCTGCTGGAGCAATACCCGGACCTGGCCGGCATCTACAACATAGGCGGCGCCTCCGACGGCGTGGCGCGGGCGTTGAAAGAAATGGGGCGTGAGCACAAGGTGGTCTTCATAGGCCACGGCCTCACGCCGGACACGCGCGCGATGCTGATAGACGGCAGCATGGACGCGGTGATCACGCAAAGCCCGCAGTCGGCCATGATGAGCTGCGTGCGCATGTTCACCAATTTGCGCGATGGGCGGGATGTGATGAGCGGGGTGGATGCCGTACGCAGCCAGGTCATCTTCCGCGAAAACCTGCCGTAAGCACCGTCGTTGCCAGGATGGGCGGGCGTGCATACAATGCATGCAGCTTGTCGGGGTGCCAAAGATTTTCCGTAAGGAGTGTCGAGGCTGAGATCGCAGTATGCGAGACCCGCTGAACCTGATCGGGGTCATCCCCGCGTAGGGAACAACGCAATTGGCTCCGGTATTCCGTAGCGGCACCCCCAGAGGCCGCGCAAGGACCCTCCGGCTCCCCAGCAGGCACCCCACCTCCTGGAGAACCACATGGCCAAAACCCGACTCACCGTTGACACCCAAGACCTCACGGGGCGCATCACGCGCGCGCCCTTTCCCGGCTCGGCGAAGATTTATATCGAGGGCTCGCGCCCCGACATCCGCGTGCCGTTTCGCGAGGTCACGCTGACCGACACCCTGGTGCACGAGGGCGCCGGCGAGCCGCGCCGCGAAGCCAACCCGCCCCTGCGCCTGTACGACGCCTCGGGCATTTACACCGACCCGGCTGCGCCCATCGACATCACGCGCGGCCTGCCGCCGCTGCGCGGCGCCTGGATCAACGAGCGCCAGGACACCGAGGCCCTGGCCGGCATCAGCAGCGCCTACGGCCGCCAGCGCCTGAACGACCCGGCCCTGGCCGCGCTGCGCATGGCGCATGCGCCCGTGCCGCGGCGCGCCAAGGCGGGCGCCAATGTGTCGCAAATGCATTACGCGCGCAAAGGCATCATCACGCCGGAGATGGAATACATCGCGGTGCGCGAGAACCTGGTGCGCGCGCAGCTGGCCGAGCGCCTGAAGACCGAGCGCCTGCCCAAGGCCGGCCATTCCTTCAACGCCTCGATACCCAAAGAAATCACCGCCGAATTTGTGCGCGATGAAGTGGCGCGCGGCCGCGCCGTCATCCCCAACAACATCAACCACCCCGAGAGCGAGCCGATGATCATCGGCCGCAACTTCCTGATCAAGGTCAACGCCAACATCGGCAACTCGGCGGTCACCTCGAGCATCGAGGAAGAAGTCGACAAGCTGGTCTGGTCGATCCGCTGGGGCGCCGACACGGTGATGGACCTCTCGACCGGCGAGAACATCCATGAAACCCGCGAATGGATTTTGCGCAACTCGCCGGTGCCCATCGGCACGGTGCCGATTTACCAGGCGCTCGAAAAAGTCAACGGCAAGGCCGAGGACCTGACCTGGGAAATCTTCCGCGACACGCTGATCGAGCAGGCCGAGCAGGGCGTGGACTACTTCACCATCCATGCCGGCGTGCGCCTGGCCTATGTGCCGCTCACGGCCAACCGCCTGACGGGCATCGTCTCGCGCGGCGGCTCCATCATGGCCAAGTGGTGCCTGTCGCACCACAAGGAAAGCTTTTTGTACGAGCGCTTTGACGAGATCTGCGAGATCATGAAGGCCTACGACGTGTGCTTCTCGCTGGGCGATGGCCTGCGGCCCGGCTCGATTGCCGACGCCAACGACGAAGCGCAGTTTGCCGAGCTGCACACCCTGGGCGAGCTCACGCAGATCGCCTGGAAGCACGACGTGCAGGTGATGATCGAAGGCCCCGGCCACGTGCCGCTGCAGCTCGTGAAGGAAAACGTCGACAAGCAGCTCGAAGCCTGCTTCGAGGCGCCGTTCTACACGCTGGGCCCGCTGATCACCGACATCTCGCCCGGTTACGACCATATCTCTTCGGCCATGGGCGCGGCCAACATCGGCTGGTACGGCACGGCCATGCTGTGCTACGTGACGCCCAAGGAGCACCTGGGCCTGCCGAACCGCGACGACGTGAAGCAGGGCCTGATCGCCTACAAGATCGCCGCGCATGCGGGCGACCTGGCCAAGGGCTACCCGGGCGCGCAGATGTGGGACAACGCGGTGTCGAAAGCGCGCTTCGAGTTCCGCTGGGAAGACCAGTTCCGCCTGGCCATCGACCCCGACACGGCCATGGCCTACCACGATGAAACCCTGCCGAAAGAGAACGCCAAGGTCGCGCATTTCTGCTCCATGTGCGGGCCGAAGTTCTGCTCGATGAAGATTTCGCAGGAAGTGCGTGAATTCGCGCGGCTGAATCCGGCCACGACGACGCTGGCACCGGCCGCCGGTACGATTCCCATCAAGCAGATCGCGACGGGCTTTGAGGAAAAGGCCAAGGAGTTCCGCGAAGGCGGCAGCGAGATTTATTCTTGAAATGAATAGTTTGCACATCGGCATTGCAGGCGCGGGCCTGGCGGGCCGCACGCTGGCCTGGCGCCTGCTGCGTGCCGGCTGCCGCGTGAGCCTGTTCGATGCGCGGGCGCGCGGCGACCTGGCCACGGCGTCCATGACGGCGGCGGCCATGCTCTCGCCGCTGGCCGAGCTTGCGGTGTCCGATGAGGCCGTGTTTGCGCTGGGCCAGCGCTCCATGCAGCTGTGGCCGCAGTGGATCAGCGAGCTGGCCGATCGGGGCCTGCCGGTGTATTTCCGGCGCGAGGGCACGCTGGTCGTCGCGCATGCGCCCGACCAGAGTTCGCTGGCGCATTTCACCGGCCTGCTGCTGCACAAGCTGCCCGAAGCCGCGCGCGCCCAGGTGCATACGCTGGACGCGGCCGCACTGGCCCAGGCCGAGCCGGCGCTGGCCGGGCGCTTCGGCAAGGGGCTGATGCTGGACGGCGAGGGCCAGCTGGCCAACGACCAGTGGATGGCCGCGCTGGCGACCGAGATAGACCGGCTGGGCGGCAGCTGGCTTGAAGGCCGGGCGGTCGATGTGGTGGAAGACGGCCATATTGAATGCGGCGGGCAAAGCTACGATGTGGATGTGGCGGTCGATGCCCGCGGCGTGGGCGCGAAGGGCAGCTGGCCGCAGCTGCGCGGCGTGCGCGGCGAAGTGCTGACAGTCGAATGTGATGGTGTGACTTTGCAGCGCCCGGTGCGCCTGATGCACCCGCGCTACCAGCTGTATGTGGCGCCGCGCCCCAACCACCAGTTTGTGGTCGGCGCGACCGAGCTGGAGTCGGAAGACACCGGGCCGGTGACTTTGCGCTCCACGCTGGAGCTGGGCAGCGCGCTGCACAGCCTGCACCCGGCTTTTGGCGAGGCGCGGGTGCTGCGCCTGGCAGCGGCCTTGCGCCCGGCGCTGGACGACCACCGGCCCACGCTGCAGCAACGCGAGGGCGTGTGGCATATCAACGGCCTTTACCGCCACGGCTACCTGTGTGCGCCGGCGCTGGTCGAAGACCTGGTTCATCAACTGTTGGGGCAGTGAAAATGGATGGCATGACAAGACTCAACATTTCGCTGAATGGCGAAGCCATTGAAACCGATGCGCCTACCTTGCAGGCCTTGCTGCTGGCGCGGGGCTACCAGCTGCAAGGCGCGTTTGCCTGCGCGATCAACAACAGCTTTGTGCCACGGCCTCAGTGGCCTGAGCGCGTCTTGAATAACGGCGACCGGATAGACATCGTCACCCCAATAACCGGAGGCTGAATGGACACCACCACCGCTTCTTCATCCCCTATCGCCCACGGCAGCTCCTGGACCGTGGCCGGCGTCACGCTGTCCAGCCGCTTTTTCCTGGGCACCTCGCATTACCCTTCTCCGCAGGTGCTGGCCGACGCGGTGCGCGCCAGCGGCACCGAGGTGCTGACGGTGGGCCTGCGCCGGCTGCAGCCCGAGAGCGGCGGCGGCAACAGCTTCTGGCAGCGCGTGCAGGCCATGGGCTGCCGCATCCTGCCCAACACGGCGGGCTGCCACAGCGCCGAAGAGGCCGTCACGCTGGCGCAGATGGCACGCGAGATTTTCGGCACACCCTGGATCAAGCTGGAGGTCATAGGCGACGACTACACGCTGCAGCCCGATACAGTGGCTACGCTGGAAGCCGCGACCACGCTGGTGAAAGAGGGTTTTTCCGTGTTCGCCTACACCACCGACGACCTGGTGATGGCGCAGCGCCTGCATGCGGCCGGCTGCGCGGCGGTGATGCCCTGGGCCGCGCCGATTGGCACGGGCCGCGGGCCGCTCAACCCCTACTCATTGGAAACCATGCGCCGGCGTTTGCCCGATGCGGTGCTGGTGGTCGATGCCGGCCTGGGCCGGCCCTCGCATGCCGCGCAGGTGATGGAGCTGGGCTTTGACGCCGTGCTGCTGAACACCGCAGTGGCGCAAGCCGGCGACCCGGTGCGCATGGCGCGCGCTTTTGCCGATGGTGTGGCGGCAGGCCGCGCCGCATATGAATCCACACCGATGCCCGAACGCGCGGCGGCGCAGGCCTCGACGCCCACCGTCGGTGTTCCCTTCTGGCATTCCCCTTGAGGCCCCCATGAATTCCTTTAAGCCCCTCACCGGCCCCATTGGTTTTTACCCCGTCGTTCCCGACGCCGCCTGGGTGCGGCGCCTGCTGGGCTGGGGCGTGCGCACGGTCCAGCTGCGCATCAAGGCGGCGGACCACGACGCGGACGAGATCGCCTGGGAAGTGCGCACAGCGGTGGCGGCGGGGCGCGAGGTACCGGGCGCGCAGGTCTTTATCAACGACCACTGGGCGCTGGCGTTGGAGGCCGGCGCTTACGGCGTGCACCTGGGCCAGGAAGACCTGGACACGGCCGACATTGCGGCCCTGCGCAAAGCCGGTGTGCGCCTGGGCCTGAGCACGCATACGCCGGCTGAGCTTGCGCGGGCCAAGGCGGTGCAACCCTCTTACCTTGCGATAGGCCCGATCTACCCGACCACGCTCAAGGTCATGCCTTATGAGCCCGTGGGCCTGGAGCGCCTGAAGTCATGGGCGCAGGACGCCGCGCCTTATCCGGTGGTGGCCATAGGCGGCATTTCGCTGGCGCTGATGCCGGGCGTGCTGGCCTGCGGTGTGGACGGCGTGGCGGTGGTCAGCGCGGTGACGCTGGCGGCCGACCCGCAAGAGGCCGCGCGCCAGGGCCTGGCCCTGGCGGCGCAGGCCCGCGGCACTTAAGCCGACAGCGCCGGGTAGTCGGTGTAGCCTTTTTCGCCGCCGCCGTAAAAGGTGTTTTTGTCGGGCGTGTTGAGCGGCGCCCTGGCGCGCAGGCGTTCCACCAGGTCGGGGTTGGCGATATAGGGCTTGCCGAAAGCCACCAGGTCGGCGCCGTCGGCCACGGCTTTTTCAGCCAGGTCCTGGTCGTAGCCGTTGTTGACCATCCAGGCGCCCTTGCCGCCGGCCTTGCGGTAGGCAGCCTTGAGCGCCGGGTAGTCAAAGGGCCGGTCGTCGATTTCACGCGGCCCGCCGGTGGCGCCTTCGATGACATGGACATAGGCCAGGTTCAGGCTGGCGAGCTGCTTGACCACGTATTCAAACAAGGCCTGGGGCTTGCTGTCGTGCACGTCGTTGGCGGGGGTGACGGGCGACAGGCGTATGCCGGTGCGGCCGCCACCGACGGCGTCGGTCACGGCGCGCGTGACTTCCAGCAGCAGGCGGGCGCGGTTTTCGATGCTGCCGCCGTAGTCGTCGCGGCGGTGGTTGCTGCCGTCTTTGAGGAACTGGTCCAGCAGGTAGCCGTTGGCGCCGTGGATTTCCACGCCGTCAAAGCCGGCGGTCTCGACCGCGTTGCGCGCCGCCGCCGCGAAGGTGTGCACGATGCCGGGGATTTCGCCGAGGTCGAGCGCGCGCGGCTCCGAGGTTTCGACAAAAGTCGGCACGCCGTCCTCGATCAGCACGGTCTTGGTCTTGGCGGTGATGGCCGAGGGCGCGACCGGCTTGCCGCCATTGGGTTGCAGCTTGTTGTGCGAGACGCGGCCCACGTGCCACAGCTGCACGACGATCTTGCCGCCTTTTTCATGCACCGCGTGGGTGACTTTTTTCCAGCTGTCGAGCTGCTCGCTGCCGTAGAGGCCCGGCACGTCGGCATAGCCCTGGCCCTGGTGGCTGATGGCCGTGGCTTCGGTGATCAGCAGGCCGGCGCTGGCGCGCTGCGCGTAATAGGTCCGGGCGATGGCCGGCGGCACGGCATTGGGCGAGCGGTTGCGCGTGAGCGGCGCCATGACGATGCGGTTGGCAAGGACGAGGTCACCGGCTTTGTTGGAGTCGAATAAGGTGGGCATGGCTTGGGTCCTGAGGGGCTGAATGAAAACAGGGCCAGTTTGGCCCTGTTTCGATTGGCTTGCCCAACACGGGTTGCTAAATCCGTGGTATTTGGAGCCCCGCCGATAGAACCAGCAGGGGCCGCGGAACCGGCTTTGCCGGGCCGCAGGCGCCGCCCCCTTGAGGGGGGAACAAGCTACACGAAGTGAGCTTGGACAGGGGTGTTACTTCGTCAAACCTTCATGCTTCATGGCTGCCTGAACCGCAGGCCGGGCCGCCATGCGCTCACGGAAGGCCGCCAGGTTGGTGAAACCCGAGATGTCCACGCCCACGCGCGGCGCCCAGTTGGTGACGGTGAAAAGATAGGGGTCGGCCACGCTGAAGCTGTCGCCCATCAGGTACTGCTTGCCGGCGAGCTGGCCGTCGACCCACTTCAGGCGCGACAGCAGCTTGTCGATGACGATGGTTTTGTACTCGGCCGGCGTGGCGGCGTTGAACAGCGGGCTGAAGCCCTTGTGCAGTTCGGTGCCGATGAAGGTCAGCCAGGACTGCATCTTGTAGCGGTCGAGCGTGCCGTTGGCGGGCGCGAGTTTCTTCTCGGGCACCTGGTCGGCGATGTACTGCACGATGGCCGGGCCTTCGGCGATGCGCGTGCCGTCGTCGAGCTCGAGCAGGGGCACATAGCCCAGCG
This sequence comes from Polaromonas sp. P4_F6, assembly GCF_056401275.1. Taxonomy (NCBI): domain Bacteria; kingdom Pseudomonadati; phylum Pseudomonadota; class Betaproteobacteria; order Burkholderiales; family Comamonadaceae; genus Polaromonas; species Polaromonas sp. P4_F6. The sequence goes on along the minus strand of NZ_JBFUJQ010000003.1, from coordinate 365,422 downwards.
GGTTGATGGTGTAGTAGTCGGTGCCGTCATCCAGCTGGTGGGTTTTGGTGGGCGCCGCCACGTGCTCGAACTTCAGGCCGGACTCATGCAGCGTGATGTGCGGGGAGAGGGAGCAGGCGCCGGGGGAGTAATAAAGCTTCATGGTGTCTCGTCCTTTGGGGTGTGGCGGGAATGTTGCAGAGCCCCCGATGCTAGCCGCATCGGCGGATTTTTGCTGCGGGAGCGTGCCATGGGCGCGCCACAATAGCCGCATGGCAAAAGTTTTCAAATGGCTGGTGTTCCTGGCCCTGGGTTTGATGGTGTTGCTGGCGGTGGTGGCTTTCACGCTGCACCGCTGGGTCAGCACCGATGATTTCCGCCAGCGCGTGGAGCGCGAGGCCTCGGCCGCGCTGGGTGTGCCGGTGGCGCTGGACCGGGTCGCCGTGGACGTCTGGCCGCTGCCGGCGGTGGCCTTGAGCGGCATTTCCATCAAAAGCAAGCCGCCCCTCACGCTGGAGCGCCTGGAGGTGCGGCCGCGCTGGCAGCCGCTGCTGACGGGAAAGCTGGCGGTGGCGACCCTGCTGGTGCGCAAGGCGGTGCTGCCGCAGCAGGGCATTGATGCCGTGCTGCTCCTGCTGCAAAAGAAGAAAACCCCGGCGCAGGCCGCCGCCGCGCCTTCCGCGCCGCCAGGGCAGGCCTCCATGGACTGGCTGCCGCGCCGCACGGTACTGGACGAGGTGACCTGGATCAGCGCCGCGGGCGCGCGCACCACCGTGAATGCCGAAGCCGCGCTGGGTGACGACGGCCTGCCCGACAGCGTCTCGCTCAAGCTCATCAAGGGCAACCTGCAGGGCCTGGAGGCCCACTTGAAGCGCGAGGAGCCCAAGGCCGGCGCCGCAGGCGACGAATGGGCCTTGCGCGTGGACGTGGGCGGCGGCAAGGTCGAAGGCAAGCTGGGCCTGAAGAAAGTGCCGGCGGCGGCCGCGCGGGAAGAGCTGGAGCTGCAGGGCAAGCTGCAGACCAGGGATGTGGAAGTGTCGGCGCTGACCGCGCCCAGCAAATCGCTGACGGGCCGGCTGGAGGCCTCGACCACGCTGCACGCGCGGGCCGCGACCACGGGCGCGCTGGTGGAGGCCTTGCAGAGCCAGACGACTTTCACGGTGCGTGACGCGGTGATCCACGGCCTGGACCTGGCCAAGGCGGTCAAGACCATTGGTTTGAGCCGTGGCGGCCAGACGGCCCTGGACACCCTGGCCGGGCAGGTCAACACCCAGGGCAAGTCGGCGCAGCTGACCAACCTGGTGGCGAGTTCGGGCGCGCTGAGCGCGACCGGCAATGTCGCCATCTCGCCGGCCAAGGTGCTGAGCGGGCGCGTCAGCGTGAACGTGGCCGGCGACAGCAAGCTGGGCAGCGCCATAGGCGGCGCGGTGGGCGTGCCCTTGACGGTGGGCGGCACGCTGGACAACCCCGAGGTGACGCTGTCGCGCTCAGCCCTGCTGGGCGCGGCCATAGGCACGGCGCTGCTGCCCGGCGTGGGCACCGGCGCGGGCGCCAACCTGGGCGACCGCGTGGGTGAGGGCTTTCGCAGCCTGTTTGGCAAGTAAGCCCCGCAGCCCCGGTGTCTTGGGGATGCTGTGCTACTAAAAACATAGCAAGCCGCCGCCGCCGCGCCCTTGTCCTACAGCGCCTGGCGGGTGCTGCTGATGGGGCAGGGGCCGGCGCACTTTTAGCATGAAGATTCGCTGCGGCACCTTGTCGCGGCCGTCCCGGCCCCGGCTGGCATGCCGATTCGCGCATGGACCGGGCCGACCTACCTTGCACAGGAGGCCAAGATGCTCAAGTACGCGATTATTTTTGCGCTGATTTCACTGATTGCCGGCGCCCTCGGCTTCGGCGGCGTGGCGGCGGGCGCCGCCGGCATCGCCAAGATCCTGTTCGGGCTGTTCCTGATCCTGGCGGTCATCTTCCTGCTGCTGGCCGCCCTGGGCGTGGGCGCGGTGAACAAGGTGCTCAAGTAGATGGCGCCACAAAAAATGGATAGCGCCCCCGTGCCGCCGGCATCGCTGGCGTCGCGCTTTCGGCAGCGGCTGTTCCATCCCTGGTCCGGGCCGCTTGCGCCGGCCGGCGCGCCCCCGGCTGTCGCAAAACGCAAGATCACTTTCCAGGCCAGCATTGCCGAGTTCCTGCTGATCAATCGCCTGCGCGCGCGCCGGCGCGCCCAGCCTTCGGCGGACGTGCTGGAGCGCGCCGCGCGCATTGTGTTTGTGACCTGCCAGAACTGGTTTGCCCAGCCGCGCCGCGGCAGTCCGGACCATCGGACCCGCCTGTGACGGCCCACGCCTGAGCCATGCATACCGCCCTGATTGAATCCCTGCTGGAATACGAAGTCGGCAGCCCCGCGCACTTTCTGTTCAATATCGAGACGGCTTTCCATGAAGGCCACCATGTGGTGGAGGAGCGCCTGACCATCACGCCCAGCATGAAGGTGCGCAACTTCTGCGACGAGCGCAGCGGCAACCGCTTCATACGCCTGGATGCGCCCAGAGGGCTGCTGTCGGTCAACTACCGCACGCGCGTGGAACTGCATCCCGCGCCCGTCCCGCTGCACCTGGAAGAAACGCCGGTGACCGGCGTCCCCGACGACGTGCTGCGCTACCTGATGCCCAGCCGCTATTGCGAGTCCGACGTGATGAGCCGCGCGGCGCAGCAGCTGTTCGGCCAGCTGCCGCCCGGCATAGGCCGGGTGCGTGCCATCGAAAGCTGGATCCATGAATCGATCAATTACCTGCCCGGCTTCAGCGACTCCACGACCTCGGCGCAGGAGGTGTTCGTGCAGCGCGCGGGCGTGTGCCGCGATTTCGCCCACCTGGGCATCACCATGTGCCGCGCCCTCAACATCCCGGCGCGGCTGGTCGTCGGTTATGTGCATTTCGAGGAGCCGCCGCAGGATTTCCACGCGGTGTTCGAAGCCTGGCTGGAGGACCGCTGGGTGATTTTCGACCCGTCGCGCATGGCGCCCATAGACCGGCTGGTGCGCGTGGGCACGGGGCGCGACGCCAAGGACGTGGCCTTCGCCACCATCTTCGGCGACGTGCGCATGACGCGCAAGGAGCTGACGGTGGAGGAGGGCGACATGCCGCCGCGCCCGCCCGGCGCCGCGCAGGCGCCGCCCCAGCTGACCGTGGTGAGCGCCTAGGCTGGCGCCTTCACCGGCACCGGCTCGCTCTTTCGCCTGAGCACCAGCAGCCCGAACAGCGTGGCCGTGAGGTACATGCTGAAGGAGTAGATGGCCGCCGGCAGGGCCAGCTGGAAGTTGTTCAGCACGGCCAGCGCGATGAAAATGGCCAGGGTTGCGTTGTGGATGCCGATCTCGTAGCTGATGGCGGTGGAAATCGGCTTGTCCAGGCCGGTCGCCCGCGACACGTAATAACCCGCCAGCAGGCTCACGAGGTTGAAAGCCAGCACGGCCGGGCCTATGGCCGCGAAGCCGCCGCTCAGCGCCTGCCATTCCTTGACGACCGCGCCCACGGCCACCACGACCAGCACGATGATGCTGAAGACCTTGGTCGGGTTCTCGCTGCGCGCGGCCCAGCCGGGCCTGACGGTGCGCAGCCACATGCCAATGGCCACCGGCACCAGCACGATGACGATGACCTCCACCACCTTGCCGAACTGCAGCGGCACGACCTGGCCGGTTTTGGCGAAGGTGTTGATGGCCCAGTTGGCGATCAGCGGCATGGTGACGATGGACAGCAGGGTGTTGATGGCGGTCAGCGAGATGTTCATCGCGACGTTGCCGCCGAACAGGTGGCTGAACAGGTTGGCCGAGATGCCGCCGGGCGAGGCCGCCAGCAGCATCAGGCCCACGGCGAACAGCGGCGGCACATTGAGCAGCACGATGATGGCGTAGCAGGCGATGGGCAGCACGACGACCTGCAGCACCAGCGCCACGATCACGGCCTTGGGGTATTTGAGCAGGCGGGTGAAATCCTCAACCTTGAGCGTGAGGCCCAGGCCCAGCATGACCAGCGCGAGCGCGGCGATCAGCAGTTGGGCCACGATGGGTGAGCCGCCGCTCATGACTTGTAGCTTTCATCGAGCTTGTCGAGCTTGCGGATCAGCGAGGGCCAGACAAAAGCCCCGCCCATGCCGCCGGTCTGCACGCGCATGGCTTCGGCCACGCCCTTGACGATCAGCGGGTTGACCTCGGTCAGCGGGCCGCCGGCCTGGGCGTCGAGCTGGATGCGGCAGGTGTTCTCGAAGGTGTACATGCTGAGGAAGGCGTCGGCAATCGTCTTGCCCACGACCAGCAGGCCGTGGTTGCGCAGCATCAGGAAATTGGCATTGCCCAGGTCGGCCTGCAGGCGCGGCTTCTCTTCATCGCGAAAGGCCACGCCTTCGTACTCGTGATAGGCCAGCGACGCCAGCACAAAGGTGGATTGCTGGCTGATGGGCAGCACGCCGCACTGCTGGGCGCTCACGGCCACACCGGCGCGCGTGTGGGTGTGCAGCACGCAGCCGGCATCGGCGCGCGCCTCATGCACCGCGCTGTGGATCACAAAACCGGCCGGGTTCACCGGGAAGGGCGAGTCAATCACCTTGTTGCACTGGCCGTCGACCTTGACCAGGCTGGAGGCGGTGATCTCGTCGAACATCAGGCCGTAGGGGTTGATCAGGAAGTGGTGATTGCCGGCGCCCGACACCGACTCGGGCAGTTTGGCGCTGATGTGGGTGAAGACCAGGTCGCTCCAGCCGTAGAGCGCGACCAGGCGGTAGCAGGCGGCGAGGTCGCAGCGCAATTGCCATTCTTGGTCGCTGACGACTTCTTTGAGAGAGGGGATGTGCATGGGGTTTGTCTCCGGGGGTGATGGTTGTAGTGGTTTTGGTGATTTGAATGGGTTCAGGTGCACGATACGTCCGTGCTTGACGGCGAACTGTCAAAAATTTGACAATTGACCGCATGCCTATCGTTCCCGCGACAGCCCTGCCTTCTTCCTTGCTGGACCGCATGTCGGCCAACCCCTGGTTTGGCGCGCTGCCCCTGGCGGACAGGCAGGCGCTGCTGGGCTCGGCCGAGCTGCTGCGGCTTCGGCCCGGTGAAATGCTGTTTCGCCAGGGTGATGCGCCCGGCGGCTTTTACGGCTTGCTGGGCGGGCTGCTCAAGATTTCTTCGCTGCGCGAAGACGGGCGCGAGGCCATCCTGGTGGTGCTGGAGGCCGGCAACTGGATTGGCGAGATCTCGCTGATGGACGGTGAGCCGCGCACCCACGATGCCACGGCGCTGTCGGCGGCCGAGGTGCTGGTGGTGCCGCAGGCGGCTTTTGCCGCGCTGATGGAGGGCGCGCCCTTTGCGCGTGCGGTGGCGGGGCTGCTGGCGGCGCGCGTGCGCTCGCTTTACGGCATGGTGGAGGACGCGGCGCTGCGCTCGACCCGCGCCCGCGTGGCGCGGCGCCTGCTGCTGCTGGCGCGCGGCGACGCCACCATGGCGCCCAAGGCAAGGCCGGCGGTGCCGGTGTCGCAGGAGGCGCTGGCCATGATGCTGGGCATCAGCCGGCAGACGCTCTCCAAAGAATTGAAGGCGCTGGCGGCGCAAGGCGTGCTGGCGCTGCGCTATGGGCGCATGGAGATCCTGGCGATGGACCGGCTGGAGGTGCTGGGGGCGGCGGGTTGAGTTGAGCGCGCGAGTTCGGGTTACCGTAGGCGTACCGTAGCGCCGGGCGCCAATACCGTAGTAGGCACAGTTACCTGGTCCGGCGGGCGATGCAACACTGGCTCCAGGCATTTTCATGGAGTTGTGATGAGCGTTCAGGAACCCGTTGTCGAAGATCAGATGCAGGCCGAGGCCGGACAGGCGCTGCAGGATCAGTTCAAAGTCCATTGTTTCGGCTGCGGCGCTCTCAACGCGCACGGCCTGCAAATCAAGAGCCATTGGGTGGGAAAGGAGCTGGTGTGCCGCTGGCGCCCGCAACCCTTTCACATCGGCCATCCTGGTTTTGTGTATGGCGGAGCAATTGCCTGCGTCGTTGATTGCCATGCCATCTGGACCGCGCTGGCCACCGCTTGCCGGCAGTCGGGCCACGATCTCGCAGGCGGTCCCCCGCCGTTTGCATTTGTCACCGGCAGATTGACCGTCAACTACCTCAAACCCGTGGCAATTGATGCTTGCTTGGATTTCTACGCGCGGGTCCAGGAACAAACCGACCGGAAATTTGTGGTGGCATGCCGGGTTTTGCAGAATGGCGCCGAGTGCGCCAGTGCGGAAGTCGTGGCCATTCGTGTCAAAGGGATGGGCTGATGATGCGCGCCGTTATTTGCAACAACTTTGATGGCGTCGATTCCCTGGTGCTTGGAACCATGGACTCCCCGAAGCCGCGCGCTGATCAAGTACTGGTCGACGTGCATGCCGCCTCCATCAGCTTCATGGATTGCCTGATGGTTGCCGGCAAGTACCAGTTGCGCCCGCAGACCCCTTTTGTGCCGGGGACGGACGCGGCGGGCGTGGTGGCGGAAGTCGGCAGCGAGGTCACCCGCTTCAAGCCGGGTGACCGGGTGATTTGCGGCAGTTGGTCTGGTTGTTATGCGGAACGGGTGGTCGCTTCGCAGGACGCGACGGTTTTGCTGCCGGACGGCGTCGATTTCGAGACTGGCTCCATCGTTCGCCATTGCTATGGAACCGCCCGCTACGCGCTGCTTGACTGCGCCAGGCTGCGGGCCGGTGAGGCTATCTTCATATCGGGCGCGGCCGGCGGCGTGGGGCTGGCGGCGGTTGATCTGGCGCGGCACCTCGGCGCAACAATCATCGCCGGTGTCGGGACGCCGGACAAGGCCGGGATCACCAGGGCGTATGGAGCGCAGGAAGTCATTGTCTATGGCAGTGAAGGCTTGCGCCAACGGATCAAGGACATCACCGGCGGCAAAGGGGTTGACGTGTTCTTCGACAACGTTGGCGGGGAAATTTTCAGCACCATGACACGGTTGATGAACTGGGGCGGGCGGATGCTGCCGGTTGGTTTCACCAGCGGGGAAATAGTCTCGGTCCCCATGAACCTGCCGTTGCTGAAGAACTATTCCGTCGTAGGCTCCTATTGGGGCGCCTGGGCTGAGCGCTTTCCGCAGGCCAGTCTTGATGCCGATGCCCAGTTGCTCGCATGGGTGGCGCAGGGCAGTATCAAACCACATGTCAGTGCCAGCCTCCCATTGGAGGAGTTTCGCACCGGCATGCACAAGGTCACACAACGCTCGGCACAGGGGCGCACGGTGCTGAGGGTGCGTTGACTGTGAGCCCGATCCTCGCCACCGTGCGCACCTGAAGGCGCGGGCCCGAGGAGCCGGGTGGCCAAGGTCACCCGGGGGCCGAGGTGATCAACGCGAGTTCTGTTGCGCGCCTCACCGCCTCGGCGCGCGTGCGGCACTTCAAGGCCAGCAGTGCGTTCGCGACATGCATTTCAACGGTGCGCGGACTTAGGGCGAGCTTGCGCGCAATCTGCTTGTCGGTCTGGCCCTGCCCAACCTCGCGCAGGATCTCGATTTGCCGCGGTGTCAGCGGCGGCTTGCTGGTTGTTGGCGCGTTCGCATCACGAGGTGCGGATTCGGCGCCGGTCCCGGGCAGGAAGGCCCGAAATTCGGACAGGAACACGGGCCACGCGGCCTCGGTCTCGAACGGCAGGTGGTTTTTGCTCTCTAGCGGTATAAAGCGCGCGTTCGGGATCAGCGATGCGAGCAGACGGCCCTCCTCGAAGGGAAAACAGGGGTCGTCTTTGGCGTGGAACACCAGCGTTGGGCAGCGCACCTTGGGCGCCGATTCGCGCAAGTCGATCTCGAAGACCTCCTTGAGGAAACGCACGGCGTTCGCGCCGGAGATCGTCAGCCGCTGCGCTTCGTCGACCGCGCGTTGCTGTTCCGCCGTTGCATCATGCAGCAACTGGGAAATGAACACTTGCCTGAACGACGAACTGTCGGAACCCCAGCCCAGTTCTGCCGCCTTGAGCATGGCCAGCGCCGCGTCGATGACCTTGGCCGGCGGATCGCGTTTCAACAGGCCGCGAGCGCAAGCGCCATAGAGCACCAGGTGGCTGACCCTGTCCGGGTGGCGCGCCGCGTAGTTGACGGCGATGGCTGCGCCCTGGGACATGCCAAACAGGGGAAAGCGGTCTATGGCCAGGGTGGCGACCACGGCCTCCAGATCCTCGATCCAGGCTTCCATGGAAATGCGTTCGACCTGCCGCTCCGACAAGCCGCAGCCGCGGGAGTCGTAGCGGATGAGGGTATTGCCGCGACTCAACTCTGACACCCAGTGCCGGGTGAACAGGTTGCTCGGGTCCTTCTCGACATGGGTCAGCCAGGTGGCCGCTTTGATCAGGGGCGCGCCTTCCCCGAGCGTCGCAACGGCCAGTCGCGTGCCGTCCGCGCTGGTGCAAAAACGAATCTGCTGTTGTCGTTCCCGGTGCATCGCGCCGATTGTAAGAGGCGACCAGGGCGCAGTCCAACGACATCTGGCCCAGAGTCCGCCTCGCTTCAATGGGGCGGATATCCTGTGCTTAAAAGCATGTCCTAGGCATGTTCACCAGTTCACAAGCGTCCATGTTGACGCCTTGGCCTTAGCGAAGCGTCTTTCCGGGAAATGGAATGATCATCGCCACGCGCTTGCGGTACTGCCGGTAGGTGTCACCGAAATAGTCGATCAGGTCGCGTTCTTCGAACCGGATCGCGATCAGGATATACAGCGTGGTGGCAACAGCAAACACCAGATGCGCGATCGTCATGGTGGGCGTCACCCAGAAAGTCAGCAACCAACCCAGGTAGATGGGGTGGCGTACGTACCGGTAAGGGCCTGGTGATGCAAACGGGATGGTTTGGTAGGACTCGCCGCGCAAGTAGCAGTAAACCTGCCGCAGGCCAAACAAGTCCCAATGGTTGATGGCATAGGTGCTGCCAAACACGGTCAGCCATCCCAGCGCATACAGGATGTAGAGCAGTGTTCTGCCGTTGGTGTCTTGCACGCTCCAGACAACGCCGCCCATGGGCTGCCACAGCCAGAACAGCAGAATCAGGGCCAGGCTTGAGGCCAGGACATAGGTGCTGCGCTCCACGGGTTCAGGAACAATCCGTGTCCAGGCCTTTTTGAATGCGGGCCTGGCCATGACGCTGTGCTGCAGCGCAAATACGCCGATCAACAAGACGTTGACCAACAGTGCCTGCGTCCAGGGCATATGCGGTGCGGAATCCATGGTCTTGGGGACCAGGAAGTTGCCAAGGAAACCGACGGCGTATAAGCTTGTGCCGAAGGAAACGGCATAGGCCGTCAAGCCGTATGCAAATGCAAGTAACCTCTTCATGGCGAGTGTCCTTTGTGAATGGATGGAAATGCAAGCCAGCTTGGATGGCGATATTGGATACGCGGAGTCCGTCCACACACAAGAAGCTGTGACCTCAGTGTGCGATGGAACCAGGCCGCAGCCCAGTCGGAAAATTACGGTTGGTGCAGGCCGCGATTACGGTAGCGGGCTACCGTAGGTGCTATCGAAACGGGTAGAACGCGATGGGTGCCGGGCCGACCCAAGGAGCCTGCGGCCCATCGGGGCTGCGAAGCGATGGCCTCAGGCCATCAGTCTGTGAGGGACGTAGCCGGCGTTGTAGAGGTGGAACGCTCAAGGTCATCCAGCCATTGGATGGCCAGTTCGCGTGATGTCCCGCACATTTCCACGGAAGGCTGTAGTCCGGAACAACATGCTGGCCGCTCGGGCCGGCCGAAGATCAGGCACTGGTTGGCATCGCCCAGCTGCACGCAGCGTACGCCGGCCGGCTTGCCCTGGGGCATGCCGGGAATGGCGGAGCTGATGGACGGCGCAATGCAGCAGGCGCCGCAGCCGGGGCGGCAGTTCATGAAGAGGGCTCGCGGTTGGGAAGAATGGGAATGCGGCGGGCCGCTTAATCAGGCTTGATTTTCGCCCGGTCGGCGACCAGTTTCCAGCGCGCCTGCTCGGTCTTGATAAAGGCGCCATACTGCGCCGGCGTGTCGCCCACGGGCTGGGCCGTGTCGCCGCGCAGGCGTTCGGTGGCCTGCGGGTTGCGCATGGCCTTGTTGCAGGCTTCGGCGATGCGGTCTATGTTGGCTTGCGGCATGTTGGACGGTGCGTTCAGCCCGTACCACTGCGTCATCTCAAAACCCGGATAACCGCTTTCGGCGACCGTGGGCACGTCGGGCAACTGGGGCAGGCGCTCCTTGGTGCCGGTGGCGATGCAGCGCAGCTTGCCCGACTTGATGTGGGCCAGGATGGCGGGCGCGCCCACGCTGGCGGCTTCGAGCCGGCCGGCCAGCAAATCGGTGAGCTGTGGGCCGGTGCCGCGGTAGGGCACGTGCAGCACGAAGATGCCGGTGGCCATCTTCAGGTATTCAAAGGCCAGGTGGCCGGCGCTGCCGTTGCCGGCCGAGCCGTAATTGAGCTGGCCGGGCTTGGCTTTGGCCAGCGCGATGAATTCCTTGAGGTTGTTGGCGGGCACGCTGGAATTGATCACGTAGAGGCTGGGCACCTTGGCCAGCAGCGAGATGGGCTTGAAGTCCTTGTTGGTGTCGAAGGGCAGCTTGTCGAAGATGAAGGGGTTGACCGCCATGGTGCCGATGTGGCCCAGGATGATGGTGTGGCCGTCGGTGGAAGCCGCGCATTCCTGCATCGCGATGTTGCCGCTGGCGCCGGGCTTGTTCTCGACGAAGACGTTCTGGCCCAGGCTTTTGCCGAGTTCGTTGGCGGCCGAGCGCGCGACGATTTCAGAGCTGCCGCCGGGCGCGAAGGGCACGAGCAGGCGTATTGGTTTGCTGGGCCAGCCGGCCTGCGCATGGAGAAGCCCCGGAAAGGCCGAAGCCGCGGCGAGTGCGCCGCCGGCCTTGAGGCCGAACTGCAATGCGCCGCGGCGCGTGTTGGTGAGTTTCATGAATGTCTCCGTATCGTTGTCGTTGGCCCAATATAGGACCGTACTTGCGGCGGGCCGCTACGTGATTCCGCTAATGAGGCTAACCCTGCCGCGTTGTGCGGGCTAGTTGAAAGATGCGTCGAAACGTTCGCGCGCGGCTTTGAGGTTCTGGTGGTTGCGCTCGGCCCAGTTGTCCAGCGGGATCAGGGTTTCGCTAAGGGACTGGCCCAAGGTGCTGAGCTGGTATTCCACATGGGGCGGCACGGTCTGGCGGTCAAAGCGCAGCACCAGGCCGTTGCGCACCAGCTCCTTGAGGGTCTGCGTCAGCATTTTTTGCGAGATGCCTTCGATCTTGCGCATCAGCTCGTTGTTGCGCACCGGGCCCTCGGCCAGCGCCGGGATGACCAGCAGCGCCCATTTGCTCGCGACCAGCTCCAGCGCCTGGCGCGAGGGGCAGGCCTGGCTAAACACAGTGGAGGAATCGGTGTCGGGCGCGTCGGGAATTGTCATGGTTACCAAAAGGTGCGTACTTGCCTATGGGTAATCGTAACCCTAAGCTGGCGGCTCTTCAATCTTTAACCCTGTTCTTTAAAAGAAAGACTCCCATGGCCTGGTTCTACCTGTTCGCCGCAAGCATTGTCGAAATCGCGATGGCTTTGCTTCTCAAATCTTCCCAGGGCTGGACCCGGCTCTTGCCCAGCGTGCTGGGCGTGGCCGCGGCGGGCGCCAGCATTTTCTTTTTGACGCATGCCGTCAAGACCTTGCCGGTGGGAACGGCTTACGCGATCTGGACCGGCATAGGCTCGGTCGGCGTGACCGTTATCGGCATCCTCTGGATGGGCGAAAGCGCCACGCCGCTGCGCTTGCTGTGCGTGGCGTTTGTCGTGGCCGGCATGGTGGGCTTGCGTCTGCTGGATGGTGCGGCGTGATAGGCCCCCGGCAAGGAGAAGCCCCATGACCCATCTGCTCTATATAGAAGCGTCGCCCATGCAGGCCGCATCAACATCGAGTGCCGTCGCCGCCGCCTGGCTGGATGCCTGGCGCGCGGCGCATCCCGGGGACACGGTGGACGCCGTCAATGTCTGGGATATCGACCTGCCGCCCTTTGACGCCGAGATGATCGCCGCCAAGTTCGCCGTGCTGCGCGCGCAGAATGCGACGGCGCCGCAGCAGGCGCTGTGGGCGCGCGCGGTGGCGCTGTCACGGCGCTTCAACGCGGCCGACCATTACCTCTTCAGCCTGCCGATGTGGAATTTCGGCATCCCCTACCGGCTCAAGCATTTCATCGATGTGGTGACCTTGCCGGGACAGAACTGGTCCTGGTCGCGGCAGGCCGGCTACCAGGCCCTGCTGTCGGGTAAGTGCGCAACGCTGGTGTATTCAAGCGCCGGCGCCTATCCGCTGCGGCCCGAGGAGGACGATTCGGATTTCCAGAAGCCGTATATGCGGCGCTGGCTGCGTTTTCTGGATATTGCGGTCGAGGCGGAAATCAGCGCCGCGCCGACGCTGGTGCCGCCCGAAGACCTGGCGGTGACGAAGGCCGCGGCGATGGAGCGGGCACGGATGCTGGCTACAAATTAATGCGACGGTCACCGGGGTATTTTTGCGATTTCCAGTGTGGTCACGATCCCGTTGGCCAGCGCATCACCCTGTTGCGGTTTTGCGCACAGTTCCTTGCGCAGTTTCGCGTCTTCGCTTCCCTGGCACAGCATCACACCCTCGGGGCCTGTGCCGGGCACCTGCGGGTGATAGAAATACGCAAAGCCGTTGCGGTTGGGCAGATTGACCCACTGCTCAACCAGCTCCGGGTTGGCTTTGCCGTCGCTGTATTTGATGATCCAGGCTTTCAACGCCGGCATGCGCGCCTGCTGCAAGCTGCCGTCCTGCGCGTAGTTGCCATGGAAGGCCACGGCTGTTCTGTCGAGAGGCTGGTCGTCGGAGTAGGCGCGTGTTTTGCCGCCAAGAAACATGCGTGAACAGGAAGAGCGGCAATAGCCCGATAACAAAGTCGCCAGGCCTTTTTCGCGGATGTATTCGCCGGTGGCATACCCGGCCCGGGCATCCCCGCCGGAAGAGTTTTTGAGTACCACCGTCGTAATACCGGGGTGTTCCTCTACTGCGGCCTGCAAGATCCGTTGCTCATTGCCGGTCACCTTGCCCGACAGAAAGATAAAAGGCTCCTTGATCTCTACGTCCATCGCGTAGGTGCAGGAAGCGAGACAAAAGGCCGCCAGACCGGACAGCCACCGGCCCGAGCGCTTTGTCATGCTGCCAGGCGCTGGCTGGCGAACAGCACCTGGTCGATCACGGCCTGCACGTTCTGCAGGCTGGCTTCGTGGACCAGTTTGCCCTCGGCATCAAAGGCATCGCCGGCGCGGCTCAGGGCAAACGCCTTGGGCGCGACCCAGCATTGCGCGTTGAGCAGCAGCGGCACCAGGTGGCTTTGCGAGCGCAGGCCGCCCAGCGCGCCGGGCGAGGCGCTGAGCACGCCCACCACCTTGCCGGTAAAGGACTTGAAGCCGTCGTGCCAGGCCGGCTCGCTCTTGACGGGGCTGGACACCCAGTCGACGGTGTTCTTGAGCAGCGCGGTGTAGCTGCCGTTGTACTCGGGCGAGCAGATGATCCAGGCCGGGTGCTCGTACATGATCTGCTTGAGCTTCATGACGTCGGGCGGCGTGCCTTTGGCCTCGAGGTCGGCGTTGTACATGGGGATGTCGAAGTCGGCCAATTCAATATGGGTGACTTCGGCGCCGGCTGCGCGCGCCAGGGCGGCCGCGACATGGGCCAGCTTGCGGTTGTAGGAGTTCTGGCGGGTGCTGCCGGCGAAGATCAGGAGTTTTTGGGGGGCGTTCATGCGTCCGATTTCACCACAGGCCGTAAGGTGAAAAACTGCGTGTGGAGCGGCTTGCAAGCACAAACCCGCTAAAATGTACAAAACATTGAAATTTGTACAAAATGCATACCATCCCACTCAGCGAGTTTCGCGCCAATGCCTCCGCCATGATCGACCTGGTGGAGCAGGGCGAAACCGTCCGCATACTTCGGCACGGCAAGCCGGTGGCCGAATTGGTGCCCCTGAAGGCGGAAGAAGACGACGCCAAAGTCCCGAGCTGGAAAAAGCCGTTTGAACCCGTGGTCCTGCCGCCCGGCGTGTCGCTGTCGCAGGCGGTGCTGGACGAACGGAATGAATCGCCATGGTGAAGAGGGCGCAAGCCGCTTATGCGCCGCAGGCCGTTTCCGCCACCCGGGTGGTGGCGCGTGACGGCGAGGCGCGGCTGATGTTCGACGCCTCGGCGCTGACCAAACGCTACGCCAGCGAGGCCGGGCGCGACCGGGTGCTGATGTTGTTCGAGGCGGCCAGCGAGCTGCTGGTGGCCGCGCACTGCAAGACCGAGGTGGCCTCGGCGCTGCTGCGGCGGCGGCGTGACGGCAGCCTGCCCGCGCCCGAGTTTGACCGCGCGTGGGCGGCGGCGCAGCGCGACGTGGCCGACATGACCCTGGTGCCGCTGGACGCACATGTGGAGCGGTTTGCCTTTGCGGCGATGGAGCAGGGGCCCTTGCACGGCATGGATGCCCTGCATGTGGGCAGCGCGCTGGCCAGCCGCGTGGACCTGTTTGTCACGGCGGACAGGCGCCAGGCGCAGGTGGCACGCGGTATGGGCCTGGCCACGGAATTGATAGAAAGCTGAAGGTTGGATATGTTTTACCCCCAAGAATTTGACGTGATCGTGGTCGGCGGCGGCCATGCCGGCACCGAGGCCGCCCTGGCTTCGGCCCGCATGGGCTGCAAGACTTTGCTGCTGTCGCACAACATCGAGACGCTGGGCCAGATGAGCTGCAACCCCTCGATAGGCGGCATTGGCAAGGGCCACCTGGTCAAGGAAGTGGACGCCCTGGGCGGTGCGATGGCGCTGGCCACCGACGAAGGCGGCATCCAGTTCCGCATCCTGAACAGCTCCAAGGGCCCGGCCGTGCGCGCCACCCGGGCCCAGGCCGACCGCATTCTGTACAAGGCGGCGATACGCCGCAGGCTGGAGAACCAGCCCAATCTCTGGCTGTTCCAGCAGGCGGTCGACGACCTGATGGTGGAGGGCGACCGGGTGGTCGGCGCCGTCACCCAGGTGGGCATCAAGTTCCGCTCGCGCACCGTGGTGCTGACGGCCGGGACTTTCCTGGACGGCAAGATCCATGTGGGCCTGAACAATTACTCGGCGGGCCGGGCGGGCGACCCGCCGGCGGTCTCGCTGTCCAGCCGGCTCAAGGAGCTCAAGCTGCCGCAGGGCCGGCTCAAGACCGGCACGCCCCCGCGCATAGACGGCCGCACGATTGACTTCAGCAAATGCATAGAGCAGCCCGGGGACGGTATGCCCGGCGGCATCGAAGGGCCGGTGCCGGTGTTCAGTTTTATGGGCGGCCACATCGCCCATCCGCGCCAGGTGCCGTGCTGGATCACCCATACCAACGAGCGCACCCACGAGATCATCCGCTCCGGTTTTGACCGCAGCCCCATGTTCACCGGCAAGATAGACGGCGTCGGCCCGCGCTACTGCCCCAGCGTGGAAGACAAGATCAACCGCTTCGCCGACAAGGACAGCCACCAGATTTTCCTGGAACCCGAAGGCCTGACGACCCACGAAATCTACCCCAACGGCATCTCGACCAGCCTGCCTTTTGACATCCAGTACGAGCTGGTGCGGTCCATGGCCGGCATGGAAAACGCCCATATCCTGCGGCCCGGCTATGCCATCGAGTACGACTACTTCGACCCGCGGGCGCTCAAGTCCAGCTTTGAAACCCGGGCGATCGGCGGCCTGTTCTTTGCCGGCCAGATCAACGGGACCACCGGTTATGAGGAGGCGGCAGCCCAGGGTCTGTTCGCCGGCATCAATGCCGCGCTGCAGTGCCAGGGTAAAGAAGCCTGGTTGCCCAAGCGCGACGAAGCCTACCTGGGCGTGCTGGTCGACGACCTGATCACCAAGGGCGTGACCGAGCCTTACCGCATGTTCACCAGCCGGGCCGAGTTCCGTCTGATGCTGCGCGAGGACAACGCCGACATGCGCCTCACCGAAAAAGGCCGCGAACTGGGCCTGGTCGACGACGCCCGCTGGGACGCTTTCAATCGCAAGCGCGACACGGTTTCACGTGAAACAACCCGGCTCCGCGGGATCTGGGTCAACCCCAACAACCTGCCGGCGGCCGAAGCCGAGCGCGTGCTGGGCAAGTCAATTGAGCGCGAGTACAACCTGCTGGACCTGCTGCGCCGCCCCGATGTGAACTATGCCGGGCTGATGTCGCTGGAGGAGGGCAAGTACGCCAACCCCGAGCTGGCGGCCGAAGCCGCGGCCAGCGACGACCTGGCCAAAAGCGTGATCGAGCAGATCGAAATCACCGCCAAGTACGCCGGCTACATAGACCTGCAAAAGACCGAGGTCGAGCGTGCCGCCCATTATGAAAACCTCAAACTGCCGGCCAACCTGGACTACCTGCAGGTTTCGGCCCTGAGTTTTGAGGCGCGCCAGACCCTGGCCAAGCACAGGCCCGAAACCCTGGGAATGGCCTCGCGCATCTCGGGCATCACGCCGGCCACCGTGTCCCTGCTGCTGGTGCACCTGAAAAAGAACCTGTGGAGGAACACGGTTCCGCTCCAGGCTGCTGGCGCCGTCAATGAAAAAGCCAAAGCCTGATGCGGGCCGGTGAACAGGATTTGCGCGCCGGCCTGAAGGCGCTGCAACTGGAGCTGGGCGACGCCCAGGTCGGCCAGTTGCTGGATTACCAGGACCTGATAGGCAAATGGACCAAGGTCTACAACCTGACGGCGCTGCGCGACCCGGCGGAAATGCTGACCCACCACCTGCTGGACAGCCTGGCTGCGGTGCTGCCGCTGCGCCGCCACCTGCAAAAAGTCGGGCTGGGGCAGGGCGCCAGATTGCTGGACGTGGGATCCGGCGCCGGCCTGCCTGGGGTGGTGATTGCGATCTGCTGCCCGGAAGTGGCCGTCACCTGTGTGGACACGGTCGCCAAAAAAGCCGCCTTTATCAAGCAGGCGGCGCTGGCGCTCAAGCTGCCCAATCTCTCGGGATTGCACGCCCGGGTCGAAACCATCGCCACGCCGTTTGAGGTGATCTGCTCCCGGGCCTTTGCCTCGCTGGCGGATTTCAGCAATTGGTCGGTCGGCGCCCTGGCGCCCCAAGGTGTCTGGATGGCGCTCAAAGGCAAACACCCGGCCGAGGAAATCGCGGCCTTGCCGGCCGGCGCCGAGGTGTTTCACGTGGAACAGCTGCAGGTTCCCGGGCTGGATGCCGAGCGCTGCATTGTCTGGATGCGGGTCAAGGCCAGTTCACAGCCTTAAAAAAGGGTCGGCCAGCCGGGGCCGCGGAACCGGCTTTGCCGGGCCGCAGGCGCAGCGGCCCCCTTGGGGGGCAGCGCAGTACGCGAAGCGACAAGCGTGGGGGCTATACCCTGTAAACTCGGTTCCTCTTTCCTTTCTCTACTTTCTGGAGAACCTCCATGTTGGGCTCATTCGTCGGCATTGCCGACTACGGTGCTTTTGTCGTCGCCATCATTGTGTTTTTGCTGATTCCCGGCCCGGGCAACCTTGCGCTGATCACCTCGACCAGCAAGGGCGGCATTGCCGGCGGCCTGGGCGCCACCCTTGGCGTGATCGCCGGCGACCAGGTCTTGCTCTGGGCAGCGGTGGCCGGCGTGTCGGCCATCATGGCGGCTTACCCCACGGCTTTCCACATCGTCCAGTGGGCCGGGGCGATTTACCTGGCCTGGCTGGGCATCAAGATGCTGGTGGCCAAACCCGGCGACGCGCCCTTGCTCAACATCAAGCCGCGCCATTACTTTCAGCAGGCCATGATGATTACCTTGCTGAACCCCAAGGCCATCGTGTTTTACATGGCTTTCTTCCCGCTGTTCGTGGACCCGGCCCAGCACCAGGGCCTGAAGACCTTTGCCGTGATGGCGGCCACGATTGCCGGGCTGACCTTTCTGTACGGCCTGTGCTCGGTGATGATCACCTACCACCTGGCCGAGCGCATACGCGCCAACCCGAAAATCACGGCGGTCCTGAACAAGCTGGCCGGTATTTTCCTGATCGGCTTCGGCCTCAAGCTCGCGGTCTCCAAATAAGCCGCCATCGCATTTCGCGTCGTCTTCCGAACAAAAACTAAAAACACACATGGCCAAAATATTCTGCGTTGCCAACCAAAAGGGCGGGGTGGGCAAGACCACCACCACGGTGAATCTGGCGGCGGGGCTGGCGAAAGTCGGCCAGCGGGTGTTGATGATCGACCTGGACCCGCAGGGCAATGCCACCATGGGTTCGGGCGTGGACAAGCGCCAGCTCGAGATGACGGTCTACGACGTGCTGCTCGAATCCGCCTCGGTGGCCGAGGCGCGGGTGCGCAGCGAAAAATGCGGCTATGACGTGCTGGGCGCCAACCGCGAACTGGCCGGCGCCGAGGTTGAGCTGGTCGATGTCGAGCGCCGCGAAAAACGCCTCAAGCTCGCGCTGGCCGAAGTCGACAGCCAGTACGACTTCGTGCTCATCGATTGCCCGCCTTCGCTCAGCATGCTGACGCTCAACGGCCTGTGCTGCGCGCACGGCGTGATCGTGCCCATGCAGTGCGAGTACTTCGCGCTCGAAGGCCTGACCGACCTGGTCAACACCATCAAGCAGGTGCACGCCAACCTCAACAAGGATTTGCAGATCATCGGCCTGCTGCGCGTGATGTTCGACCCGCGCATCACCCTGCAGCAGCAGGTCAGCGACCAGCTCAAGGAACACTTCGCCGACAAGGTGTTCAACACCGTGATCCCGCGCAATGTGCGCCTGGCCGAAGCGCCCAGCTACGGCCTGCCGGGCGTGGTGTTCGACCCGTCCTCCAGGGGCGCGCAGGCTTTCATCACCTTCGCCGAAGAGATGGTCGACCGCATCAAGGCAATGTAAATCGGGCGCGCCAGAGAGCCATATAAACAGGGCTCCTGTTGCTACTGAATTTATAGCAAGCTGATCCACCAAGCGATGAACCCCCGCAACGTCCTGATACTCCCCGGCTGGCAAAACAGCGGCCCCGGCCACTGGCAAAGCCGCTGGGAGAATGCGCACGGTTATACCCGGGTCGAGCAGCACGACTGGATGCGGCCGCTGCGCGGCGACTGGAGCGCGCGGCTCGAAGAGGTGCTGCTTTCCCGCGACGAGCCGGCCGTGCTGGTTGCGCACAGCCTGGGCTGCATGCTCACCGCCGCCTGGGCCTCGCACTCGCGCAACACCCACCGCGTCAAGGCCGCGCTGCTGGTCGCGCCGCCCGATGTGGAGCGCGAGGACGTGTGCCAGATGCTGCCGGGCTGGGCGCCGGTGCCGCTGGGCAAGCTGCCTTTTCCCGCCGTGGTGTTCTGCAGCAGCGACGACCCGTTTTGCGCGCCCGAGCGCGCCCGCCGGTTCGCCGCGGCCTGGGGCGCCGAGCTTGTTGAAGCCGGGCCGCGCGGCCACCTCAATGCCGACAGCCGCCTGGGCGACTGGCCCGAGGCCTTTGAAAAATTGCAACGCCTTCAAGCCTTGCCCGCTTCTCTCCCAGGCACACATTCATGACAAGAGAACCCATGCCCTTGCCCCGCTTATTCGCCCGCTCTCGTTCTCACCTGGCGTCCACCGCACTGGCCGTGGCCGCCCTGGCCGCCTCGCTCGCCTGCACCGCGTTGCATGCCGAGCCTGATGAAGAGCTGCTTGGCAAATCGCAGGGCTACCCGCTGGGCAACGCCAGCACCTGGTACAGCAACCCTTACCGCATCGGCGCCTGGTCGGCCATGGACAAGGTGCCCGGTGTGCAGGTCCGCGCGGTGGCGCGCCCGGCTGAGCCCAGCCCCTTGCCGCGCGCGGCCAGCCCCGCGTCCATCAGCTACCGCTACAAGAACACCCACTACACGTTGGCCGACTACCTGGACCGCCAGCGCGCCACCGGCCTGCTGATACTGAAGAATGGCGAGATCGTCGCCGAGCACTACCGTTACGGCCGCAAGGACGACGCGCGCTTCCTGTCCTTTTCCATGGCCAAGAGCGTCACCTCGATGCTGGTCGGCAAGGCACTTTCGCTGGGGCTGATCGCCTCGCTCGACGACCCGGCCGAGAAATACGTCAAAGAACTCGCCGGCAGCCCCTATGGCGCGACCACCCTGCGCCAGCTGTTGCGCATGAGCTCGGGCCTCACTTTTACCGAGCGTTACGACGGCAAGGACGACATCGCGCGTCTCGCGCGCGCGGCCGCCGGGGCGCCCGGTGCGGGCAAACCGGTGGATGTGCTGAAGTCCATCACCGACCGCCACTCGCCACCCGGCGAAAAATTTGTCTACGCCAGTTCCGAGACCGACGTGCTGGGCCGCGCGTTGGCCGGCGCCGCCGGCAAGAACATGTCCGAGCTCACCACTGAGTGGATCTGGAAACCCATGGGCGCCGAGCACGACGCCTTCTGGCGCATCGGCGTCGATGGGCAAGAGATAGCCAATGGCGGCTTCAACGCCAGCCTGCGCGACTGGGCGCGCCTGGGCCAGCTGCTGGCCAATGACGGCCGCGCCATCGACAAAGCCACCGGCAAGCCTGGCGCGCTGCAGGTCCTGCCGCTGGAGTATTTGCTGGACGCCACCGACGCGACGCGCCAGCCGCAGGCTTTCAAGCCGCGCACGGCCACGCCCTATTTCGGCTACGGCTACCAGTTCTGGCTCATGCCCCTGAGGGCGCGCACCTTCGCCATGCAGGGCATCCACGGCCAGACGGTCTATGTGCAGCCCTCCACCGGCATTGTGCTGGTGATGACATCGGCCTGGGAGCAGGCCAGCGGCAAGCAGGATGCACAACCTTACGAAGAGCGCGACGCCCTGTGGCGCGGCGTGCTGCAGTCCCTGGGCGGCAGCCTCACGCCCCAATAACACTGCGCCATACATAAATAAACATTGACGGATTGAAGGAATAGAAACCATGGTCACCAAAAAACCCAAAGGCCTGGGCCGCGGGCTCGAAGCATTGCTGGGCCCCAAGGTCAGCGAGAGCGCCAGCGACGCCGAGAACGCCAGCATCAGCGCCAACAGCCCGGGCCTGCCGGCCTCGCTGCGGCTGGAAGACATGGTCGCCGGCCAGTACCAGCCGCGCACGCGCATGGACGAGGGCGCGCTCTATGAGCTGGCCGAATCCATCAAGGTGCAGGGCATCATGCAGCCCATCCTTGTGCGGCGCCTGACGTCCGGCGCCAACGACGGCAAGTACGAAATCATCGCCGGCGAACGGCGCTTCCGCGCGGCCAGACTGGCCGGCCTGGACAGCGTGCCGGTGCTGGTGCGCGATGTGCCCGACGAGTCGGCCGCCGCCATGTCGCTGATCGAAAACATCCAGCGCGAAGACCTCAACCCGCTGGAAGAAGCGCACGGCCTGCAACGCCTGGTCAAGGAGTTCGGCCTCACGCATGAGCTCGCCGCGCAGGCCGTGGGCCGCTCGCGCAGCGCCGCCTCCAACCTGCTGCGTTTGCTCAACCTGGCCGACCCGGTGCAGACCATGCTGATGGCCGGCGACCTGGACATGGGCCATGCGCGTGCGCTGCTGGGCCTGGATCGCGCCGCGCAGATCACCGCGGCCAACCAGATCTCGGCCAAAAAAATGTCGGTGCGCGAGGCCGAAAGCCTGGTCAAGAAACTGAGCGCGGAGTTCTCGCTCAAGCCGCAAAAAGCCGCCAAGGAAAAATCGCGCGACACCCGCCGCGTGGAAGAAGAACTGGCCGACCTGCTGATGGCCGACGTGGAAGTGCGCGTCAAGAAACAGGTCAAGCGCAACGGCAAGCGCGAGGACATGGGCGAGGTGGCGATACAGTTCGCCTCCATGGACGAACTCAACGGGCTGATCGAGCGCCTGCGCGGCAACAAATAGCCCGCCCGGCCGGCTCGGGCTAGGCCTTTTTACGCTGTGCCGCAGCCCCCTTCCAGGGGGCTTTTTCTTTTCCGCTTCGGCGCCAAAGACATACCCAAATAGTGTTAATTGCTCTATTTGTCTGAGTAATAAAGTGCTAATCTTTGGGCTCAAGGGTGCGGCCAGGTCTTCAGACCTCCCTCCGGAGCTGGCCGCGCCGGCGAAGAAGCAATGGGGTCCGCCATGCGCACCTTTAATCTGAGCCACATCAGAAGGCATACCGTCCTGGTTGCCGCGGGCCTGGCCATGGCCATGGGTATCGTGGCGCTGCTGGGCTGGGTGCTGCAGCTGGACATCCTGAAAAGCCTGATACCGGGCGCCGTCCAGATGAAACCCAACACGGCCGTCGGCCTGTGCCTGTCCGCCGCGGCCCTGCTTGTGGGTTTGCGCCGCCATGAAAAAAGAATGCGCTACTGGGGCTACGCCCTGGCCGCCGCCGTCAGCGCCATAGGCGCGGCCACGCTGTTTGAGTACCTCTTCGCGGCGGACCTGGGGATTGATGAGCTGCTGTTTCGCGACGGGGCCATCGCCTACAACCTGACCCCCGGCCGCATGTCGCCCTTCAGCGCCTGGACGTTTTTCATGCTGGGCATGGGGCTGGGCATGGGGCTGGGCTTTGTGCGCTGCCGGCACGCGGGCTGGCTGGCTTATGTGTGCGGCGGCCAGGTTGCCAGCATAGGCGCGGTCAGCCTGCTGGGCTACCTCTGGCATGCCAGCGAGCTGGTCACGGACGTCTGGCTGCCGCCCGTGGCGGTCAACACCGCGCTGGCCTTCACCGCCCTGGGGCTTGCCGTGGCCGCCGCGCATGCGCGCGACACCTCGCTCAGCAGCATGGAAACCGAACTCTCCCCGCTGGAGATCAAGGTGGTGCTCGCCATGGCCGGCACGCTGGTGGTCCTGGTGGCGTCGGCCAGCTACACCTATCGCTCGGTGGTGGACTTCACCGGGCACGCGGACCAGATGGCGGCCGGCCAGCAGCAGCGTGTCGCGGCGCTCAAAGCCTCGCTGGCGCGCGCGCAGCGTGTGACGGCCGAGGCGCTGTCGGCCTCACCGGGCGCGCCGCTGCCGGCCGGCTACGGCGATGCCGGTGACTCCTTCGCCAGCGTGGTGCTGTTCGCGGAACTCTCGCGGCTGGAGAGGGAGCTTGAAACCGCACAACAGTCGCTGCGGCGCGAGCAGGCCGGCCCCCTGGAAAAGGGCCGCACCACCATGCTGGTGTCGCTTCTCGTCACCATAGGCCTGGCGGTGGCGGTGTTTGTCGTGCTGATGGCATCGGTCCGGCGCGAGATGAGCCGCAACATCCTGGCGCGCGCGGAGATCTTCGCGCTCAACAAGCACCTGGAGCAGCGTGTGCACGAACGCGCCGCCGAACTCAACGCAACCAACGAGCGCCTGAACACCTTCATGAGCCTGCTGGCCCATGACCTCCGGCAGCCCCTGATCTCCCTGGGCAGCTTCGGCGAACTGCTGGATCGCCGGCTGCTTGAAACCAAGGACGCGCAAGGCCGCAAGCTCATGCAGCGCATCCTGCGCGCCACCCGGCAGGTGGACGCCTGCGCCGACGCCTTGCTGGAACTGGAACGTGTCTCCAGCCGAAGCCTGTGGATACAGACGGTGGATGTCAGCGGGCTGGTGAAGGCCATGGTGGCCCAGCTGCGCGAGCAGGAGCCGGGCCGGCGGCTGAGGCTGTTTGCCGGGCCCACGCGGCCCGCGCACGCCGACCGCAGCCTGCTGGCGGTGGTGGTCTGGCATGTGGTGGGCAATGCCTGGAAGTTCAGCGCCACCCGTGACGTTTCGGAGATAGAGGTCGGCTGCGGCCAGGACGAATCCGGCGTGCCTATGTGGTGGATCCGGGACAACGGCGTGGGCTTTGACATGGCCTACGCCGACAAGCTGTTCATGCCCTTCCAGCGGCTGCACGCGGCGGACGAATTCCCCGGCCTGGGCACCGGCCTGGCGATTGTCCACGCCGTGGTGGCGCGGCACCGGGGGAGGGTGTGGGCGCATTCGGAGCCCGGCCGGGGCGCCACGTTTTTCTTCACGCTCGGCGATCCCGGCACTCTGGCCGGGGGCTGAGGCGATGCGGCTTCAGGACAGTGAAAAAATCTTGCCCGGGTTCATGATGTTCTTCGGGTCCAGCGCGCGCTTGATGGTGCGCATCATGTCGACCGCGCCGTCGCCGGTCTCGGTCACCAGGAAGTCCATCTTGTGCAGGCCCACGCCGTGCTCGCCGGTGCAAGTGCCTTCCAGCGCCAGCGCGCGCGCCACCAGCTTGTGGTTCAGCGCCTCGGCCACTTCGCGTTCCTTGGGGATGGTCGGGTCAATCAGGTAGCCGAAGTGGAAGTTGCCGTCGCCGACGTGGCCGACCAGGAAGTAGGGGATGCCGCTGGCGTCGACCTCGGCCACCGACTCGAGCAGGCAGTCGGCCAGGCGCGAGATCGGCACGCAGGTGTCGGTGGAAATCGCGCGGCAGCCGGGCCGCGACTGGATGGCCGCGAAATAGGCGTTGTGCCGCGCCGTCCAGAGGCGCGTGCGCTCTTCCGGCGTGCTGGCCCATTCAAAGGCATTGCCGCCGTGGCCGCTGGCGAGTTCCTGCACCAGCTCGGCCTGCTCCTTCACGCTATTGGGAGAGCCGTGGAACTCCATCAGCAGCATGGGCTCCTCGCGCAGCGTGAGCTTGGAATGCGTGTTCACCATGCGCACGGTGTTGTGGTCTATCAGCTCCACGCGCGCGATCGGCACGCCCAGCTGTATCACTTCAATCGTGGTGCGCACGGCCGCCTCTATGCTCGGGAAAGAGCACACCGCGGCCGAGATGGCCTCGGGCAGCGGGTAAAGCCTCACGGTGACTTCGGTGATCACGCCCAGCGTGCCTTCGCTGCCCACCATAAGGCGGGTCAGGTCGTAGCCAGCCGATGATTTTTTGGCGCGCGTGCCGGTGCGTATGACGCTGCCGTCGGCGGTCACGACTTCCAGCGCCAGCACGTTCTCGCGCATGGTGCCGTAGCGCACGGCGTTCGTGCCGCTGGCGCGCGTGGCGCTCATGCCGCCCAGGGTCGCGTCGGCGCCCGGGTCTATCGGAAAGAAGAGGCCGGTGCTTTTGACTTCTTCATTGAGCTGCTTGCGCGTCACGCCCGGCTGCACGGTGACGGTCAGGTCTTCGGCGTTGATGGACAAGACTTTGTTCATGCGGCTCACGTCGATGCTGATGCCGCCCTGCACGGCCAGCAAATGGCCTTCCAGCGAGGTGCCCACACCAAAGGGGATCACGGGCACGTTGTACTGGCCGGCCAGCTTGACCGCATCGGCCACGTCCTGCGTGCTTTCGGCGAACACCACGGCCGAGGGCGGCGGCGCGGCAAAAGAGGATTCATCACGGCCGTGCTGCTCGCGTACCACCAGGGCGGTGGAGCAGCGCTCGGCGAAGCGGGCCTTGAGCGCGTCAATCAGCGCCGCCGGTGTCTCGCGCTGGTGGATTTCGGGAAGCAGGTGCTGGGGAAGGGGGGCGTTCATGGTTGTCTCCGGATCGGTGGCACAGTTTACGACGTGTGCGCCCTTTCCGCCATTTCGCCATTTCCGCCAGGGCGGCCCGAAGACCCCGCGGCCGTGGCCGCGGGAGAGTGGCATGAAAGCGGGGCGATGGTCACCCCGCGAGGGATCAGGAGCCCGAGCCCGTGGCGGCCTTGGTGAGTTCGGCCAGCGAGATAAAGGAGTCGTGGTTGGTGTCGATCTGCTCAAAACGCTGGGCCACGGCCGGCAGGTGCTCGGCCTCCTGGCGGTCCAGCTTGCCGTCCTTGTTGGCGTCGGCGCGGTTGAAAGCCGCCTCGACGTCCTTGGGGGTGGTGCGGTTTTGCGGCACGGCGCCCGGGGTGGCGGAGGGCGCCATCTGGGCGGGCGGGCTGCCGGGGCTGGCCGGCGAAGGCGGGGCGGTCTGGGCCCGCGCGGCGCCGGCAGCGCCCGCGGCCAATGCGGCCACCAGCAGCACGCTGCGCAACTCAAAGCCGGGAATAGAATGTTTTGAATGTTTTACGGGGGAGGTTGCCGTCGTGTGTAGGGTCATGCGAGGAGTCTTTCAAAGAGTGAACAAGCCGCCATTGCAACCCAGCCGGCGCCTTGCGGCCAGCAGTTTTTCAGGGTGTTGCCTCACTGACATGATGTCCTAGGACGACACATTTTTTTGCCCCGCGTAACGCTTGCCGCTTGGGTCTCTTATTAGTCCCTTTGCTTCATTGACTTTTCCTCATCGCGCTTCACCGCGCCTTCGCACCATGGCCAACAGACTCTCACAGATCGCAACCCGCACCGGCGACAACGGCACCACCGGCCTGGGCGACAACACGCGCGTGTCCAAGGACAGCCTGCGCGTCCATGCCATGGGCGACGTCGACGAGCTGAACTCGCACATCGGCGTGCTGCTGTGCGAAGAGCTGCCGCCCGGCGTGCGCGAGCTGCTGGTGGAGGTGCAGCACCAGCTCTTCAACCTCGGCGGCGAGCTGTCCATCCCGGGCTTTGAATTGCTCAAGCCCGAGGCCGTGGCGCTGCTCGACGAGGCGCTGGCCGAGCACAACGCGAAGCTGCCGCGCCTGGCCGAGTTCATCCTGCCGGCCGGCTCGCGCGCCGCTGCGCTGGCCCATGTGTGCCGCACCGTGGCGCGCCGCGCCGAGCGCGCCGTGGTGGCGCTGGGCGCGGCCGAGCCCTTGAAGGATGCGCCGCGCCAGTACCTCAACCGCCTGAGCGACCTGCTGTTTGTGCTGTCGCGCGTGCTCAACCGCATGAATGGCGGCGACGATGTGTACTGGAAGAGCGAACGCATGGCGCGCGCGGCAAGCGAATAGCGCGGCTGTTGACGCCCGCGTGCCGCATCCTTGGGATGCCGCCTGTCAGGCACTGAACAGGGGAAGAGGCTTCGATGCTCAGCCCGAACAGACGAGCGGCGCTAGATGTCGTAGCTCGCGGCGCCCGGCTCGTCGCTCAAGGTTTTCTCGACCACGGCGCGTGTCAGCGTGGGCGCGAAGGACTCGATAAAGGCATAGACGTAACCGCGCAGGTAACTGCCGCGGCGCACCGCGAGTTTGGTGAGGTTGATGCCGAACAGCGCGCCCGCGTCCAGCGCGCGCAGCGCGGTGTCGCGCTCGGCCTCGTAGGCGATGGACGCAACGATGCCCACGCCCATGCCCAGCTCCACATAGGTCTTGATCACGTCGGCGTCCATGGCCGTCAGCACGATGTTGGGCGCCAGGCCGCGCTGGGTGAAAGCGCCGTCGATGTGCGAGCGGCCGGTGAAGCCGGTGTCGTAGGTGATCAGCGCAAAGCGCGCCAGGCTTTCCAGCGTGAGCGGGCCGTCCAGCAGCGGGTGCCCGGGCGGCACGATGACCGAATGTGTCCAGCGGTAGCAGGGCAGGGCGACGAGTTCGGGGTAGTCGTTGAGCGCCTCGGTGGCGATGCCCACGTCGACCTCGCCCGACACCAGCATGTCGGCCACCTGCTTGGGCGAGCCCTGGTGCAGGTGCAGTTTCACATTGGGGAACTGGCTGCGGAACTCCTGCACCGCATGCGGCAGCGCATAGCGCGCCTGGGAGTGCGTGGCGGCAATCGACAGCAGGCCGCTTTGCTGGGCCATGAATTCCTGGCCGGCTTTTTTCAGGTTGCTGCTCTCCAGCAGCAGGCGTTCGATGATGGGCAGCACATGGGCGCCCGGCTCGGTCAGCCCCGTCAGGCGCTTGCCGGCACGCACAAAGAGTTCAATGCCCAGCTCTTCCTCGAGTTCGCGGATCTGCCGGCTGACCCCGGGTTGCGAGGTGTGCAGGGCATTGGCCACATCGGTCAGGTTGAAATTGCATCGCACGGCCTCGCGCATGGAACGCAGCTGCTGGAAATTCATGGTGGCGAAGGCGCGGGGCGCGCGGTGTTGAAGAGGTCAAACACCGGATTGTGGGCAGGCGCCCTTATTTGAGGAACTACTGATTAGTTCGTTCTAAATCACCAAAACATCCTAAGAGCCCTGGACCCGGGTCAGCATGCGCTCCGGCAACCGGCCGGAGAAGGCGGGCAGCAGCGCGTTGACGCGCCGCGCGGCCTCTTCCTGGCAGAACTGGCGCGAGACAAGCTGGAATATTTCCCCCCGCAACAGCCACAGGTGCTGCGCGGTGCACGCGGCGTCTATGCGCCAGTGCATGCGTTCGCACATGGGCCCTTCGCAGCGCAGCAGCGCTTCGTGGAGCTGGAGCCGCAGCGCCTCCAGGTGCTGCGGTTTGCCTGCCGCGGCGACGCTTTCGTGCAGCCAGCTGTGCAGCGACTTTTTCCAGGCCATGGCGGGTTCTCCTTGTGGATGGATCCGGTGCGGCGGAGGTCGTCAAAACAGAAGGCCCGCCATCAGCGCACGAAGCGGCCTTCAAGGTCCACGATGGAGAGGTCGGCGAAGTCCAGGCCCGTGTGGTCGTCGGGGCCGAAACTTACCTCCAGCCCGCCCAGGTCGTAACGCTTCATGCCTTCCAGCGCCGCTTGCAGCGTCTCGCGCGTGGGGTTCTTGCCGGCGCGCCGCAGGCCTTCCACCAGCACCTTGGCGGCGGCATAACCTTCGAGGATGGCGGGCGACAGCATGATTTTTTTGGCCTTGGCGAGCTCGGTGGCTTCCTGCACCATGGTGTAGGCGTAAGAGCGCTCGGACGGGTAGACCTGCGTGACGATGACGCCGCGCGAATACTCCCCCAGCGCCTTGACGAAGCCCTGCGATGCGTTGTTGGACAGGGTGACCACACGCACCGACGACTTGGCGGCGCGAAAGGCCTTCACCCCCTCGGCCACGGCGTTGGCCGAGCCAATCCACAGCACGGCCTGCGCATCGCTGGCGAGGATGGGCGGCACGAGCTGGCTGTAGTCGGGCTTGCTGCGGTCGGCTTTCAGCACGTGCGTGGGTTTCAGCTTGGCCTGGGCAAAGCCCTTGTTGGCCCCCTCCAGGCCGTCACGGCCGAAGGAGTCGTCCGCATGGACCAGGGCGATGCGCGTGATTCCCAGCGTATTCAGGTGCTCAATGGCTTTCTGGGCTTCGCGCTGGTAGGTTGCGCGCACATTGAAGACATAGCGCTGCACCGGCTGGTGCAACACCATCGCGCCGGTGGAGGGCCCCACCAGCGGCAGGCGGTTGGCCTGCAGCACGGGCAGCACGGCTTCGGTGGGCGGCGTGCCGCGCGTGAGGAACAGCGCGACGGCGCCGCGCTCGGCCAGCTTTTGCGCGTTCTCGGCGGCGAGCTTGGGATCGAACTTGTCGTCCATGGACACCAGCTCCAGTTGCTGGCCCGCGATACCGCCCTTGGCGTTCACCGCGTCCAGCCACAGGCGCGCCCCGTCGGTTGTCTCCTTCACGCCCGCGGCCACGGGGCCGGTGAACCCGGCGGTCTGGCCGATCAGGATCTGCGCCTGTCCCGCGCCGCACAGGGCGGCCGCCAGCAGCGCCGCCGCGCATCTTTGAAGTGTTTTCGTGTCCATTTGTTACCTTTGAGCCTTATGTCGCCGAACGATAGGGACGAATACTCATAAGATCAAATACGATAAAAACGGCTTTTCCAGACGAAAAAAATATGGTGCCGATGCTGGCGCCGGTCTGGGTGAATGCGGCGGGGCATGGCTGGAAGCGGCTTGCCGCCTCACTCCGCGTGGGTGAGCAAGCTGTCGCGAAAGCCGCAGGCGCCTGCCCGTCCGCCGGCCATGAAGGGCTGCCAACGGCAAGCGCCGGGGCGGTTGCCCGGCGCGGGCAATTGGTTGCTATTTGTAAGTCGGCCGCCTTAGCCCGGCTGCAGCATTGCCATGGTGATGCGCGAGACGCAGGTCAGCTCGCCCGCGTCGTTGTGCAGGTCTATCTGCCAGACCTGCGTGCTGCGGCCTATGTGCACCGGGCGCGTGGTGCCCGTGACCCAGCCGCTGGTCGTGCCCTTGAGGTGGTTGGCATTGATGTCCAGCCCCACGGCGCGATGGCCCGCGGGCGCGGCGAAGGCCGCGCCGCAGGAACCCAGGGTTTCGGCCAGCACCACCGACACGCCGCCGTGCAGCAGGCCATAGGGTTGCACCGTGCGGCGGTCCACCGGCACCCGCGCGCGTATGAAGTCGTCGCCGACCTCCAGGAACTCTATGCCCAGGTGCGTCACCGCGCTGTCGGCGTTGGCGGCGGTGAGCAGTGCGACGGAGATGGGCTGTTTCCAGATGGGCATGGTGATGGGGCTTTCTCGGCTATCAGGACTATAAGCCTGCGGCCTACAGCAGGTGGGCCACTTGTCGCCTCGGCAACAGCGGCGCCAAGGCCTAAGCTGGCCTGCATGAGGGACATGATTTGATGACACGCGCGAACAAGTGGCTGCTGGGTCTGGGCATTGCCGTGCTTGTGCTGGGCGCCGCCTGGCTTGCGTTGCTGCGCTGGCTGCCGTCCGACGAAGAGCTGGCGCGCCGCGCCTCTGTCGAACTGGAGGCCCGGCTGGGCACCAAGGTGCGCGTGGGCGCGCTGCACTGGCGGCTGCTGCCTTCGCCCGCCGTGGTCATCGAAGATGTCGCGACCGAGCAGCCCCAGCCCATACTGATCAAAAAGCTCACCGCCTATCCCGACGTGTTCGCGCTGGCGCAGCGCCGCATCAAGATAGACCGGGCCGAACTGGAAGGCGCCGTGGTGCCCCAGCTCTCGCTGCACGGCCTGGGCAGCGGGCGCGAGAAGGACGAGACGGCGGCCGAAGAACTGCCGCTCGCGCGGTTTGTGTTTCGCGACCTGACCTGGATTTCGCGGCGCGGCATCGCGGTGGTCTATGAGGGCGAAGTTGATTTTGATCCCGGCTGGCGCCCGCGCAAGGCCGAGCTGCGCCGGCCCGGCTTCAAGCCCGCCACCGACCTGAGCCTGGCGCGCCAGGGCCAGGAGGATCGCTGGGCCGCGCGCATCCATGTGGGCGGGGGTACGGCCAACGGCGAAGTCCGGCTGGACTTTCGTGCCAATGGCCGCATGCACCTGGAGGGCACATTGCAGCCGCAGGGCGTGGAAGTCGAGACCATGATGGCGGCCTTCAACCGCCGCTCCGTCATCGCGGGCAAGGCCTCGGGCGAGACCACGCTCTCGGCCAACGGCGACACGGTGGGCGAGCTCGCGCGCTCGCTGCACACGCGCACGCCCTTCAGCATCGGCAAGTCCACCCTGTTGCGCTTTGACCTGGACAAGGCCGTGCGCAGCGCCGGCAGGGAGCACGCCGGCCAGACGCCGCTGGACTCCATCACCGGCCAGCTCGAGACGCAGAACACACCGCAGGGCATGGTGGTCACCTATACAGATCTCAAGGCGACCTCGGGCTCGCTGAGCGCCTCGGGCCAGGCCAAGGTCGCCAACCGGCAGATCGAGGCCGAGTTCGCCGTCGACCTGGTGGACGGCATCGTCGGCGTCCCGCTCAGCGTCAGCGGCCCGCTCGACAACGTCAAATTCTCCGTGCCCAACGGCGCCATCGCGGGCGCCGTGGTCGGCACGGCCGTGCTGCCGGGCGTGGGCACGGCCATAGGCGCGCGCATAGGGGCTACGCTGGGAAGAATTTTCAGCCCCGGGCCGGCGACGCCCGCCTCCGCGCCGCCGTCCGCGCGCACGGCCAGGCCCGCCACAAGCCGATGAGCTTTGTGCGGGATGGGAGACCCCGGCGCGCGCCAGGCCTTTGGCGGGCTCCCCGCGGGCCGCAAGCGTAGAATCGTCCGCGGATTCCGCGTGCCGTTTGTAAGCCCTCGCTTTTGCACAGGTTTGCCACGGCAACGGTCCTGCCTCCCCTCATCTAGGACCCTGACATGCCTCAGCCGCTCTCCGCCGTACCCACGCCACTGGAACGCGCGCTTGACCAGAACGAGTCCGTGAAAGACACCGTGGAACAGTCGGCCGCCGAACTGCTGGTGATCAACACGGTGCTCAAACAGGAAATCCCGCCCGAAGTGCAAAGCGGCGATGTCGCCCAGGCGTTGGAAAAAACCGATGCCCTGGAAACCCGCATCCAGGAGTCCGCCGAAGACCTGGCCCAGGTCAACGAGGTGCTGGAGCAGCAAATCGACGAGCGCGCCGACCTGGAGCGCGAACTCAGGGCCACCAAGGCCGCCCTGGCCAAGGCGACAGGGCAAGCTCAGGCCAAATAAGTAAGGCGGCGGCCCACGCGGCCTGTCCCTGATCGCCCCCGTTGTTGAACGGTTTATCAGGGTTATTACCTAGAATCCATTACACTCCGGTGCTCACGCTGCCGGCCCGCGCTTTTGCGCCGGGCGGTGGCCAGTTGTTCACCCCCAAGGCCGCACGGCCTTGTTCTTCCGGCTTCACGGCCGCCCCCTTGGAGATTCTTCGCGATGTTTCGCCGCCGCTTCCTTTCGCTTGCCCCTCAAATGGCTGCCCTTGCCGCCGCCCCTGCTTTTATCCGCAATGCCTATGCCCAGGACGGCCTGACCGCCAAGGCCGTCACCATAGGCTGCACGGGTGCGACCAGCGGCCCGCTGGCCGGTGTCGGCGCAGAACTCAAACAAGGCGTGGACGCCGCCATGGGCCAGATCAACGCCAAGGGCGGCGTGAACGGCCGGGTGCTGCAGTTCCAGATGATGGACGATGCCTACGTGCCGCAGCGCAGCGCCGACAACGTCAAGAAGATGATCGGCGACGGCAGCATTTTTGCGCTGATGTCCTGCGTCGGCACGCCCAACAACACGGCCATCGTGCCGCTGATTGAAGAGTCCAACCTGCCTTACGTCGGCCCGCGTTCGGGCGCTTCCTCGCTGCGCAAGCCCGGCATGCGCAACGTGTTCCATGTTCGCGCCAGCTATACCGACGAAACCCAGCGCCTGGTGCAGCGTATCGTGAGCATGGGCATCAAGGACCTGGCCGTCGTCTACCTGGACAACGACTACGGCAAGGAAGTGCTGGTCGACGTCGGCCGCGCGCTGCAGGCGCAGGGCGTCAAGGCCGCGACGCAGGCGGCGCTCGCCGTGGACGGCAAAAACCTCACCGAGGTCGTGAACCAGGTCGTCGCGGGCAAACCCGGCGCCGTGCTGCTGGGCACCGCGGGCTCGGTGTCCGTCGGCCTGATCAGCGCGCTGAAGAAGGCCTCGCCCATGCTGCCGATCGCGGGCCTGAGCGTCACGCTGTCGGGCGACGGCATCAAGGCATTGGGCGCGGCCGGTTCCGGCCTGGCGCTGACCATGGTGTTTCCCGACCCGTACCGCGCCAAGCTGCAGGTGGTGCGCGACTACCAGGCCGCCATGCGCGCCATCGGCCAGCAGGAGTTCTCGCCCGTCAGCTTTGAGAGCTACATCAACACGCTGGTCATGGCCGAGGGGCTGGAGCGCGCCGGCCGCGAGCTGACGCGCGCCAAGCTGCGCAACGCGCTGGCCGGCCTGCAGAAATTCGACCTCGGCGGTTTCAGCGTCGACTACGCCGCGCCGCCTTTCGCGGGCTCGAAGTTTGTGGAGCTCGGCGTGCTGGGCGCCGGCGGCCGCTTTATCGGTTAAACGGCCAGGCCGCAAGTCAAAAGCCCCGGCGGGTGCATCACCCGCCGGGGCTTTTTTGTGGGGGCCGACTCAGTGTTTGCGGTTGAGCAGCGCGTACAGCAGGATGGCGCCGAAGGTGGCCGTGCCTATGCCGCCCAGCGCGAACTGGCCGAAACGCAGCGTGAAGTCGCCCGTGCCCAGCACCAGCGTGATGGCCGCGACGATCAGGTTCTTGTTGTCCGAGAAGTCGACCTTGTTGTCCACCCAGATCTTGGCGCCTGCCACGGCGATCAGGCCGAACACCACGATGCTCACGCCGCCCATCACCGGCAGCGGGATGGCCTGGATCAGCGCGCCGAACTTGGGGCTGAAGCCCAGCAGCACGGCGATCAGTGCCGCCACCACAAAAACGGCCGTCGAGTAGATCTTGGTCGCGGCCATCACGCCGATGTTCTCCGCGTAAGTCGTCACGCCCGTGCCGCCCGCGACGCCCGAGACCATGGTGGCCACGCCGTCGCCGATAAAGGCCCGGCCCATGTAGATGTCCAGGTTCTTGCCGGTCATGGCTGTCACTGCCTTGATGTGGCCCAGGTTCTCGGCCACCAGGATGATGGCCACCGGTGCGATCAGCAGCATGGCGCCGGCGTTGAACACCGGCGTGGTGAAGCCCGGCAGGCCTATCCAGGCCGCGCCGGCGATGCCCGAAATGTCTATGGGCTTGCCCAGGCCCAGGCCGTTGGTGAGCACCGCATAAATCACGCTGGCCACGATCAGCCCGACCAGGATCAGCAGGCGCTGCACCATGCCGCGCGTCATCACCGCCACCAGGGCCACGCTGACAAAAGTCACCAGCTGCATCCACGCATCAAAATTGCCGGCCGCCATGTTCTTGACCGGGATGCCGGCCAGGTTCAGGCCTATCACCGCCACCACCGCGCCCGTGACCACCGGCGGCATGAAGCGCTCTATCCAGCCCGTGCCTATGGCCTGCACCACCACGCCGATCAGCGTATAAAGCGCGCCGCAGGCGATGATGCCGCCCAGTGCCACGCCCAGGTTGGCGTTGGGCCCCTTGCCGGCATAGGCCGTGGCGGCGATCACCACGCCGATAAAGGCAAAACTGGAGCCCAGGTAGCTGGGCACCTTGCCGCCGGTCACGAGGAAAAAGATCAGCGTGCCTATGCCGCTCATCAGGATGGCGATGTTGGGATCGAAGCCCATCAGGATGGGCGCCAGCACCGTGGCGCCAAACATGGCGATCACGTGTTGCACGCCCATGACCGCGGTTTGCGGCCAGGGCAGGCGTTCATCGGGGCCTATGACCCCGCCTTGCTGCAGTACCGCGCTGCTTTTTTCCGTCCAGTCCAGCATTCCCATCATGTCTCCTCTGTATAAAAAGTGAGGCAATGCTAGGGGGAATGTACGCGCCGCACAAGGGCGGGTGCGTCGCGCAGGCGCGGCTCAGGTGCCGCTCAGGCCAGGAAGGCGGCCACTTCGCGCAGCACTTCCTCGTCCTTGAGGATCTTGCGGTGGCCCAGGCCTTCGGTGGCCAGCAGTCGCGCGCCGGCAATCGCCTCGCTGTAGGCCACGCCGTCGGCGAAGCGGTTGATGCTGTCGTGGCGGTCATGCACCACCAGCGTGGGCAGGCTGATGCGCGGGCCGACCGCAGCAGGCTCGAACTGCGGCATCAGGATGCCTTCGCGCGCCTCGATGCGCCGCTGCATGGCCGCGCGCGTCGCCTCGCGCAGGCCGAACACGTGGGCGAACAGCCGCGTGTATTCGAGCGGCGAGGCCGGTGGCGCCAGCAGCACCAGGCGGCCGGCCGCCAGCCCGCGGCTGGCCGCATAGGCAACGGCATTGGCTGACAGCGAATGCGCCACTACCGCGCGCAAGGTGTGGCCCTGTTGCAGCAGCCGCGCCGTCACGTACTCCAGCACGCGCGCGAACTGCGGCAGGTTGCTGACCGAGCCGCTGCTGCGGCCGTGCGCCGGCATCTCGACAATCACGGGCCGCAGGCCCTGCGCGCTGAGCCGATCGGCCAGCGCCAGCATCTGCCCGGCATGGCCGCCCCAGCCGTGCACCAGCAGCACCACCGGGCCGTGCGGCGCGACGGGGCGTGAGTACAGCGTGAGGCTGGCGTCCTCGAAGGGCCATTGCTCGATGTGCCAGTCGGGGCTCCAGCCGCGTCGCCGGCTGATCCATTTGGGCGGCAGCGGCGTGCCGAACAGCCGGTAGGCCGCGCGCACGGCCAGCGCCGGCCACAGCTGCTGCGAAGCGCCCAGGCCCCAGCGGAAGATGCGCGTCAGGGGGCTGGCGTTGTAAAAGGCCGTGGTGGCCTGCAGGGAGGTGCGTGTCATGGCGTCGTGCTCCGCGGTTTCAGTACCAGACCCAGTCTTCGTTGCTGCGCGGCAGGCTGCGCAGCGAGGCCAGGGCGGCCGTGACGGCGCGAGCGCCAAAAAATACGCCTAGGGCAATGATCAGGATCAACATGATTTCCTCATTTCTCCGCACAGTCGTGCGAAATTAAAAGTTACCCAAACACTGAAAAAGGCATTGCCGCCCCTTTCGCCTTCTTTTGTCTCTTATTTGTTGGTGACTGCCTCGGTCTGGTAGCTCTTTATCAGGCGCTCCCAGGATGCCTGAGCCCGTTCAGCCGCGCGGGAGTCGCGCAAAAAACGGGCATCGTGCAGCAGCCCCATGGCGATGCTGCTGATTTCCATGACCAGTTGCTCCGCATCGGTGTCGGCCTTCAAGTGGCCGGCTTCCACCGCCTGCAGCACGGTGCGCCGCAAGGCGGCGCGCCAACGGGTGATCTCGCTGAACAGCGCATCGCGCAGTTCGCCCTCGCGGTCGTCCAGCTCGAAGGCGCCCGCCGTATAAATGCAGCCCGACTTGGCCTCGACGTCGCGCGTGCGCACGATCCAGCGCTGCACAATCGCCTCCAGGCGCGGCAGGCCCTTGGGCTGCTGCATGGCGGGCACAAACACGTCGGCGATAAAACGCCGGCCGAACTCTTCAATGACGGCTTTCTGCAAGGCCTCGCGCGAGCCTATGCGCGAGAACACGCCGCTCTTGGAAAGCCCGATGCGGTCGGCCACCGCCTGCAAGGTGATGGCCTCCAGGCCGTCCGCCGCGGCCAGGTCTATGCCCGCGCCAATGATGGCGGCGCGGGTCATTTCACTTTTCTGGGTTTTGGCGTCCATGCTGGGAATATTAGCACGATTGTGCGAAAGTGCAATCCCCTGCCTGGAGACTGGTTTTTGGGGCGCCTGGCTCAGGCCCGGCGTTTGCGCGCCGCGGCCGGGCTCTTGGGCAGCAGCCCCACGGCCGCCCTGGCCAGTGCATCGGCCTCACGGTTGCGGTGGCGTGGTATCCACACCAGCCGCGCCGCCATGAAAGACCGCAGCATAGCGCGGACTTCGCCAAACAGCGGGGCCAGGCGCAAAAAAGGCTCAAGGGCGGTTCCCGCGAGTTGTTCCACGACCACGCTGTTGTCGCAGTGGATCAGCAGCGTGGTCGCCCCGCGCTGCCTGGCCTCCTGCAGCGCTGCCATCAGCGCGCGCAGTTCAGCCTCGTTGTTGCAGCCCCGGCCCTCCGCCAGGGTGGACAGCGTGTGGCGTGTGCCGTCGGGCGCCGTGAGCACCGCGCCCAGGCCCATGCGGCCGGGGTTGGGTACGGCGCTGCCGTCGCAGTGAATCGTCCAGGCTGGGTCGGTCAATCAATACTTTCTGGCGTGGGGCGGCATGTGGCCGCCAGCCAATATACGCCACGGCCCCTTCGCGGCTGGCCGCTTCCGCCCGACTTGGTTTATGGTTGTGCCCATGTTCCAGATACGCCACTACCAGAACTGGCTGCAGGCCACACGCGGCCTGTCATTCGACAACTACGAAGCTTTGTGGCGCTGGTCGGTGACTGACATCGATGCCTTCTGGCAAAGCATCTGGGATTACTTTGAAGTCCAGTCACCCACGCCGCACACCGCCGTGCTGGGCCGGCGCGCCATGCCGGGCGCCGAATGGTTTCCCGGCGCGCAGGGCAATTACGCGCGGCAGGTGTTTCGCCATGTGGCCGCGGCCGAGGCGGCCGGTGTGCCTGCCATCCTGAGCCATGGCGAAGCCAGCCTGGCCAGGGGCGAGCCAGCGCGTCAACTGGGCTGGGCCGAGCTGCGCCGGCAGTCGGCCTCGCTGGCCTTGTACCTCAAGGCGCAGGGCGTTCAGCCCGGCGACCGCGTGGCCGCCTACCTGCCCAATACGCCCGAGACCATGGTCGCTTTTCTCGCGGCGGTCAGCCTGGGCGCCGTCTGGAGCGTCTGCGCGCCCGACATGGGCACGCCCGCCGTGCTGGACCGCTTTCGCCAGATAGCGCCCAAGGTGCTGATCGCCTGCAACGGCGTGCACTACGGCGGGCGCGACATGGCGCGCGATGAGGCGGTGGCCGAGCTGGCCGCGGCGCTGCCCAGCGTCACGCATGTGCTGATCCACGAGATCCTCCCGTCCTCCGGCCTGCCGCCGGGCCATGCGAGCTTCGCGCAGGCCGTCGCACGCAACGATGAACAAACCGTGGCCTTCGAACCGCGCTGGCTGCCCTTTGACCATCCGCTGTGGATTGTTTACTCCAGCGGGACCACCGGCCTGCCCAAGCCCATCGTCCACGGCCACGGCGGTGTGGCCCTGGTGGGGCTGGCGCTGCTGCGCCTGCACAACGACCTGGCGCCCAGCCATGCCGATCCGGCGAATCCCGAGCGCTTTCACTGGTACAGCTCCACGGGCTGGATCATGTGGAATGTGCAGGCTGCCAGCCTGCTCAACGGCACCACCTGCTGCATTTACGACGGCAACCCGGCCGGCACGAACAAGGACAAGCCCGACTGGACCACGCTGTGGCGTTTTGTCGCGAACACCGGTGCAACCTTCTTCGGTGCGGGTGCGGCCTTTTTTGCCAACTGCATGAAGGCGGGCATAGACATCGCGCAATGCGGGGACCTGAGCCGCTTGCGCACCCTGGGCACGACGGGCTCACCGCTGAGCGAAGACACGCAGCGCTGGGGCACTGCGCAGTTCGCGAAGATGGGAAACCCCGATATCTGGTGGTGCAATATCTCGGGCGGCACGGACTTCGCTGCGGCCTTCATAGGCGGCAATCGCGAGCTGCCCGTGGTGCCCGGCGAAATGCAATGCCGCATCCTGGGCTGTGCCGTCGAGGCCTGGAACGACAAGGGCGAGTCCGTGGTCGACGAAGTCGGCGAACTGGTCTGCACCCAGCCCTTGCCCTCCATGCCGCTGTATTTCGTGGGCGACAAGGACAATCAACGTTATCTGGCCAGCTACTTCGACACCTACCCCGGCGTCTGGCGCCACGGCGACTGGCTCAAGGTCACGCGTTCGGGCAGCTGCATCATCTACGGCCGCAGCGATGCCACCATCAACCGCCACGGCCTGCGCATGGGCACCAGCGAGCTGTACAGCGCCATCGAGGCCCTGCCCGAGGTGCTGGACTCCATGGTGGTCGACCTCGAATACCTGGGCCGCGAAAGTTATATGCCGCTCTTTGTGGTGCTGCGCCCCGGCCACAAACTCGACGAGGCCATGAAGGCCAAACTCAACCAGGCCGTCAAGACCGCACTGTCGCCGCGTTTTGTGCCCAACGAAATCTTTGCCGTGCCCGAAATCCCGCGCACGCTCTCGGGCAAAAAGCAGGAGCTGCCGATCAAGAAGCTCCTGCTGGGCCAGCCGCTCGAGAAAGTCGTGAACCGCGACGCCATGGCCAACCCCGCTTGCCTGGACTGGTATGTGGACTTTGCGCGCCGGCGTGCCGGGACTGCTCCACAGGCTTGAACCGGGGAAGCCTCACACCCGCGAGCGCAACCATTGCGCCAGGTCCACCATGACCCGCAAGCCCACGGGCGACACCGCCGTGAAATGGATGCATGCATGAATGGCCTCGGGGTAGTGCCGGTGCGCCACCTCTACGCCCGCCGCAGCCACGCGCTGCGCGAGGGCGTGCCCTTCGTCTCGCAGCGGGTCATGGCCCATGGTCGCCACCCAGGTCGCGGGCAGATCTTCCAGGCCGCCTGAATCGAGCAGGGCAAAGTCGGGATGCTTGTGTGCATCCGTCTGCTTGCCGAGGTAGCTGGCCATAAACCATTGCATCACGCCCATGCTGAGGAACTTGCCTTCGTTCTCGGGGTAAGACGCGCTGGGCCGGTCGGGGTGTTGCGCCACCGGGTAGATCAGGCCCAGGGCGCGCACGGCCCCGGCCTTCACGCGGCGTGCCGCCACCAGCGCCAGCTGCGCACCGGCGCTGTCACCGGCCACCGCGATACGGCTCGCATCACCGCCCAGCGCGGCAGCGTTCGCGAGCACCCAGCGCAAGGCGGCCTCGACGTCGTCCGGCGCGGCAGGGAAAGGGTGCTCGGGCGCCAGTCGGTAGTCCACCGCCACCACCAGCATGCCGGCGTGGTAGCACAGCGTGCGGCAGACCTTGTCATGGGTCTCCAGGTCGCCGATCACAAAACCGCCCCCATGCGCATACAGCAGCACGGGCCAGGGGCCGGTGGTGTTGGGGCTGTAGACGCGCAGGCTCAGCGGGCCGCCCGGCCCGGCAATGCTGCTGTCACTCACCTTGCCTATGGCCGGGGCCGGCAGGCCCAAGGTGTCGGCCAGTTCGCGGTACACCTGCCGCGCGATGGCGGGGGGCAGGCTTTCCAGCGGCGGGTTGCCTTGCGCGGCGGCCTGGGCCAGAAAGCCGGCCAGGGCGGGGTCCATAGGTGCCGTGTCGAGCACGGTGGGGATGGCAGGTGTGGTCATTACAGTCCTTCGCAGTTCACAGTTGCAGTACAAGGGCCAGCGCGGAACCGGCTTTGCCGGGCCGCAGGTGGCGCCCCCTGGGGGGGAGGCGCCGCAGGCGCTTCGGGGGGTTATCTGAGCAGCTTGCCGTCGCGTGCCCGCATGCCGATCTCGACATGGTCCGAGGCGTGGTGCCGCTCTCTTCCAAACAAGAGCCTGACGCCGCCCAGGTCCAGCGCGCCCAGGCTCTCCATCGCCTCGCCCAGTCGCTGGCCGTCGGCGCGCGGGCCGGCACGGCGCAAGGCCTCGGTGCAGACGCGCAGGTTCAGGTAGGACTCCAGGCCCTCGAAGGTCAGCGCCTCGGGGCCTATGAAGGCGTCGGCATCGCGCTCGAGTTCGCGCACGATGGGCAAGCGGGCCACCTCGGGATTCGGCACCACGCTGGTGTAGCCCACCAGCCGGTTGCGAAACAGCCGCGTCAGCTGCGTGAGCCCCGCCGTCGACAGGGTGGCGACGGTGGACGGCGCGCTGTCATAGGCCGAGGCCGGCAGCCGGCCCAGCGCATCGAGCACCTCGTTGCCCAGGTTCAGCACCAGGGCCTGCGGCGCGGCTTTCGCGATGTCCTGGAAGGCCTTGTCGATGGTCTCCAGGCGCGTGTCGGTCGTGATGCGTGTGAGCTGCCGGCCCTTGCCCTGTAAAGCCGCCGTCAAGGCCTCGGTGCGCGCCGGCTCGGAGTCATCGGCCAGCAGCACCACCTTTGAAACGCCGATCGATGCCAGCTGGCGCACCAGTGCCTCGGCCTCCCTGGCATCGTCCGGCCGCAGGCTGAACACATGGCGAACCTCGGGCGCGCGGAGGGCCAGCGCGCCCGACGTGGGGCCGACAAGCGGCACACGCAGCTCGCGCGTGGCCTGGGCCGCCTCCAGGCAGGCCCGCTCGCCCAGGCAGTTCACGATGAGTGCCGCCTTGTGCTGGCGCACCAGGGTGCGCAGGTTGGCGGCCACACGCCGGCTGTCGCCGCCGTCGTCCAGCGTCACCAGCTCCACGGGCCGCCCGAGGATGCCGCCCGACGCATTGACGCGTTCCACATGCGCGCGGGCGCCGGCCAGCACGCGGTTGGCGACCGGAAAGCCCGCGCCGGTCAGCGGCAGCGATTGCCCAATCACGATGGGCTCGGGCGCGGCCCGGCTTGCCATGCAGGCGCTGAGCAGCATCGCCGCGGCCAGCAGTGTGCGCCGGCTCATGCCGGCACACCCGCGCCGGCCGGCTGGGGGCTCGAGAAGGCCGGGGCCGGCCGCAGCAGGAAGTAGGCCAGCGCCGGCAGCAGCACCAGCGCCCCCACCATGTTCCACACAAACATAAAGGCCAGCAGAATGCCCATGTCGGCCTGGAACTTGATCGGCGAAAAAGCCCAGGTGCCCACGGCCAGCGCCAGCGTGATGCCGGTGAGCAGCACCACGCGGCCGGTGAACTGCAGCGCATGGTGGTAGGCGTCGGACAGGCTGGCGCCTTCGCGCATGCGGGCCAGCGTGATGCTGAGCACATACAGCGCGTAGTCCACGCCTATGCCCACACCCAGCGCGATGACCGGCAAGGTGGCAACCTTGACCCCCATGCCCAGGCCCACCATCAGCGCCTCGCACAGGATGGAGGTCAGCACCAGCGGCAGCACCGCCACCACCACCGCGCGCCAGGAGCGGAAGGTGATCCAGCACAGGATCACCACGGCCGCATACACCCACAGCAGCATTTCGCGCATGGCCTTGCCCACCACGATGTTGGTGGCGGCCGCGATGCCGGCGCTGCCCGCCGCGAGCTTGAAGCTGACCTCGGGCGTGTTGTTGACGGCCGCGAAGCGCTCCACGCCGTCCACCACGCCGGCCAGCGTTTCGGCCTTGTGGTCTTTCAGGTAAACATAGAGGGCCAGGAAGGAGCAGCTCTGGTTGAAGAGCTCGCGTGGTGCGCGCGTCTGCACGCCGCCCAGCGCGCCTTCGTTGGGCAGCAGCTCAAACCATTTGAAGTTGCCTTCGTTGTAGCCCACCATGGCCAGCTTGGACAGCGCGGCCATGGAATTGGTGGACTCCACGCCGGGCAACTGCTCAAGCCGCCAGGCCAGTGCGTCCACCTTGGCCAGGGTTTCATAGGCCGTGCATTTGTCGGCAGGCGTGGTCACCATCACCGTCAGGATGTCGGCGCTGGCCGCATAGTGGGTGATCTGGTAGGCGTTGTCCTGGTTGTAGCGCGAGCCCGGTCGCAGCTCGGAGGCGCCCGGGTCCAGGTCGCCGATCTTGAGGTGCAGGCTCACGGCATAGCCGCTCGCAGCCATGAGAGCGGCAACGACAACCGCCGCTGTGGCCCAGCGTTTTTGCGTGAAGTGATCGAGCAAGGCCCATAGCCACGAACGTTGCGTCCCCTGCGCAGTTTCCTGGCGCAGGCTGCGCGCCGCGGCGGCCGGCGCCACGCCCGCATAGGACAAAAGGATGGGCAGTAGCACCAGGTTGCTGAAGATCAGCACCGCCACGCCTATGCTGGCGATCAGCGCCAGGTCCTGGATGACCTTGATCTGAATGATGACCAGCACCGCGAAGCCCACGGCATCGCAGAGCAGGGCGGTCAGGCCGGCGACGAAAAGGCGCCGGAAGGTGTAGCGCGCGGCCACCACGCGGTGCGTGCCGCGGCCTATGTCCTGCATGATGCCGTTCATCTTCTGCGCGCCGTGGCTCATACCGATGGCGAACACCAGAAAGGGCACCAGCACCGAATAAGGGTCCAGCTCGTAGCCCAGCAGCGCCAGCAGGCCGAATTGCCAGACCACCGCCACCAGCGAGCAGGCCACCACCAGCGCGGTGCTGCGCTTGCAGCGCGTGTAGCCGTAGAGCACCACCGTGGTGATCGCCAGGGCCAGCAGGAAAAACAGCAGCACCTGGTGCAGGCCCTCGATCAGGTCGCCCACCACTTTCGCAAAACCGGTCACGCGGATCTGCAGCGTGTCGCTGCCGTACTTGGCGCGCAAGGCCTCGATCTGGCGCGACAGCTCGCCGTAGTCCAGCGCCTGGCCGGTCTCGGGGTTGCGGTCCAGCAGGGGCACAAACACGATGCTGGACTTGAAGTCGCCCGCCACCAGCTGGCCGATCTCGCCCGAACGCTCGACGTTGGCGCGCAGCCCGGCCAGGCTGGCGGGCGAACCGTCATAGGCATCGGGGATCACCGGCCCGCCGTCCAGGCCTTCCTCTGTCACCGCCACCCAGCGGGTGTTGGAGGTCCACAGCGATTTCATGAAAGGCCGGTCCACGCCGGGCAGCAAAAAGATCTCGTCATTGATCTTCTGCAACGCGTCGAGGTAGGCCTTGTCGAAGATGGTGCCCTGGCGCGCTTCCACCACCAGCCGCAGCGCATTGGCCTGCCCGCCCAGGTCGGCCTTGTGGGCCAGGTAGTTGACGATGTAGGGGTGGCCTGTGGGAATGGTTTTTTCAAAGCTCGCGTTGAGCCGCAGCTTGGTCGCCTGCCAGCCCAGCAGCAGGGTGAGTAGCACGCAGACGGCCATGACCCAGGGCCGGTGATTAAAAAAGACGCGCTCGAGCAGGGTGCCCGAGCGCGTGTCGAAATCCTCCAGCCGCGCAACGACGGGTTGAGCGGGCTGGAGATCAGGAGAGGAAGCGGAGGAGGAATCGGCGTGCATGGCTTTGAGGTGGCTGTCTTTTTTCAATGGGCAGGCAGTTGCACGCGCCGCATGCCGCGCAGGCTGGCCAGCACCAGGGCGCCATCGGCGGCCAGCGCGGCGCCGGAGACCGGCACGGCTTCGCGCGCCGGGATTCGCTTGAGGGCGGGCCCGTTCTCGGCGCCCAGCAAGGCATCACCGGCCTGGCTCAGCAGCACAAAGCCGCCGTCCGGCAAAGCCAGGCCGGCGCCGACGGCCATGGGCACACCGGTGTCCAGCTTGTCCCAGTGCTGCCCCTCATCGATGGAGCGCCAGGCCGTGCCGCGCAGGCCGTAGGCCACCAGTGCGCCGCCGCGTGTTTGCAGCAGGCCGAAAAAACTGCCCTTGTAGGGCGAGGTAAGCGCGCTGAAGCTGGCGCCGCCGTCGCTGGAGCGCAGCAGCA
The DNA here is from genome assembly GCF_056401275.1 of Polaromonas sp. P4_F6. Lineage (NCBI taxonomy): Bacteria > Pseudomonadati > Pseudomonadota > Betaproteobacteria > Burkholderiales > Comamonadaceae > Polaromonas > Polaromonas sp. P4_F6. The sequence continues at coordinate 321,227 of NZ_JBFUJQ010000003.1, read as the reverse complement.
GGCCCTGCTCGCCGGCAACCACCAGCGTGCGTCCGCGGGCGCGCACGCCGTAGAGGTGCAGGCTTTTCGGATTCGGCAGCCGCGGCCCCAGCGCCGTCCAGCTCTTGCCGCCGTCCGTGGTGGCGAACATCAGGTTGTAGGCGCCGACGGCAAAGCCGCGCTGCGCGTCCATGAATTCCAGGTCAAAAAACGGTTTGTCCGCACCTTCTTCCACCAGGCGCTGGGCCTGCGCGATGGCGGCGTCGTCGCCCGTGCGCTGCGCGGCCTGCTTCGCGAGTTCCGCCGCCTGCACGCCGTCAAGCTGCTTGTGCCAAGTGGCGCCGGCGTCGTCGCTGCGCAGGATGACGCCCAGGTGGCCGGCGGCCCAGCCGGTGCGCGCGTCGGCAAAACACACGGCCGTCAGGCTGGCCTGCACCGGCACCTGTGCCTGCCGCCAGCTCGCGCCGTGGTCGTCCGACAGCAGCACCGTGCCGCGCTCGCCGACGGCCACCAGCCGGTCGCCGGCCCGCGCCACGGCCAGCGTGGCCGCGCCCAGTGCCTTGGGGGTGATCAGGGCGGCTTGCGACAGCACGGCCGGCACGCTGGCCGCCCATGCGGGAAGCATCGCCGCAGCGCCGCCCAGCAGGCCCGCCAGGGCGGCCTGCCGGCGCGTGACTGCGGCCATCAGCGCGCGCCTTCGCTGGAGAGGGACTCGGCGCTGAAGAAGGAGCGCGGAATCGGCGGCTGTACCTCGTACTGCTTGGGCAACTCGTTGGAGGCCATGTTCAGGTAGTAGGCGCCGGTCTGCATGTCATAGCCGCCCCACAGCACGACATTGCTCACCGCAGGGATGTCCGGCGCCGTCAGCATCAGCGCGTAGTTGGTGCGCCAGAGCTGGCCCTTGGCGTCCCAGCCGTCGAACAGCGCGATCTGCCACGAATCCTCGTCGATGTAGTACTTGCGCTTGGGCACCACGTGGCGCTTGCCGGCCGCCAGCGTGGCCTCGACTTCCCAGACGCGGTGCAGCTCCCAGCGCACCTGCGCGGGGTTCAGCGTGTTGGGCGTCACCAGGTCCTCGATCTTCGCGGAGGCGGCGCGGTTGTTGTTGTAGGGGATGTAGATTTCCTTCTTGCCCACCAGCTTGAGCTCGTGCTTGTCGATGGGTCCGAACAGCGTGAAGGCTTCGTCGAACAGGCCTATACCGGAGGTCACCGAGTCGGGTGTGTCGTAGGCCACCGAAGGCGCCTTGCGCACGCGGCGCTGGCCCACCAGGTACTGCCACAGGCCGCGCGGCGCGGCTTCCGACACGCCGTCGAGCGCCAGGATGGCCTCGCCCGCCTTGGAGCCTGGCGCGTTGACCACCAGCTTGCCGTACTGGTAGTAGCCGTCGAACTTCTCGGCGCTGCCGTCCTTGTCGTAAAAGGCCTGGCGTATGGTCTGTGTGCCGCCGGAGGCCATGGTGCGCTTGCCGTCGGAGGTCACCACCCACACGCGCATGGGCATGGCGAAGTTGCCGCCGCGCCAGGCCGTGCGCTGGTTCCACATGGCTTCATAGCCGTCCTTGGGGATGGGGAAGGGCGTGCCGCCGAAAGCGCCTTCCATGCCGTAGCCGCCTTCAATCGTCTTGGCCCGGGTGGCGTTCTTGAAGGTGTTGTCGTACACAAACTGCGGCGCGGCCGCGGTGCGGTGCGTGGGGTAGACGTCGATGCGGAAGTCGGGGTACTTCTTCATCAGCGCCTGTACGCCCTCGGTCAGCTTGTCGGCATGCTGTGCCATGTTCTTGGCGTTGATCGACAGGAGGGGTTTTTCGCTGGGGTAGAGGTCGGGCCGCGCATCGCCGTTCTTGTAGCCTGGCGTGGCCTTGGTCAGGCCCCCTTCCCAGGGCGGGATGCTGCCGTCCTTGTTGCCGGCTTTTTCGGCGCCCATGGGAGTCAGGGTGGATTTGAGTTTGGCGGCTTCTTCGGCGGTGACGGCGGCCTGGGCGGACATGGCGCCGGCCAGCAGGGCTGCCATGAGCAAGGAGTGTTTTGCGGTCTGCTTCATGATGTTTGTCTCTGGAATGGTTTTTAGAAAGTACGGGAAGCGGTGAAGGAAACGTAGTTGCGGTCTTTCAGGCTCTGGCCGTAAGACAGCATGCGGGTGGGCGTGCTCGGGTCGGTCACGGTCAAGGTGTTTTCCTTGCCGAAGAAGGCCGTGTAGTTCAGCGCGAAGTTCCAGACGTTCTGGTATTTGCCTTTGATGCCTATGCTCACATCGCCCGCCTTGCTGGCGCCACCGGCGAAGTTGATGACGGCGGAGGAGCGGCCGCCGAAGTTGTAGCCCAGGCCCAGCGGGATAGACAGGTCCAGGCCGGGCAGCACCTGGAAGTACTGGGGCTCAAAAATCATGCGGAAAGCCGTGGCGTCGCGCGTGGCATTCGGGTCCAGCCCGCCGAAGCCGACGGCACTGGGGTTCTTTGTCACGCTCAGCAGCCGGTTCCAGGCCAGCTCCGCCACCAGGGCGCCGCCGTCCCACAGGCTGGACTTGTTGAGCACATAAATGCCCGACAGGTTGATGTGCGCCGTCCTGCCGGTCGCATAGCAGGGGTTGGCGGGCGAGCCGTCGCAGTTGGCCGGCGGCATGAAGGGCGCACCGCCCAGCACGGCCGGGTCGCTGGCCAGCGGCGCGTTGCTGCGCAGCGAGCCTTCGAGTGCCCAGTTGAGCTGGCCTATGGACGAGGTGACGCTGGCGCCCACGGTCTTGATGCCCTTGGCATAGACGTTGTGCACATTGCCGTTGATCAGGTCGAACACCGGCACGGCCGGGGTCTTGTCGTTGTAGCGCGCCGCGTACAGGCCGAACTCATAGTTGCTGCCGGCCGGTGCCCAGCGCAGCTGTGCGCCGAACTGGCCGCTGTCGCCCGGCTTCTGGTCACGGCTGGTGTCGGTGGGCAGCACCGGCCCGCCCAGGTAGACGCGGCCGCCGCCGATGTAGTCCTGGTTGGAGAAATAGCTGCCGACCCCGGGGATCTTGCTGGGCCGCCACTTGAGCTGGTAGTAGCCGCCCAGCGTCAGGCCTTCGGCCACCTGCAGCGTGCCCGAGATCTGCTCCACCGGCAGCAGCACTTCCTTGAACTGCCAGTTGGGCACCGAGACGATTTTGGCGATGTCCACCGGGCCCTGCGCGTTGGCGATACCGTTCTGGCCGAAGAACACACTCTCGCCGTACTGCAGCGCATGTTTGCCCACGCGTATCGAGGCCGGCATGCTGCCGATGGAGCCCTTGCCCCAGACAAAGGCGTCGAGGAATTCGTCGCCGCGGCCGTGCTGGTCCCGGGTCGCGGGCACGAACTGGTTCACGGGCTGGCCCGCGAAGTTGCTGACGCCGGCCGTGCCGTCGTTGGCATTGGCGCGCAGGTACTGCGAGTCGTACCAGGCCGAGTGGCTGATGCGCAGGCCCCAGTTGCTGCGGCTGTAGTCGAACTCGGTGAGCAGGTCGGCGCGGTTGGAGATCAGGCCCTTCTTGAAGTTGAGGTCGCCGTCGTTCTCGTTGGTCACGCCGCCGTCGCCGCGGGCCGCCGGCGAGGTCAGCAGCGCCGACGGATCCTTGAGCCGCCAGGCCAGGCTGTACTTGGGCGTGAAGTCCAGCCGTATCTTGGTGTCCGGGTCGCTTGAGTCCAGCTCGAAGGCATGGGCCGGCAGCGCGCAGGCCAGGCCGCAGGTCAGGGCCAGCGTGCTGAGCCTGAAGGGGGTGAATCGCTTCGTCATGATTTTTGTCTCCTCGTTATGTGTGTTGGTTGTCGTGGTGTCGTGGGTGTGGTGGTGGTCGGTTGCCTGCGGGCGTATCGGTGTCAGATGTAGGTAGAGGCCAGGCCGCCGTCGACGGGGATGTTGGCGCCGCTGACCCAGCGCGCGGCGTCGCCGCACAGCCAGGCCACCACCGGCGCGATCTCGTCGGCAAAGCCGGGGCGCAGCATGCGGTGGGCATCGGCCTGGACGCGCTCCTGGCCCAGCATGGCCACGAAGTCGCCCAGGATGGGCGTGAACACCGGGCCGGGTGCCACGCAGTTCATGCGCACGCCTTTGCCCAGGAACCACTCCTGCGACTGCACGGCGTTCCAGACGATCAGTGCTTCCTTGAAGTACTGGTAGCAGGTCGTTTGCGGCACCGGGTGGGCGCGCAGCCAGGCGGCGCCGGCTTCAAAGCCCTTGGCGGCGGCCAGCTCCTTGTGCAGGGCCAGGCGCTGCGGCCATTCGACCCCGAGGATGGAAGCCACGTTAACGATGCTGCCGCCGCGCGGCATGCGCGCCAGCACTTTTTCCGTCAGGTGCCGCAGGCCCAGGTAGTTCACGCGGGCCACCAGCTCGCCGTCTGCCGTGCCCGGCACGCCGGCGATGTTGCACAGCGCATCGACCTGGGCCGGCAGCTGGGCCACGGCGGCGTCTATGGCCTCGGCCGTGCCGAGGTCGGCCTTGACAAAGCCGTCCAGCGTCAGGCTGGGGTCGTTGCGGTCCATGCCGATGACACGGGCGCCCTGAAGGCGCGCCAGCCTGGCGGTCTCGGCGCCTATGCCCGACGAGGTGCCGGTGATGACGATGGTTTTGCCTTGCAGGCTCATAAGGCTCATAAGGCCTCCGGGATGTGGGGATTCATGAAGCTCTCCTTGAAGTGGTGAAGTCGTGGGCTGAAGGTCCGGTTCAGAACGGGAACATGGGCGCGGTGTCCTTGATGGTCATCCACTGCCACTGCGTGTATTCCTCCCAGTCGGCCGGGCCGCCCACGCTGGTGCCGTTGCCCGCGATGCCGGGGCCGCCGAAGGGATTGACGCAGTCGTCGTTCACGGTCTGGTCGTTGATGTGGACCATGCCGGCCTTGAGCTGCTGGCCCACCGCCATGGCGCGTCCCACGGAGCGCGAAATCACCGCGCAGGCCAGGCTGCCGGTGTTGTTGTTGGCCAGCGCCACCGCTTCTTCGTCGCTGCCGAAGCTGACGATGTTGGCCACCGGGCCAAAGGTCTCCTCGTCGAACACGCGCATGCCGGGCCTGACGCCGGACAGCACCGTCGGCTTGTAGAAGAGGCCGTCGTGGGTGCCGCCGGCTTCGAGCTTCGCGCCGGCCTTGATGCTGTCCTGCACGATGGCATGCACGCGGTCGCGCTGGCGCGCGTCGATCAGCGGCCCCAGCGCGACCAGGCCGGTGGCGCCGTCGCCGACCGGCAGGTGCGTGGCCTTGGCGACCAGGCGCTGCAGCAAGGGCGCGGCGATGCTTTCATGCACCAGGATGCGGTTGGCGGCCATGCAGATCTGGCCCTGGTGCAGGTAGGCGGCCCAGGCGGCGTTGCTCGCGGCGATGTCCAGGTCGGCGTCGTCCAGGATGATCAGCGAGTTCGCGCCGCCCAGCTCCAGCGACACCTTCTTGAGGTGCTTGCCCGCGAGTTCGCCTATGCGCCTGCCCACGGCGGGCGAGCCGGTGAAGGCGATCATGGGCACCAGCGGGTCGGTCACCAAAGCCTCGCCGGCTTCGGCGTCGCCGGGCAGGACCTGCAGCAAGTCCTTGGGCAGGCCGGCCTCCGCAAAAATGCGCGCGATCATCAGGCCGCCGGTCACCGGCGTGCGGGTGTCGGGCTTGATCACCACGGCATTGCCTGCGGCCAGCGCCGGCGCCACGGCGCGCAGCGTCAGGATCAGCGGGAAGTTGAACGGCGAGATCACGCCCACCACGCCGTGCGGCACGCGGCGGGCAATGCTGGTGCGCCCCGGCACGCTGGGCAGCACATGGCCCTGGGGTTGCAGCGGCATGGCGGCGGCCAGGTGGCAAATCGTGATGGCCTCGCGGATCTCATGCTGGCCCTTGGGCAGGATGCCGCCGGTTTCGCGTGTCGCATACAGCGCGAGCTCGTCGAAGTGCTGCTGGAACAGCGCGCCGGCGCGGCGAAAGACCTCGGCCTTCTCGCGCGGGGGCAGGGCGGCCCAGGGCTTTTGCGCGGCCGCCGCGGCCCGCGTGGCCGCGGCCACATCCGCCGCGTTGGCGATGCCCACGGTGCACATCACCTTGCCGGTCGCGGGCTCGACCACGTCGCGTTTGCCGCCGCCCAGCGGCGCGCTCGCCAGCGCGGAAAAATCCAGAAATGCCTTCGCGTCGGATACACCCATTTGCTTTTGTCCTCACGGTTGTTTGATCAGCTCGCCACATCGGCGCGTCGTGCTGCTGTATCGCAATGCATGTACCAACGGCGCGTGCCGGGGCCCGCTTGCGGCGTTGCGGCAAGCGGTTTTTCACTGGGAAAACCGGGACATACCCTAGGTCCGATTGCTGCGGCGCAGCACATGGAAAGCCCTGAGGGAACTTTTGATCAAATAGTTATAAAGTAAAACTACTTTTCACCATTTGATCAATCCAAGGACAAACGCCATGGGTGTCTCAGACCGCATTTCCCTGGCCGAAGTGGCCCGGGCCACCGGCGTCGCGCTGGGCAGCTTCGACAGCGCGTCGGTGGCCAAGGCCCTGGGCGGTTTTGCCAGCACCCACATAGGCGGCGATACGCATCCGACCATCGCCGACATCAGCGAATGCCTGTTCTTTTCGCCGGGCGACGGGCGCATCTGGCTGCAGGACCAGCGCATGGTGCTGCTGCATACCGAGGCGCTGGGTTCCATGCGCCGTGAGATGGTCGACAGCCTGGGCATTGAAAAGGCGCGCGGCCTGTTCACCCGCGCCGGTTATGTCAGCGGCGCCCGCGACGCGCAGCTCGTGCGCAAGCACTGGCCCGATGCCGACCCGCCGGCGGCCGCCATGGCCGGCACGCGCCTGCATGCGCTCGAGGGCGTGGTGAAGGTGGAGCTGGTCAGCGTGACCTACGATCCTGACACCAGCGGCTATGAGGGCGAATTCATCTGGCACAACTCCAGCGAGGACGACGAGCACATCGCCGCCTACGGCATAGGCGGCTCGCCGGCCTGCTGGATGCAGGTGGGTTACGCCACGGGTTATGTCAGCACGCTGTTCGGCCGGCTCATCGTGTTCCGCGAAACCATGTGCCGCTCCATGGGCCATGCGCAATGCCGGGTGGTCGGCAAGTCCGCCGACAAGTGGGACAACATCGAGGAAGACATGCGCTACCTGAACGCCAGGGAGTTTGTCGACACCGCGGCCTACGCGCGCAGCGAAAGCGGCCCGGCCGACCTGGCGCCCAGCGAGGCGCCGGCCGGCGACGCCATGGTCGGGGCCTCATCGGCCTTTAACGCGGCCTGCCATCAGCTCAGCCGCGTGGCGCGCACCTCGGCCACCGTGCTGTTCACGGGCGAGTCCGGCGTCGGCAAGGAAAAATTCGCCAGCATGTTGCACAGGATCAGCCCGCGCAAGGACCAGCCTTTTGTCGCGGTGAACTGCGCGGCCATCCCTGAGACGCTGATCGAGTCCGAGCTCTTCGGCGTGGAGCGCGGCGCCTACACCGGCGCCAGCCATTCGCGGCCGGGCCGCTTTGAGCGCGCCAGCGGCGGCACCCTGTTCCTCGATGAAATCGGCATGCTGAGTTTTGTCGCCCAGGGCAAGCTGCTGCGCGCCTTGCAGGAGGGCGAGGTCGAGCGCGTGGGCGGCACGCGCGGCATCGCGGTGGATGTACGTGTGGTGGCCGCCACCAATGAGGATTTGCGCCAGGCCGTGCGCGATGGGCGCTTTCGCGAGGACCTGTTCTTCCGGCTCAATGTGTTTCCCATCCACCTGCCGCCGCTGCGCGAGCGGCGCGACGACATTCCGCTGCTGATGAACCATTTCCTGAACCACTACCGGCGCAAGCACGGCTGCAACACCGGCGGCTTCACCCAGGCCTCGGTGCGCACCCTGCTGAACTACGACTTTCCCGGCAACATCCGCGAACTGCAGAACCTGATTGAGCGCGCCGTGATCATGGCCGATGCCGACGGCCTGATCGACGTGCACCATTTGTTCACCGGCGGCGAAACCCTGAGCGCAGAGGTCATGACCTTGAGGCTGCAGGGTAGCTCGGGCACCCTGAACTTCGAGGGCGCGCCGGCCTGCGCCCATCCCGTGCTGACGGCCGCCGGCGCTTCGCCGCAATCCCTGGAACAAACCGAGCGCGACACGCTGGAACGCGCGATCTCCGCCTGCCAGGGCAACCTCTCGGCGGCGGCGCGGCGGCTGGGCACCACGCGCGCCAAGCTGGCCTACCGGGCCAGAAAACACAGCCTGATCTGAGAACAGGTTCTAGGCCAGCGCCGGCGCCAGCGCTCCCAGGTAGGCCCTGACCTTCTCATCGCGCGCCAGCGTGTCGAAGTCAGGCGCCTCGCTGACCGCGCCTTTTTGCACAAAGATGAAACGCTCGCAGCATTGCCGCAGGATGTCCACGTGGTAGGGCTCGTTGGGGTGCAGGCATAAAAACACCAGCCGGCCCTTGGCCTTGAGCCTGGCGAAGAAGTCCAGCATGAAGCCGATGTAGCCGTCCTGGGTGTTGAACTGCGGCTCGTCAAACAAATGCACCAGCGGCGAGTCGCTTTGCGCATGCGCCAGCATGAAGTCGGGCCTGGTTTTCTGGAAGGAGCGCACCTGGTAGGACTGGTGGTAGTGAATGGCCAGCCGGTCGCGCTCGCGTGTGCGCACCTGGTGGATGTCCTGGCCGTTCACCAGCACGCGGCCCGCGCTGGGCAGGTTGCTGCCGGTGATGAGTTCGAACAGCGTGGTCTTGCCCGAGCCGTTGGGGCCCATGACACCGACCACGCAGGGCTTGTCAACTTCAAAGTCGGCGTTCAGTGAAAACGTGGTGGTCTTGCGGAACACGCCGCGCTGGTATTGCTTGGCGACGTTCTCGACGCGTAACAGTGGATGGCTGCTCATGCTGGCTCAGACTCCCAAAAGCTGCCGGCACAAGGCGGCGTTGTTGCGCAATTCGGCCGCGGGGCCCTGGTGGACGATCACACCCTGGTTCATCACATAGGCGCGGTCGGCCACCGCCAGCGCGCTTTGCACGTTCTGCTCGACCACCAGCACCGCGATGCCTTCGGCCTTGAGCCGGCTGATGGTCTTCATCACGTCCTGCACCACCTTGGGCGCCAGGCCCTGGCTGGGCTCGTCGAACAACACCAGGCCGGGCGAGCCCAGCAGCGCGCGCGAGATCGCCACCATCTGCATCTCGCCGCCCGAGAGGTTTTCGCACTCGCGGTGCATCAGGTATTCGAGCGCGCTGAAGATTTCAAAACACTCTTTCTCGTTCCACTTGCGAAAGCGCGTAGCCTTGCGCGCGATGGCCAGGTTGCGCGCCACCGTGAGCGTCGGGAAGATGCGGCGGTCGTCGGGCACCCAGCCTAGGCCGGCCTTGGCGATCTCGTGCGTGGGCATACGCGTGATGTCGCGCGCATCAAACGCGATGCTGCCCTTGCGCGGCGGTGTCAGGCCCAGTACCGAGCGCAGCAGCGTGGTCTTGCCCGCGCCGTTGGGGCCCAGCAGTGCCACCACTTCGCCCGCGCCGACTTTGAGCGACACGTCGAACAGCACCTGCGTTTCGCCGTAGAAGGTGTCTATGCGCTCCACGGCCAGCATGTCCTGCTGCTGCGCAACGGTGTGGATGGCGGGTTGGAGGACGGCGCTCATGCCAGCGCCCCCAGGTTGGAGCGGCGCACCCATTCGTTCTCGCGCAATTGGTCGGGCGTGCCCTGGCTGATGACCTGGCCCCAGTGGATGACCGAGATCTGGTCGGCGAGCTTGAAGAGGAAGTTCATGTCGTGTTCGATGATCACAATGGTCAGCTGGCGCTTGAGTTCTTTCACCAGCTCCATCAGGCGCGCCGTGCCTTCGGCGCCCAGGCCGGCGGTGGGTTCGTCCAGGAACAGCATGCGCGGCTCGGCCGCCAGCGCGACGCCAATTTCCAGCGCGCGCCGCTCGCCGTAAGACAGGCTGCTGGCCAGTGTGCGCTCCTTGCCCTTGAGGCCCACGCGCTCAAGAATGGCGGCAGCCAGCTGCTGCGCCGTGTCGTCGGCGCCCAGGTCGCGCCAGGGGTTAAAGCCTTGCCTGCGCACATGCGGCGTGGCCACCAGCACGTTGTCCAGCGCGGTATAGCTGTCGAACAAATTCATGATCTGGAAGGAGCGCGACACGCCTTTGCGCGCGATCTCGCGCGGCGAGAGGCCCGTGATGTCCTCGCCCGCAAAGGTCACGCGGCCGCGGTCGGGCTTGTAGCGGCCCGTCAGAACATTGAAGCAGGTGGTCTTGCCCGCGCCGTTGGGCCCCATGATGCCGTTCAGCTGGCCTTCTTCAAAGCTCAGCGTGATGTCTTGCAGCACCACCTGGGCGCCGAAACGTTTGGACAGGCCGCTAGCCTCAAAGAGCTTCACAGCGCACCCCCGGCCGGTGCGGTCTTGGCGGCGATCGCGCGCCGCGGCCTGGCCTTCCAGGCCTGCCATGCGCCGGCAATGCCTTCGGGCTTGAACAGCACCATGGCCATAAAGACCAGGCCGTACCAGAGCAGCCAGGTCTCGGTGTAGGCGCCCAGCAGGTCGCGCGCCAGGATAAAGAAGGTCGCGCCTATGACAGGGCCCCAGAAGCTCACGAGGCCGCCGCCTATCAGCACCATCATCACCACAAAACCCGAGTTGTGCAGGCTCATGACGTTGGGGTAGGCCGACTGCTGCGCCATGGCGAACAGCGCGCCGGCCAAGCCCGCCACTGCGGTGGAGATCGTGAAGGCCAGCCATTTATAGAGCCAGACGTTGTAGCCCACAAAGGCCGCGCGCGTTTCGTTCTGCTTGATGGCGCTGAAGATGCGGCCCAGCGGCGAATGGATCAGCCGCCACAGGCCCAGCAGCGCCCCCGCGAACAGCGCCAGGCAAAAGAAGAAGAGGGCGTTGTTGCCCGTCAGGTTGAAAGACACAAAGCCGAAGTCGGCCGGCAGGCGCTTGATGTTGAGCAGCCCGTCCTCGCCGCCGGTGACGGTATGCCATTTGTTGGCGACAAACCAGAACACCTGGCCGAAGGCGATGGTGAGCAGCGCGTAATAAATGCCGCGCCGGTGCGAGATGAACAGCGCCACCAGCGCGCCCAGCGCCGCCGTGACCAGCACTGCGCCGGCCAGGTCGAACCAAAGGTTGGGCCAGACCCTGAGCTGCAGCAGGCCGAAGGCGTAAGCGCCCGCGCCGAAAAAAGCGCCGTGCCCGAAAGAGGGCAGGCCGGTGAAGCCCAGCAGCAGGTTGTAGCCCAGCGCGAACAGCACCCAGATCATGATTTCCAGGGCCAGGTACTGGTAGAGCCCGACGCGGCCCACCCACAGCGGCGTGGACAGCAGCACCAGCAGCGTGGCAAGCATGGGCAAGGGAATCAGCGGCGCGCGGCCGGAAGCGAGTTGCATGGGAGCCTTGTCTCTCTGGGTTTTCTTGGGGGAAGGAAAAAGCGGTCGAAAAAAAGACGCTGGACAAAACAGAATATAAATTCTATTATTTAAATAAGCAAGAACATTTATTCTAAATTGACGCGATGCAAGCCAACCAGGCCCATCGCATTTCCCAGGCGGCAAGAACCCATGGACTCTGCAACGAACTACGAAGAACTCAAGGCGCTGATAGGCCGGACCTACCCGGACATGTCCAAGCAGCTGCAGCGCATCGCGCGCTTCGCGCTGGAGCAGCCCAACGAGCTGGCCCTGGGCACGGTAGCCACGGTGGCCGAAGCCACCGAGGTCCAGCCCTCGGCCATGATCCGCTTCGCCAATGCGCTGGGCTACGGCGGCTTTTCCGAAATGCAGCAGGTGTTTCGCGGCCACCTGCTGGAGCGCTCCGACAGCTACCGCGAGCGCATAGACCAGCTGCGCCGCAAGCAGCTCAATGGCGAGCGCGCGCCGGCTGGCGTGCTGCACCAGCTGGTGGGCGAGTCGGTGGCCGAACTGGGCCACCTGGAAGAAAGCATTGCCCAGGCCGACCTGAAGGCCGCCGTCAAACTCATGGCCTCGGCGCCGCGCATCCATGTGCTGGCGCAGCGCCGCGCTTTCCCGGTGGCGGGCTACCTCGCCTATGCGCTGAGCCAGCTCGAGCTGCGCACCCATTTGCTGGACGGCACCGGCGGCATGCTGCGCGAAAGCCTGCGCTCCATCGCGCCCGGCGACGTGCTGATCGCCGCGAGCTTTCGCAACTATTCGCCCGAGGTGATCGCCGCTACGGCGGAAGCGGCCAGGCTGGGCGCCTCGGTGATCGCCATCACCGACGGCCCGCTCTCGCCGCTCAAGGCGCATGCCCAGGTCTGCCTGGAGCTGGCCGACGATTCGTCCAAGCCCTTTCGCTCGCTGGTCGCGCCGCTGTGCCTGGCGCAGGCGCTGGTGGTCAGCACTGGCCACCAGCTGGCCGAACAGGGCGCGCCCAAAACCAAGGGCAAACCGGCCGCCAAGCCGGCGCGCAAGAGGGCCGCATGAACCGCCCGCTGGACCTGATCTGCGTGGGCCGCGCCGCCGTCGACCTGTACGGCGAGCAGATAGGCGGCCGCCTCGAAGACATGCAGAGCTTCAGCAAATACCTGGGCGGCTCGCCGGCCAACACCGCCGTGGGCGTGGCGCGCCTGGGCCTCAAGCCCGCCATGCTGACCCGCGTGGGCGACGAGCACAACGGCCGTTTTGTGCGCGAAACCCTGGCGGCCGAGGGCGTGGACGTCAGCCATGTGACCACCGACCCCAAGCGCCTGACCGCGCTGGTGTTCCTGGGCATACAGGACCGCGACACCTTCCCGCTGGTTTTTTACCGCGACAACTGCGCCGACATGGCGATCAGCCCCGAGGACTTCGACGCGGCCTTTATCGCCTCGGCCAAGGCGCTGCTGATTTCGGGCACGCACCTGTCGCAGCCGCTTACCTATGAAAGCTGCACCCGCGCCATGGCGCTGGCCAAGGCCGCCGGCACACGTGTGGTGCTGGACATCGACTACCGCCCCGTGCTCTGGGGCCTGACCAGCCCCGGCATGGGTGAGCAGCGCTTTGTGCCTTCGGGCGAGGTCAGCGCGCACCTGCAGACCGTCATCGGCCATTGCGACCTGGTGGTCGGCACCGAGGAGGAAATCCATATCGCCGGCGGCAGCACCGACACGCTCACCGCCCTGCGCCGCCTGCGTGAATTGACGGCCGGCACGCTGGTCGTCAAGCGCGGCCCCATGGGCTGCGTGGTGTTCGACGGCGCGATTCCCGATTCGCTCGAAAAGGGTTTGCAGGGCCCCGGCTTTCCGGTCGACGTCTACAACGTGCTGGGCGCGGGCGATGCCTTTATGTCGGGCTTTCTGCGCGGCTGGATACCGGGCGAGCCGCTGGCTCGCTGCTGCGCCTATGCCAATGCCTGCGGCGCGCTGGTGGTCTCGCGCCACGGCTGCGCGCCGGCCATGGCGAGCTGGGAAGAACTGCAGTTTTTTCTGGCGCACGGCTCCACCACGCGCCGCCTGCGTGAAGACGCGCGGCTCGAGCATTTGCACCGCGCCAGCACGCGCACGCGGCGCTGGGAAGAGCTGGTCATCCTGGCCTTTGACCACCGCATGCAGCTGGAAGAGCTGGCTGCGCGCCACGGCGCGGGCATGGAGCGCATTCCCTTGTTTAAATCCCTGATCGCCGAGGGCGCGCGACGCGGCGCGGGCCGGCGCGCTGGGGTTGGCGTGATTGTCGACGGACGTTTCGGCGAAGGCGTGCTTCCTGCGGTGACCGGCAAAGGCTGGTGGGTGGCGCGGCCCGTCGAGCTGCCGGGCTCGCGCCCGCTGCGGTTTGAAGCCGGCGCCGGCCTGGGCGCGGCCATGCGGACCTGGCCCGGCGAGCATGTCGCCAAATGCCTGGTGAGCTACCACCCGCAAGACCCCGCGGCCTTGCGCGAGAGCCAGCTGGCCAGCCTGGCCGACCTGCAGCGCGCCAGCGTGGACAGTTTTCACGAATTCCTGATCGAGGTCATCCCGCCCAAGGACATGGCGGCCGACGAGGACACGGTGCCGCTGGCGCTCGCGCAGATTTACCAGGCCGGCATTTTTCCCGACTGGTGGAAGCTGCCGCCCGCCGTGAGCGCGGCCGGCTGGGAAAAGATCGCGGCCGTGCTGAGGCAGCACGACCCGCATTGCCGCGGCGTGCTGGTGCTGGGCCTGGAAGCCAGCGAGGAAAAACTGGACCAGAGCTTTCGCATCGCGGCGCCGCATGCGATTTGCCGCGGCTTCGCGGTCGGGCGCTCCATCTTTGCCGATGCCGCGAACGGCTGGTTTGCCGGCGCCATGGATGACGCGGCGGTGGTCCAGGACATTGCCGAGCGTTATGCGCGGCTGATCGCGCTCTGGGACCAGGCGCGCACAGGCAAGCAGGCTCGCGAGTTTGAGCCCGTGAACTGAACACAAGCAACACAACGAACAAGACGGAGACAAGACATGACACCCCGAATCGGATTTATCGGCATAGGCATGATGGGCCACGGCATGGCCAAAAACCTGCTGGCCAAGGGCTTTGGCCTGACCTTCAAGGTCAACCGCAAGCGCGACAATCTGGCCGACCTCATCGCCGCCGGCGCCAAGGAAGCCAAAACCAATGCCGAATGCGCGCAGGCTTCGGACATCGTGTTTATCTGCGTCACCGGCTCGCCCCAGGTCGAGGACATCGTCTACGGCAAGGACGGCCTGCTGGGCAGCGGCCGCGAGGGCCTGATCGTGGTCGACACCTCCACGGCCGAGCCGGCCTCCAGCACGCGCATACGCAAGGACCTCGCGGCCAAAGGCATCAAGCTGGTCGATGCGCCGCTGGCGCGCACGCCCAAGGAGGCCGAGGAGGGCCGGCTCAACACCATGGTGGGCGCCGAGCCTGAGGACTTCAGGGCGCTGGAGCCGGTGCTCAAGGCCTTTTGCGAAAACATCTTCCATGTCGGCCCGCCCGGCCACGGCCATGTGCTCAAGCTGGTCAACAACATGATGGCCATGAGCTTTGCGGCCTCGATTGCCGAGGCCTTCGCGGTCGCGGCCAAAAGCGGGCTGGACCTCAACCGCCTTTATGACGTGATCTCGGCCGGCGGCGTGAACTGCGGCATCTTCCAGATGATGGCGACCAAGACCTTGAAAGAAGGCGACGTCACCGGCTTCAAGTTCGGCATCGCCAATGCGCAGAAGGACCTGCGCTACTACACCCACCTGGCCGAGATGCTGCCCGTCAGCAGCCTGATGGGTGAAGCCGCGCACCAGAGCCTGATACAGGCCAGCAATGCCGGTTTCGGCGACAAGCTGATCGCCTCTCTTTTTGAAGCGCAGGAAAAACTCAACGACGTCAAGATCGTTCCCCGTTAAGCCCATCCCTCAACCAGCAGGAGACAAAACCATGAGCGAGATCAATAACAAGGACGCAGCCCCCGAATCCCAACCCGAAGCCGCGGCCACCTCGCGCCGCGCGCTGCTCAAGCACTCCAGCCTGGCGCTGGTGGGCGCGGGCCTGTACGGCGCGGCGCCCTTTATGGGCCCCTGGAAGCACAACCACGCCTGGGCGCAGACCGGCCAGAAAAAGCCGCTGACCATTGGCCTGACCATGGACGCCTCGGGCTTGTACGCGGCCTCGGGTGCTGAAGAACGCCTGGGCGCGATGATGGCCATCAAGGAGTTCAACGACAAGGGCGGCGTGCTGGGCCGGCGCATAGAGGCCATCCACATCGACACCGAAACCACGCCGGCCACCGGCTCGCGCGTGGCCGAGCGCATGATCACGCGCAACGAGGCGGCCTTCCTGATAGGCGCGGTGCATTCGGGTGTGTCCAACGCGATCTCGCAGGTGGCGCAGAAATACGGCACCGTGTTTTTGAACACCAACTCCAGCAGCCCGACCGAAGCCGGCAAGGACTGCCATCGCACCAAGTTCGTCTGGGACGGCAACGGCACCAATTTCTCCAACGCCATCGTCAAGAACGCCATCAAGGCCAGCGGCAAGAACTGGGTGCTGCTGACCAACGACTATGTGTGGGGCCACACCACATCGAAGGCAACGCGCGCCATCGTGGAGGCCAACGGCGGAAAGATCGTGGAGGAACTGCTGGTACCCCAGAACACCCGCGACTTCTCGTCCTACCTGCTCAAGCTGCAGCAGCTCAAACCCAACGTGGTGGCCACGGCCGTGGGCGGCGACGACATCAAGGCGCTGCGCCAGCAGGTGGTGCAGCTCAAGATGAACCAGAGCATGGCCTGGATCAACAACCAGCAGGACTGGCCCGATGTCTACGGCCTGGGCCCCGAGGCCATCTTCGGCGTCTTCGGCACCACCTGGTACTGGCGCCTGAACCTGCCCGGCGTGAAGGAGTTCGTTGCGGCCTACCAGAAGCAGTTCCCGGGCATGGCGATACGCGTGCCGGGCAATGTGTACCACAACAGCTATATGGCCACGCGCGAACTGCTGCGCTGCGCGGAGGAAGCCGGCACCACCAACAACATCGCGGTCATCAAGAAGCTCGAAGGCCGCAAGATGAGCGCGGCCGACCGCCTGCAGCATTACGACGCCTGGATGGACCCGGTCACCCACCAGTGCCAGCAAACCATTTATATGGCGACCTACAACGACCAGCCCGCCGAGAAAGACGACATCTTCAAGATCCTCACGCAGGCCGATCCCAAGGACGTGCAGGACAAGGATGCCGCGGGCGCCTGCAAGCTCGAGAGCTACGACGCCACACCCAGCTACGAAGTCTGAGCGCCCAGCCGCCCACCCTCTTTCAAGGCCGACATGGATTTCCTGCTTCAGCTCGTTCCGCACCTCGTCAATGGCATCTCGCTGGGCCTGCTGTTCGCGCTCATCGCGCTGGGCTTTATGCTCATCGTGGGGGTGATGGAAACCATCAACCTGGCGCACGGCTCGCTGTTCGCGCTGGGCATGTATTTCGCGCTGTTCCTCATCGCGCCGCAACTGGGCATGTTTCCCAATCTGCAGGCCTGGTACATGAGCCTGCCGCTGGGTACGCGCTACGGGGTGGCGCTGATTTTTGCGCCCATCCTGGTCGGCATCTTCGGCATGCTGCTGGAGTTGTGCATGCGGCGCACCTACGGCCGCGACCCGCTCTACGGGCTGCTTCTGACTTTCGGCGCCGCGCTGGTGATTGAAGAGGGCATACGTGTGGTCTGGGGTTCGTCGGAAAAGCAGCTGATGCTGCCGGAGGCGATCTCAGGCGCCTTCCTGATGGGCGACCTGGTGTATTCCAGGTACCGCTTCTTCGCCAGCGGCTTTGCCATCCTGATGATTGTGCTGCTCTGGTTGTTTTTGCAGAAGACGCCCTACGGCGCCATCATCAAGGCCGGCGCGCACGACAGCGAAATGGTGCGCGCCCTGGGCATCAACCTTTCGCGCCTGCGCCTTTTTGTGTTCGGCCTCGGCGTGGCGCTGGCGGCCATTGCCGGTGTGGTCATGGCGCCCATCTGGGGCATACGTCCGCATGTGGGTGTGGACGCGGTGGTGCCGGCCTTCCTGATCATTGTGCTGGGCGGCGTCGGTTCGTTGTGGGGTGCGGTGATTGCCGGGCTGATGGTGGGCATGGTGGTGGGGCTTACCGGCTCGTATGCGTCGGAGTGGTCGCTGATGTCCATGTATTTGTTGTTTATCGCCGTGGTTACCTTTCGCTCGCGCGGCCTCTTCGGAAAGAAAAGCGTGCTCGATGCTTGAGTCGCTCAGTCACTGCTTACCGCAGAAAGTTATTTGAATGAAACCGCTGCAAGACAAAGTCGCGCTGGTCACCGGTGCGGCCGGCACCATGGGCCTGGCCGTCGTCAAGGCCTTGCTGGAGGATGGTTGCAAGGTCGCGATGGTCGATGTGAGCCAGGAGCGCAACCGCGCGCTGGCCGATGAGCTCGGGCCGCGCGCCCTGCCGTTTTCGTTTGACATCAGCGACCCCACTGCCGTGAGCGACGGCCATGCACTCATTGTCAAGGCCTGGGGGCCTGTCGACATCCTGGTCAACAATGCCGGCATTCTTTCCAACAACAAGGTCGAGGCCACCGAGGCCGGTGAGTGGCGCCGCGTGCTGGGGGCCAACCTGGACGGCGCTTTTTACCTCGCACAGCAGGTGGTGCCGGCCATGAAGGCGCGGCGCTTCGGCCGCATCATCAACACCAGCTCGCTGGCGGCCAAGACCGGTGGGCTGACGGCGGGCACGGCCTACTCGGTGTCCAAGGGCGCGATGAGCTCGCTGACCTTTTCGCTGGCGCGCGAGCTTGCGCCCTTTGGCGTCACGGCCAACGCCGTCGCGCCGGCTTATGTCAGGACGCCGATGATCACCGAACAGCTCAACGAAGAGCAGCGCCAGAAGCTGCTGAAAGACATCCCCATCGGCCGCTTTTGCGAGCCCGAGGAGTTTGCCCATGTGGTGCGCTTCCTGGCTTCGCCGCTGTCGGGCTTTATCACGGGCGAGATCATTGACCTTAATGGCGGCCTGCTGATGGACTAGGGCCGGCCCCAGGAGGCAGGGAAAGCCCTTTCGCCGGCAACCCGCTTTGCGCCCACAATTTCGCCATCCATGAGCATCACACCCCGGATTGATTTCAGCACTGCGCTGACAGGTTTGTTTGACCTGCGCGGCAAGACCGCCTATGTGCCCGGCGGCTACGGCGGCATTGGCGAAGCCATTGCCTGGGGCCTGGCCATCGCCGGCGCGCGCGTCGCGGTGTCGGGCCGCGATGAGGCCAAGGCGCAAGCCGTGGCGTCGGCGCTGCGGGCGGCGGGCCATGAGGCCCTGGGCCTGGCCATGGACGCGCACTCGGTGCCTCAGATACAGGCGTCGGTCGACGCAGTGGCCGCGCAATGGGGCGGCCTGGACATCCTGGTGAACTGTGTCGGCATGCAGCGCGAGCAAGCCTTGCTCGAAGTCACCGAAGAGGCTTTTGACGAAGTGCTGCAGGTCAACCTCAAGGCCGCGATGTTTCTCGCGCAGGCCGCGGCCAAAAAACAGATTGAAGGCGGGCGCGGCGGCGCGCAGGTGCATCTGCTCTCGGTGCGCGCGCAGCTTGGGTTGCGCGGCCGCGGTTATTCGGCCTACAGCAGCAGCAAGGGCGGCCTGGTCATGCTGATACGCCAGCACGCGAGCGAACTGGCACCGCACGGCATCACCGTCAACGGCATCGCGCCCACGGTGGTGCAGACCGAGATGGCACGCCACTGGCTGGAAAACCCCGAGGCACACAAACAGGTGCTGGCGCGCATTCCGCTGGGCCGCGTGGCCGACCCGCAGGACGTGGCCGGCGCGGCGGTGTTTTTTGCGGCGCCCGCCTCTCGCTTCGTTACCGGACAGGTGCTGTATCTCGACGGCGGCATCACCGCCTCCCAGTAGAGTCGCTCAAAAACCCTCCTGGCGTTGTTGCGCCGCCTTGCCGTGCCAGGGCCTGTGAGCCCTGTGTTTGCAAATGCGAATGGGGTGAAAACGGCGCCAATCAAGGCGCGCGACGAATCCCAGACCGGCAGTCTGGGTGAGAAGCGCAACGCCGAGTGGCGCCGTTTTCACCCCATTCCCTTCGGGTTGCGATCAAAAAGGCCTTGCGCGGCGTTGCAAAGCCTTGACGGGGCTCGCCCCGCCTGCGTTTTGCGCCTTGCCCAAGGCCTTTTTGACTCGCAACGCATCTTGCAAACACAGGGCTCACAGGCCCTAAGCACTGTCTGCGGCGACGCGCCTAGCCAGGACCGCTTCGCTGGGTTTTGTGAGCGACTCCGGGATCAGCGCTTTGCGGCGAGCGCCGCGACGGCATGTTGCACGCCGTTGCCGAAGGGAATGCCCTGCACCCGCATGGCCGCTTCCACACCGGCCAGGCAGCCCAGGATCATGGCCGGGTTCATGTCGCCCAGGTGGCCTATTCGAAACGTGCGTCCCGCCAGCGGGCCCAGGCCGCCCGCAATCGCGACCTGAAATTGCTCGCGCGCGACCGTACGCATGGCCTCGGGATCCATGCCCTCAGCCACCGCCACCGTGGTGACGGAGACCGAGCGCGCCGCCGGTTCGCGCACAAAAAACCCCAGCGCGCCGCCTTCGCTCCAGGCCTGGACGGCGGCATGCACGGCGCCGGCGATCAGCCGGTGGCGGGCAATGACCTGTTCAAGGCCTTCATGAAAGATCAGCCCCAGCGCGGCCTCCAGGCCGAAGAGCAGGGTTTGCGGCGGCGTGCCGCAGAACTTGCGGTAGCTCAGCGGGCTTTGCCGCCGCGCCCAGTCCCAGTAAAACCGGGGTGTCGGGTTGGCCGCGGCCACCTTCATCGCGGCGGCATCGGCGGCGACAAAGGCCAGGCCGGGCGGCACCATCAGGCCTTTTTGCGAGGCGCCCAGCACGACGTTGGCGCCCAGCGCATCCATGGCAAAGGGCGCCGCGCCCAGCGAGGCCACCACGTCCACCACCATCAGCGCGGGATGGCCCGCGGCGTCCAGCGCCTGCCGGACTTTGGCGAGCTCGCTGGTCATGCCGCTGGCGGTGTCGGTATGCACCACAAACACGGCGACGATGGCATGCGCGGTGTCTGCGCGCAGGGCGGCTTCAATCGCGGGCACATCAATCGGGTAGCCCTCCCGCCAGGGAGTGCGCAGCACTTTGGCACCCATGGCCTCGGCCTGCACGGCCCAGGATTCGGAAAAATGCCCGGTGCCGGCGACCAGCACCTGCTGCCCCGGCGCGAGCAGGTTGGCGATCACCGCCTCCCAGGCACCGTGGCCGTTGCAGGTATACATGAAGACGTCTGCCTTGTCGGTTTGCAGCAGCGCCTTGAGCCCGGTTTCGCAGGCCTGGATCACACGCTCCAGCCGCGGGTCGCCCATGTCCATGGGCTGCCTTCGCATCGCGTCCATCACCTCGTCGGGCACCCGCGTGGGGCCCGGTGAATGGAGGAAGCGATGGCCGGGGATGCGTGGGTGGGGTGTCATGCCGAAAAATTATGCGCCAGCGGGCTTGCGGTTGACCAGCACGATGCCGGCCGCCACGGTGGCCAGCGCCACCAGCAGGCCGGTGGTCACGCTTTCCTTGAGCCACAGCGCGCCGAACAGCAGCGCGAACAGCGGCGTGAAAAACACAAACACCGAAACCTTGGTGGCCGGGTAGCGCCCCAGCATCCACATCCAGGCCAGGTAGCTGGCGAACGCGCCTATCACTGTCTGCAGCAGCAGCGAGGTGATGGCAAACGGGCTGAACTGCCAGGACCATTGCTCGCCCAGGTAGAGCGACAGCAAGGGAAACACGGTGGCGCTCACGGCCAGCTGGTAGAACAGCAGTTTTTCGGCGGAAATCTTGACCAGCTGGGTGGCGCGTATCACCACCGTGGTCAGGCCCCACAGCATGCCGGCGGCCAATGCCAGCAGGTCGCCGCGCGCGGTCGAGGCATGGTCGCCGGTAAAGCCTTCGCGCAGCGCGAACACCACGGCGGCAAACGCGCACAGCAGGCCCAGCCACTGCAGGCCGCGCAGCCGTTCGGACTTGACCCACAGCGGCACCAGCGCCGCGACCCAGAAGGGCGAGGTGTACAAAAACACCGTGAGGCGGGAAGCGCTGGTGTATTGCAGGCCCACATAAATGCAGGCGAACTCCGCGCCGAACAGGGCGCCGGCCAGCAGGCCGGCCTTGAGCGAGCCGTCGCGGCTGAACAGCGGGATCTTGCGCCACAGGCACCACAGCCACAGCAGCGCCGTGGCGCCCACCAGGCGCAGCGAGGCCTGGAACATGGGCGGGATCTCGCTGATGGTGGCCTTGATCAGCACCTGCTGCAGGCCCCAGAACAGGCAGCAGCCCAGCAGCAGGGACATGGCGAGGGTGTCGAGATGGGTCTTGCGTGTCATCGTGAAGGACCTGGGGAAACTGGCGGGAGCCTGGAAGCGGCGGCCGCGGCCGTCGCCTTCTCGTGATCTACAGCGGATGCTCGGTATAAAACCTGCCGCCATGGAACAGCAGCGGCGAGGCGCCCGCGCGGTGGCCGCAGCGCTCGACCTCGCCGACGAAGATCACGTGGTCGCCTTCTTCATAGCGGCTGCGGTTAAAGCATTCAAAGTGCGCGGCCGCGCCGTCCAGCAGCGGCGCGCCGCTGGCGCCTTCGCTGTAGGCCACGCCGTCCCAGCGGTCGGCGCGCCCGCTGGCGAAACGCTCGGCCAGCTCTTTCTGGTCGGCCGCGAGGATGTTGATCGCGTAGTGCGAGCCGGTGCTCAAGGCGGCCATGGAGCCGGCCGCGCGCGCCAGGCTCCAGAGCACCAGCGGCGGCTGCAGCGACACCGAATTGAAGGAGTTGGCGGTCAGGCCCACCAGCACGCCGGCCGGCGTGCGCGCGGTGACGATGGTGACCCCGGTGGCGAACATGGCCAGAGACGCCCGGAATTCCCGCTGTGAAAAACTGGGGCTGCTCGCTTGGCGAGGTATGGCGGGGGTCGGCATAGAAGGCTAATTTAACTGATGCGGCCGCGGCCCACTCGCGTCAGGGTTTAGGCGGGCGGACGGCAGGGGCCGCGGCGGCGCCGGTTAAACTCGCGGGCATGCCGCTTCACCGCTTTGCCCTCTGCCTGCTTGCTACCTATTTAATAGCGGGCGGTGCCCGGGCTGATTCGCCTTGCGCCGACTACGCGGCCAAACTGCCGAACATCAAGCGGGACCTTTGCGAGGCGGCGCAGCTGCAGCCGACGGGCGCGCGCTCCGTCAACGGACAGGCGATTTGGGTGCGCGACATCAAGCCCGACAACGCCGGCCTGCGCGTGCTGGTGGTGGGCGCCATCCACGGCGACGAGCTGTCCTCGGGCGCGGTGGCCCTGCACTGGATCAAGCTGGCCGCGCAGCCGCCGCAGGACGCGCCCCAGGTGGTCCACTGGCGTTTTGTGCCGGTGCTCAACCCCGACGGCGTGCTGTCCACGCCGCCGCGCCGCGTCAACGCGCACGGCGTGGACCTGAACCGCAACTTCCCCACGCCCAACTGGGAGCGCGACGCCAAGGTCTACTGGGAAAAGCGCACGGGCAAGGACCCGCGCCGCTGGCCCGGGCCCAAGCCGCTGTCGGAGCCTGAGTCGCGTTTTCTGCACGAGCAGATGCAAAGCTTCAAGCCGCAGCTCATCGTCAGCATCCATGCGCCATACGGTGTGCTCGACTTTGACGGGCCCTCGGTGCCGCCCTCGCGCCTGGGGCGGCTTTACCTGGACCAGGTCGGCATCTTCCCGGGCTCGCTGGGCAATTACGGCGGCATCCACAAAGGCGTGCCTGTGGTGACCATAGAACTGCCCAACTCCACCCGCACGCCGCTCGATGCCGAGATGCGCCAGATGTGGCTGGACCTGCTGCGCTGGATGAGCGAACGGGCGGTGGGGCAGGGCGCGGAACACGCGCCGCGCGTGCCCTAGGGCAGTAAGCCGCGCCTAGCGCAGTATGCTGGACATGGCCGACAGGCTGTTGACCATGCGCACCGCGGCTTCCACGGTGGGCGCATCAAAGCCCACTTCATCCCCCTCCAGCCGCCGCAAGGTGGGCCACTGGCAAAACAGGTCGGCCAGCGCCGGCGACTGGGTCTGGATGCGCACGGCGATCGGGCCCGCCAGCACATAAGGGCGGGCCGGGCCGCGCTGCGCCAGCGCGGCGGCCACGCCGACGCGTATGGCCGCGCAGGCCTGGGCCGGGGACAGGCTGATGCCGCTGGTCTGGCCGGTGGCCCGCTTGGTCTGCACAAAGGTGGCATGCGGAAACAGCGGGCGGTGCTCCTCGATGAACACGTCGTCGCCGCTGGCCATCACCACCGGCACGCCGTACTCGCCGGCCAGCGCGCCGTAAATGCCGGCTTCGCCCAGTTCAAGGCCGTTGAAATACACGCGCGCAAAGGCGAAGCTGTTGATGGTATGCGCCAGGATGCCGCGGCCCTGCGCGCGCGAGTGGTAGCCGACCATGCAGACGGCATCCACGCCGTCGTCGACACCGGCCATCATGCTCAGGTAGCGCGGCTTGCCCATGACGGCCTGGGCGCGCGCATCCAGCAGCTCCGGCGGCATGTTGCGAAAACTCCCGTGCGAATCGTTGACCAGCACCTCGGTGGCGCCCGCGTCGAAGGCACCGGCAATGGCGGCGTTGGCCTCGTGCGCCATCAGCAGGCGGGCGCGTTCGTACTCGGGATTGCCGGCGCGCACCTGTTCGTGGTGGAAAACGCCGGCCACGCCTTCGATGTCGGTGGAGATCAGGACTTTCATGGGTAATCCGCAGAAGGTGAAAAGGAGGATGAAGAAGGCCAGCCGGGCAGCAGTTCGGCCAGCGCGCGGCGCTGGTGGCCGCCGCGGCCGGTGACGGCGCGGGCCTGCCAAAGGGCATGGAGGATGGCCTGCTCGGTGCTGTCGGCCACGGCCTGGAACAGCGGGTCTATCAGGCCGTCGTGCAGCATGGCCAGGGCCGGCATGGGCCTGCTGGTTTGCTGCGGCACGGTATAGGCGGTGGAAAACGCCAGCGCGATGTCGCCGCTGCCGTGGCCGAACACCGAGCCGGTGCGCGCCAGCCCGGCGCCGGCGCGCAGGGCCAGCCGGCGCAGCTGGCGCGCGTCCAGCGGCGCGTCGGTGGCGATGAGCAGAATGATGGAGCCTTTTTCGGGTTCTGCTGCTTGCGTATGCTGTGCCGCAAGCCGCGCGCCCAGGGCCTGCCCGGCCAGGACCAGTTGCGGCAGCTGGCCGTAGTTGGCCAGCACCAGCGCACCCACGGTGTGCTCGCCGCCCCCGGCGGCCGCCACGCGGCGCGAGGCCGTGCCCACGCCGCCCTTGAGCCCGAAGCTGGACATGCCGCGTCCCGCGCCGACCGAACCTTCTTCGACCTCGACGCCGGCCTGCTCGCAGGCCTGCAGGTAGTGCTGCTCCGTGACCGCCATGCGCTGGATGTCGTTGAGAAAACCGTCGTTGCACTCGAACACCAGCGGGTTGACGGTGGGCAGGCCGCGCCCTGTTTCGGGATTGGCGGCCATGCACTGCCGGATTTGCGCGGTGGCCACGGCGGCGACCGAAAAGGTATTGGTGAGCGCGATCGGCGTTTCCAGCACGCCGAGTTCCTCGATCTGCAGCAGGCCCACGCTTTTGCCGAAGCCGTTGAGCACGACGGCTGCGGCCGGGACGCGGTCGCGGAACAGGTCGCCGCCGTGCGGGCGCACCACGGTCACGCCGGTCTGCACCTCGCCCGCGTCCAGCGTGCAATGGCCGACGCTCACGCCGGCGACGTCGGTGATGGCATTGCGCTGCCCGTGCGGCAGGCTGCCGATGTGGGGCAGCAGGTGGCGTGGCGTCAGCAAACCCTGCTCCGCTTACTGGCGGTCAATTTTCGGGTCCAGCGCATCGCGCAGGCCGTCGCCCAGCAGGTTGAAAGCCAGCACGGTCAGGAAGATGGCCAGGCTGGGGAACAGCGCGATATGCGGCGCGTTGAGCATGTCGGCGCGCGCCTCGTTGAGCATGGCGCCCCATTCCGGCGTGGGCGGCTGCGCGCCCAGGCCCAGGAAGGAGAGGCTGGCAGCCGTGATGATGGAGGTGCCTATGCGCATGGTCAGGTAGACCACCACCGAGGACACCGTGCCCGGCAGCAGGTGGCGCAGCATGATGACCGAGTCGGGTGCGCCTATGGAGCGCACCGCCTCGATGTAGGTCTGGTGCTTGAGCGACAGCACATTGCCGCGCACCAGGCGCGCAAACGCCGGCACGCTGAACACGGCCACGGCCATGATCACGTTGATCATGCCGTTGCCCAGGATGGCGACGATGCCGATGGCCAGCAGAATGCCGGGAAAGGCAAACAGCACGTCGGACATGCGCATGACAATGCGGT
Source organism: Polaromonas sp. P4_F6 (assembly GCF_056401275.1). Lineage (NCBI taxonomy): Bacteria > Pseudomonadati > Pseudomonadota > Betaproteobacteria > Burkholderiales > Comamonadaceae > Polaromonas > Polaromonas sp. P4_F6. The sequence goes on along the minus strand of NZ_JBFUJQ010000003.1, from coordinate 295,539 downwards.
CCCACCAGCCTTCGTAATAGCCGGCCAGCAAGCCCAGCAGCGTGCCGATCACGGCGCCCACGGCCACCGAGACCAGGCCCGCGGCCAGCGAGATGCGCGCGCCCATCAGGATGCGGCTGAAGATGTCGCGGCCCAGCGCGTCCACGCCGAACCAGTGCCTGGCCGAGGGCGGCGCGTTCAGGGCGTCGTAGTCGAAAAAATTCTCCGCGTCAAAAGGGCTCAGCCAGGGCGCGAGCACCGCCACCAGCACCAGCAGCAGCACAAAACCGGCGGCCGCCAGGGCCACGCGCTGCTTCTTGAATTTGCGCCAGAACTCGGCGGCGGGCGTGCGCACGGAGAGCTGCGCGCTGTCGGGAAGCGGCGCTTCGTTCGCGGCGGCGGTGCTGGGGGATTCGGTGGTGTTCACTTGAAACGGATGGTCGGGTTGATGACGGCGTAGAGCATGTCCACCACCAGGTTGATCAGGATGAATTCGAGCGAGAACAGCAGGACCAGCGCCTGGATCACGGGATAGTCGCGCATCTCCACCGCGTCGACCAGCAGCCGGCCCATGCCGGGCCAGTTGAAGACCACCTCGACGACGATGGAGCCGCCCAGCAGGAAGCCGAACTGCAGGCCCATCATGGTGACCACCGGGATCAGCGCGTTGCGCAGCGCGTGCTTGACCACCACCACGGTTTCAGTGAGGCCCTTGGCGCGCGCGGTGCGCACGTAGTCTTCCTTGAGGATGTCGATGAAGGAGCTGCGCGTAAAGCGCGCCATCACGGCCGCCACGCCCGCGCCCAGCGTGAGGGAGGGCAGGATGTAGTGGCGCCACGAGTCGGCCCCGACGGTGGGCAGCCAGCCCAGCTGCACCGAAAAAAACTGCATCAGCAGCATGCCCAGCGCGAACGAGGGAAACGAAATGCCCGAAACCGCCAGTGACATGCCCAGCCGGTCGGGCCAGCGGTTGCGCCACACCGCCGACACCATGCCCAGCACCAGGCCCAGCAGCACCGACCACCCCATGGCCGCGATGGTGAGCCAGAAGGTGGGCGCAAAACGCTCCGCGATCTCCGTGGCCACGGGCCGCTTGGTGCGTATGGACAGGCCGAAGTCGCCTTGCAGCGCGTGGCTGAAAAAGCGCACGAACTGCTGCGGTATCGGCAGGTCCAGCCCCAGGTCGCGGCGCACCAGCTCCACGGTTTCGGGGCCCGCGTCGGGCCCGGCGGCCAGGCGCGCCGGGTCGCCGGGCAGCAGGTGCACGAACAGGAACACCAGCACGGCCACGATCAGCAGCGTCGGCAGCAGGCCCAGCAGGCGCTTGAGAAGGTAGAGAGTCATGCGAAGGCGTGCTTCTTGGGAAGGTCGAAGAGGCTAGGTGGGCTGAGGCTGGCGCGGCCGGGATTACTTGAGTTCGACTTCGTCGAAGTTGAAGCTGCCGTCCGGGGCTACGTAAAAGCCGGCCAGGTTGCGCGCACGCACCGACAGCACGCGTTCGGTGACCAGGAAAACCCAGGGTGCGTCTTTCCAGATGCGCTGCTGGGCGTCGGTGTACAGCCTGGCTTTTTCCGCGCTGCTGGTGGTGACCAGCGCCTTGGCGATGTCGGCGTCCACTTCAGCATTCTTGTAGTAGGCGGTGTTGAACATCTTGGGCGGCAGGGACTCGGAGGCCAGCAGGGGGCGCAGCGCCCAGTCGGCTTCGCCGGTGGACGAGGACCAGCCCACGTAGTACATGCGCACCGGCGCCGTCGCGGGGTCCTGCGCGCTTTCCACGCGCTCCACGCGCTGGCCGGCTTCCAGCGCCTGCACCTGCACCTTGACGCCGACCTGGGCCAGTTGCTGCTGCACGAACTGGATCACCTTCTGCGCCGTGGTGTAGTTGTAGGCCGACCACAAGGTGCTTTCGAAACCGTTGGGATAGCCGGCTTCCTTCAGCAGCTCGCGCGCCTTGGCCGGGTTGTAGGGCCAGGGACCCAGCTTGGCGGCGTATTCCACGCCGTGCGGCACCACGCCTTCGGCGGGAATCGCGTAGCCCGAGAAGGCCACCTTGACCAGGGCTTCCTTGTTGATCGCGTAGTTGATGGCCTCACGCACCTTCGGATTGTCGAAGGGCTTTTGCAGCGTGTTCATCGAGAGGTAGCGGTGGATGATGGAGGGCGCGCTCGTCACTTCCAGGCTGGGCTTCTTCGACAGGCTTTCCACCGTCTCGGGCGGCATGGGGAAGGCGAAGTGGGCCTCGTTGGTCTGCATCATGGCCGCACGCGTGTTGTTGTCCACCACCGGGCGCCAGGTGATGCTGTCCACCTTGGGGTAGCCCTTCTTCCAGTAGCCTTCCCACTTGGCGACCTTCAGGTAGTCGGTGGCCTTCCACTCGACGAACTTGAAGGGCCCGGTGCCCACGGGGTTTTGCGCGATGCCCTTGCTGCCGTACTTGGCCAGCGCCGCGGGCGAAATCATCACGCCCGAGGGATGGGCCAGCGTGTTGATGAAGGGCGAGAAGGGCTCCTTGAGCGTCACGCGCACGGTGCTGGCGTCCACCGCTTCGGTTTTGGCGATGTTCTTGTAGAGGTTGTAGCGCTTGAGCTTGTTGTCGGGGTTGGTGACGCGGTCGAAATTGACCTTCACGGCCTCGGCGTTGAAGGGCGTGCCGTCATGGAACTTGATGCCGGACTTGAGCTTGAAGGTGTAGACCAGGCCGTCCTTGCTCACGGTATGGCTCTCGGCCAGCACCGGCACCATCTTCATGTCCTTGTCGAAACCGTACAGCCCCTGGTAGAAGGACTTGGCCATGGCTTGCGACAACGTGTCGTTGGAATCATAGGGATCGGTGCTGGTGAAATTGGACTGGACGGCAACGACCACGTCCTTGGCGGCATGGGCCGGCGCGGCAAGGCCCATCAGGCCGATGATGCCGGCCAGCGCGGCGGTGAGGGTGGAAAGACGATTCTTCATGAAAAAACTCCTAGGGGCGAAACGAGGGGCAGACACGGGAGGCGGAAAGGTGAAGGCGGGAGGAGGGCAATGAGGGTGCTCAATAAGGGCCTCCCACCGAATGCCGCGCGACAAAATGCCCCGGCGCCACCTGGTGCAGCGGCGCGACTTGCGGCGCGTCGCCCACGGCGCGTATGGGGCTGGGAATCTCATCGGCCATGAGCTCGCGCACGGCGCTGCGGCGCGCCGGGTCGGCGACCGGAACGGCCGCCAGCAGGCGCCGGGTGTAGGCGTGCTGCGGGTTCTCGAACACGGCGCGGCGCGGGCCGATCTCCACGATCTGGCCCAGGTACATCACGGCCACGCGGTGGCTGATGCGCTCGACCACCGCCATGTCGTGCGAGATGAACAGGAAGGCGACGCCGAACTCCTGCTGCAGGTCCAGCATCAGGTTGATGATCTGCGCGCGAATCGACACGTCCAGCGCCGACACCGCCTCGTCGGCGATCACCACCTTGGGGTTGAGCGCCAGTGCCCGCGCGATCGCCACGCGCTGGCGCTGCCCGCCGGAGAATTCGTGCGGGTAGCGATGGGCCGCCTCGGCCGGCAGGCCCACCTTGCCCAGCAGCCAGCGCACGCGCTCCTCGGCCTCCTTGGGCGAGGCGAGCTTGTGGATCAGCATGGGCTCCATGACCGAATAGCCTATGGTCAGCCGCGGATCGAGCGAGGCGAAAGGGTCCTGGAAGACGAACTGGATGTCGCGGCGCAGCGCCTGCAGGGCCCGGCCCTTGAGCGCCGAAATGTCGCGCCCCGCGACCTCGACCTGCCCGCTGTTGAATTCGAGCAGCCGTGCCAGCGAGCGGCCGGTGGTGGATTTTCCGCAACCGGATTCACCCACCAGCGACAGGGTTTCGCCGGCCTTGAGTTCGAAGCTGAGCTGCTCCACCGCATACACCTGCCGGCGCACGCGGCCGAGCAGGCCGCCCGCCAGCGGAAAACGCGTGACCAGGTCCTGCACCTTGAGCACGGGCGGCAGGTCGTTGCGCACGGTGCTGGCGGCGCTGAGGGGCTGGCCGTTATCTTGCAGCGGCGCGCCCGGCACCGCGAAGCGCGCCGGCAAATCCTGCCCATGCATGGCGCCCAGCCTGGGCACGGCCGCCAGCAAGGCCTGGGTGTAGGGCTGCTGCGGCCTGGCAAACAGGGTGGCGCAGTCGCCTTCCTCCACCTTGTCGCCGCGGTACATCACGAGCACGCGGTCGGCGATTTCGGCCACCACGCCCATGTCGTGGGTGATGAAGATCACCGCCATGGCGAGTTCGCGCTGCAGTTGCTGGATCAGCGCGAGAATCTGCGCCTGGATGGTCACGTCCAGCGCCGTGGTCGGCTCGTCGGCGATCAGCAGCGTGGGCTTGCAGGCCAGCGCCATGGCGATCACCACGCGCTGGCGCATTCCGCCCGACAGCTGGTGCGGATGGCGGCCCAGCACGTTTTTGGCTTCCGGGATGCGGACCAGGTCCAGCATGCGCAGCGCCTCGGCCAGCGCCGCCTGGCGCGAAAGTCCCTGGTGCAGGCGTATCGATTCGGCGATCTGCTCGCCCACCGTGAACACCGGGTTGAGCGAGGTCATGGGCTCCTGGAACACCATGGCGAGGTCGGCCCCGCGCAGGCTGCGCATCTGCGACTGCGAAGCGCGCGCCAGGTCCAGACGCTCGCCGTTGCGGCGCGTCAGCCACATGCGGCTGTCGCTGCCCAGGCGTCCGCCGCCTTGCTCCACCAGGCGCATCAGGGCCAGCGAGGACACCGATTTGCCGGAACCCGATTCACCCACGATGGCCAGCGTCTCCCCGGCGTCCACGTGAAAGCCGAGATTGCGCACCGCGTGCACGGTGCGCTGCTCGCTGGCAAAACTCACGCTGAGGTCGCTGACCTCGATCACGCGCTGGCGGCCGGGCTGGGCGCTCATGCGGAGAATCCCTCGACGGCGTCGGCGTAAATGGCGCTCACCGGCGCCTCGCCCACGCGGGCCCAGCCGCGGTACATGCCTTCGGTGTTGAAGGGCAGGCTCAGCTTGCCCTGCGCATCGACGGCGATCAGGCCGCCCCGCCCGCCTATGGCGGGCAGCACCTTCATGACCACTTCCCGGGCGGCCGCGTCCAGCGGCATGCCGGCATAGGCCATGCGCGCGCAGATGTCGTAGGCTGCCGCGGTGCGTATGAACATTTCACCGGTGCCGGTGCAGGAAATCGCCGCCGTGCGGTTGTCGGCATAGGTGCCGGCGCCTATCAGGGGCGAGTCGCCCACGCGGCCGGCGCGCTTGTTGGTCATGCCGCCGGTGGAGGTGGCGGCGGCCAGGTTGCCTTGCGCGTCCAGGGCCACGGCGCCCACGGTGCCCAGCTTGCGGCCTTCGTCCAGGGGCGCGGCGGCGGCCGTGCCTGAGCGGAAGGCCAGGGCCGCGCCGTCGTGGTCCAGCACGGCCGCGTCGGTCGCGAGCGCGCGCCGCAACTGCTCGCGGCGGGCCTCGGTCGAAAAATAATCGGGCGAGACCATTTCGAGCCCGCACTCCTCGGCGAAGGCCTCGGCACCGGCCCCCACCAGCAGCACGTGCGCGCTGCGCTCCATCACGGCGCGCGCCGCGCGCACCGGGCGGCGCACGCGGTTCACGCAGGCCACCGCGCCGGCGCGCAAGGTGGCGCCGTCCATCACGGCTGCGTCGAGTTCATGGGTTTCGTCGTGGGTGAAGACGGCGCCGTGCCCGGCATTAAAAAGCGGGCAGTCTTCGAGCAGTTCCACCGCCAGGCTGACCGCATCCAGTGCGCGGCCGCCGCCGGCCAGCAGCTGCTGCGCGGGCCGCAGGATGGCCTGCAGGGCGGCGTGGTACGCCGCGTTTTGTTCCGCGCTGATGTGGCTGCGGCTCATGGTGCCGGCGCCGCCGTGGATGGCGATAAGGGGAATGGGCTGGGGCCGTGTCACTTGGAAACCTTTGGCGATTTGGGTGGGGTGCGGGCTTTGCGAGGGGCGGGCGCCGCGGCGTCGGCATCGGCGCGCAGCCGGCTGGCATGGTTGCCGTGCAGCCAGGGCAGCACCGACTCGGCCAGCTGTGTCGCCGCCTTGAGCGAGTCTTTGGCGCTGTGGGCGACCGCGCTGCACAAGGCCTCGATCAGCGCCAGTACGGTGGCCTCGGAATTGGCGAAATACTGGCTCTCGGTGTGGGCGTAGAGCGCGACGCTGGCCAGCGGCGCCAGCGGCGATGTCACGCGGTCGGTCAGCGCCAGCACCGGCACACCGGCGTCGTGCGCGCGGCGCGCCAGCAAGATCGTGTCGCTGAAATAGCGCGGGTAGGCGATGGCGATCAGCAGGTCCTCAGGCTTCAGGCGCGCCAGCAGGCGCGCGCCGTAAGAGGAGCTTTCCACGCTGGCCAGCAGCTGGACGTTGTCGCAGTAAGGGTCCAGCGATCGCTGCAGCAAACCGCCCAGCCAGCTGCTGCTGCCAAAGCCGGCAATGTAGATGCGCCGTGCCTTCAGGATGGCCGCTACCGCCTGTTCGCAGCTCTGGGCATCCAGCGCTTGCCGCGTCAGCTCGATGTTGCGCTGGCTTTGCGCCAGCGCGGAGGCAAACACGTCGGCCACCGTGGCGGAGTGCTCCAGCTTGTTGCGCAGCTTTTCGACCGGGGCCAGTGTGGCTTCGAAGCCCAGCACCAGCGCGGCGCGGAACTGCGGGTAGCCCTCAAATTCCAGCGCCCGGGCGAAGCGGTTGGCGGTGGCCACGGAAACCCCCAGCGTGGCGGCCAGCTCGTCGATGGGCATGGTTGCTGCTTGCAGGGGGTGGGCCAGCACATAGTCGGCCATCTGCCGGTGGGAGCGCGTCAGCGTCGGCAGCAAACGCCCAATACGCTGTGCCATCGAGGGGTTGCCGGGAAATGTGGCCATCAGGGCTGAGCTGAATTAAATGTATATAAATTTACAAACTAATTCATCATAACGAAATATTTGATCATTTCCAATCAAATTGAAACCGGCAATGCCTTGCAGGGCGGCGCGGCCGGGAACAGCGCAAATGGTGCGGTTGTCGATCAGCAGGGCTGGAGGCGCATGCGCGCCATCCGCAAATGCAGGGATGGCGCTAGGACCCGAGCTTTTTGTAGGCGCGGTCCATTTCCACGCTTTTGCTGGTGTCTTTCACGCCGCGCTTCAGGTCGCGCCCCGCCTGCTCGACGACCGGGTCGGGCTTGGCATTCGTCATGTCCACCGCCTGGTCGCGCTCGTGCGGCAGTTCCAGGCTGGACTCGACGGCGCCGTCCTTCGGGGTGCCCTGCTGGCCGGGACGCGAACCTTGTGCACGCGGGTCTTTCGCCGGCATGCCTTTGCTGGAGGCGGGTTGCGCGCGGCTGTTCAGGGGCGTGTTTTTTGGGGTCATGGAACGACTCTGCGTGTCCCGCCGCGCCGGCCCTGTCAGCCCGGAAAATCAGGCCCTGTAGGAGAAGGCCACTTGAAGCGGCTTCGACCAGCCTTCAGGCTGCCAGAAAGCTGGCGGCCTGCGCCAGCGCCGCCGTATCGGCCTTGACGGCATCGGGCGGCCCGCCCTTGCCCCAGAGTTCGCCGCCGTAGTTCATGGCCATGAATTGCGCGCACAGGCGGATGGAGTCGATCATGGGCTGGGCCTTGGCGCGGTCGCCGCTGGTGGTGACCAGCCGCAGCGTCTTTTTCGCCATCTCTTCCTTGAAGGGCAGGCCGGGCACGCGCATCCAGGCGCTCCAGTGGTCCAGGTAGATTTTCAGCGGCGCCGGGATGCTGTACCAGTAGACCGGGGCCACGAAGACGATGTCGGTGGCGGCCAGGGTCGCGTCCAGCAGGATCTTCATGTCGCCCTCGGGCATGGGGTACTGGCCCGTGGTGTGGCGCTGGTCTACAAACGGCGGCATTTGCATGCGTGCCAAATGGAGCCAGGCCTGGGGCGTGCCGGCCGGCAGCGCCGCGGCGGCCTGCCGGGCCAGCCATTCGGTGTTGCCCAGCGCGCCGGGTTCACGCGTGGAGGTGGCCAGGAAGAGGAATTGGGAGGGAGCATTCATGGCGGCCATGGTAGCGGCAGCCGCGAGCCCTTGCAGCTGCGGGGTTTGGGTCCGCGTGCCAGAATCGGGCACCGATTCTCAGGAGCCGCCTTTGCCATGATCCGTATTCGCGACATCGACCACATCGTCCTGCGGGTCAGCGACCTCATGGGCATGCTGCGCTTTTACCAGCAGGTGCTGGGCTGCAGCCTGGAGCGCCGGCAGGACGCCATCGGCCTGGTGCAGCTGCGCGCCGGCCGCTCATTGGTGGACCTGGTGCCGGTGGACGGCCCGCTGGGCAAGGCCGGCGGCGCGGCGCCGGGAAAGGAAGGCCGCAATGTCGACCATGTCTGCTTTCGCGTCGAGCCCTTTGATGCCGACGTGATTCGCCGCCACCTGGCGGCCCATGGCGTTGAGGCGGGCGAGGTGGAATCGCGCTATGGCGCCGAGGGCGAGGGGCCTTCGATCTACCTCAACGACCCCGAAGGCAACACCGTGGAACTCAAGGGCCCGCCCTGGCCCGAGGGCGGCAAGCCCTGAATAATCCTAGAACTGCCGCCAGCCCTGCCAGGCCGTGAAACCGGCGCACACAATCAGCACGACGCCCACGGTGCGCGCCATCACCACGCTGGCGCCCGGCCGGTCGGCCAGCCACTGGCGCGCGCCGGCGGCGGCCAGCGCCAGCGAGCCATACACGCCGGTCTGGGTCAGCGCGATGATGAGGCCCAGCGCCAGCGCCTGTATCCACAGCGAGCCGTATTCCAGCCGCAGGAACTGCGGAAAAATCGCCAGCATGAACAAATAGGCCTTGGGATTCAGCAGGCAGGTCAGCGCGGCCTGCCGGAGGGTGCGCCATGGCGGGCTTTCCTGCAGCGCCGGCAGGCCGCCGAACACCGAGTGGCTGCGCGTGAGCGACCAGCCTATCCACGCGATGTAGAGGCTGCCCGCGACAAGCATCACATGGACCATACCGGGCACCAGCTTGAGCACAATGCCCAGCCCCAGCGCGCCGGCTGCCACGTGGCAGGCGCCGCCGGCCACGATGCCGCCGACCGCGAACAGGCCGGCGCGGCGCCCGCCGGTCAGCGAGCTGGCCATCACAAAGGCCATGTCCATACCGGGCAGGATGATGATGCCCAGCACCATCAGGAAAAACAGCCAGAGGTGGGTGAACTGCTCCATGGCCGGCCCTCCTAGCGCAATGCGGAATAGGCGGGCCGGGCCAGGTCCATCACCCAGTTGGTTTCCCAGTGGCGGCCGCCGTCCTCGGAGAATGCCTGCTCCCAGCGGGCGCGGATGGGCGTGATGCCCGACCAGGTAAAGCGCACCCGCACCGGCCGGCCTTCATGGCTGTCGTGGCCCTCAAAGCGGCCCGTGCCGTCCACAAACGCGCCCATCACCGGCGGCTGCATCAGGCCGTCGCTGTGGCTAACCCAGTAAATGCTCCAGAGCCGGGTCTGCGGGCTGAAAAAGCGCAGCGACATGCCCAGGGTTTGTTTGCCGTCCACGACCAGGTCGTTCATATTGCCCAGGCCGCCGAGCAGCAGCGCGCCGTCCTGCACGGCCTCAAAACGTTCCCAGTCGGTGCAGCCCGCCAGGCGCTTTTTGAGCCGCTTGTTGCTGACCAGCCAGCGCCCCGCGATGAAGTTGAAGTCGTGCCGCCCGTCGTTCAATTGGGACGGGTCCAGGGGATTGGGCAGGGTGGTCATGGTCATGGTTGGTTCGCATTACCTGTGTAAAAACCCAGTCTATGGATGTAATAGGGCTATTTCAGCCCTGATTAAGGGCTAAACTTTTCAGCATGTATTCCCCGACCACCCGTGTCTTGACCGTGCTGGAACTGCTGCAGTCCCACGGGCGCATGAGCGGCGCCGAACTGGCGCGGCGGCTGGAGGTGGACGGCCGCACCTTGCGCCGCTACATCGCCAAGCTGGAAGACCTGGGCATCCCGGTGGTGGCCGAACGCGGCCGCTACGGCTGCTACAGCCTGATCGCCGGCTTCAAGCTGCCGCCCATGATGTTCACCGACGACGAAGCCCTGGCGCTGTCCCTGGGCCTGCTGGCCGCGCGCAGCCTGGGGCTGGCCGAAGCCGCGCCGGCCGCGCAGAGCGCGCAGGCCAAGCTCGAGCGCGTGATGCCGCACAACCTGAAAAACCGCGTTCGCGGGCTCGGTGAAACGGTGAGGCTGGACCTGCGCCGCGCCGACGCGCCCGGCGACAACACCGCCTTGCTGGCCTTGAGCGCCGCGGCGCACGGCTGGCAGCGTGTGCACATGGCTTACCAGTCGGCCGAAGGCGAGGTGACCGAGCGCGAGTTCGACGCCTACGGCCTGGTGTTTCGCAAGGGCCGCTGGTATGCGGCGGGCTGGTGCCACCTGCGCGGCGCGCTGCGCTCATTCCGGCTGGACCGGGTGCGCGAGGTGCGCGCCCTCAATGTGGTGTTCACGCCGCCGGCCGACTTCGACGCGGTGCAGCACCTGGCGCTGGGCCTGGCGACCATGCCGCGCAGCAATACCGTGCGGCTGCTTTTGCACACCGACCTGCAGACCGCGCAGATGGAACTGCCCGACAGCGTGGGCGTGTTCCAGCCCAGCGAGGAGGGCGTGCTGCTGCACAGCCAGACCGACCACCTGGGCTGGTTCGCGCGGCAGCTGATGCGTTTGTCTTTTTCCTTCGACGTCCAGGAGCCCGCGGCCTTGCGCGTCGCGCTGCGCGAGCATGCACAGCGCACCCTGGAGCAGCACGCTGCCTAGGCCGTGATCAGGCGGTCTTGGTCTGCAGGCGGTTGCTGGCGCGATCCTGCCCGTAAAAGCCGAAATTCATGGCCGGCACTTCACCGCTGATCAGCTCGGCGATGGCCTTGCCCGAGCCCGCGCCGTGCGTCCAGCCCAGCGTGCCGTGGCCGGCGTTGACCCACAGGCGGCCGACCCGGGTCTTGCCGATGTAGGGGATGTTGGTCGGTGTCGCGGGGCGCAGGCCGGTCCAGAAGTTCGGCGTGCCGCCTTGCTCCTCCAGGCGGGTATCGCACACGCCCGGCAACACCTCCTCGATGCGGTCGGCCAGCATCTTGCAGCGGGCCTTGGCCAGCGGCGTGTCCAGCGAAAGGTCGTAGCCGCCAACCTCGATGGTGCCGGCCACGCGCAGCTGGTCGCCGAGCCGGCTCATGGCGCATTTGACTTCGTCGTCGATGGTGCTGACAAAAGGCGCCAGCTCAGGCTTGAGCAGCTTGAAGGTGGCGCTGTAGCCCTTGCCGGGGTAGATGGGCAGGTCGACGCCCACGGTGCGCAGCAGCGGCGCCGTGTGGGAGCCGCAGGCCACGACGATTTCGTCGGCCTTGAGGCGGACCAGCTCCTGGTTCTCGCCGCGAATCGTGCGCGGCCGCACGGCGACGGACTCAATGGCGCCACCGGTCTTTTCCAGCCGCGCTATGTCGTGGCCGTAGAGGAAACGCGCGCCGCGGGCGGCGCAGCGCTGCGCCAGCGCCTGGGTGAAAACGCGGGCGTCGCCGCTTTCGTCGCTGGCGGTGTAAGTGCCGCCCACGATGCGGTGCGCGAAGGACTTGAAGGCCGGCTCTATGGCCAGCAGCTCGGCCGTGCCCACCACGCGGCGCGCCACGCCGTATTTGCGCATCAGGGCCGCGGCCTCGCCGGCCGTGTCAAAAGCTTTCTGGTCGGTGTAGTAGTGCGCGATGCCGCGCTCGAGCCGGTTGTATTCGATGCCGGTGGCGGCCACCACCTCCTTGAGCGCCGCATGGCTGTAGGCGCCCAGCGCCACCAGCTGCTGCACGTTGCGCTCGAAGGCGGTGTCGTTGCACTGCGCCAGGAACTGCAGGCCCCAGCGCCACTGCTGCCAGCCTTCGCCGAAGGGCAGCTGCGGGCGGAACAGCAGCGGGGCGTCGTCCCGGAACATCCATTTCAAGGCCTTCAGCGGTGCGTCCTTGTTGGCCCAGGGCTCGCAATAGCTGACGGAAATCTGCGCCGCGTTGCCGAAGCTGGTCTCCAGCGCCGCGTCGGGCTGGCGGTCCACCACCGTGACCTCATGGCCGCGTTCCAGCAGATGCCAGGCCGTGCTCACGCCGATGATGCCGGCCCCTAAAACTACAACTTTCATCGCTAACCCCTTTGCAACATTCCAGTGTGAAGGATGTTGCTTTCAATTAATAGAAAAATTAAACTCTCAGTGAAAACATCAGAACAGCTAATAAAGCTAAATAGCGCCGGTGGCTGGCACAACTAGCACAACTGGTAGGGCAAATAGAAAACGGAAGAGGGGATGTGGGATGAGTACTTTTGATCCTGATGCACTCGAATGCCTGGCGGCGATCGTGGAAGAAGGCGGCTTTGAGCGCGCGGCGCAGCGCCTGTCCATCACCCAGTCGGCGGTGTCGCAGCGCCTGCGGGCCCTGGAGGCCCAGGTCGGCACCGTGCTGATCGTGCGCAGCCGGCCGCTCAAGCCCACCTCGGCCGGCCAGCTGTTGCTTAAACACACCAAAATGCTGCGTCTTTTGCGCGCCGACCTGGAGCGCGACCTCAAGGAGCTGGCGCCCAGCTCGCTGGGCGGCGCGCGCGAGGAAGAGCGCATTTCCATCGCCATCAACGCCGACAGCATCGCCACCTGGGCCTTGCCGGCGCTGACCGAGCTGGTGCAGCAGGGCCTGCCCATGGAGATCATCCACGACGACCAGAATTTCACCCATGAATGGCTGCGCGAAGGCCAGGTGCTGGGCTGCGTGACCACGCTCAAGCAGGCGCTGCGCGGCTGCAAGGTGGAGCCGCTGGGCGCGATGCAGTACATCGCGGTGGCCGCGCCGGCCTTCGCGCAGGGCCGGCTCGGCCAGCGCGACGCCGCCGGCGACAGGCTGGCCGCGCCGGCACTGACCCAATACAACTTCCGCGAAGTGCCTTTTATCGCCTTCAACCGCAAGGATGAATTGCCGGTCGAATTTGTGGGCAAGGCCTTCGGGCTCAAGCGTGTCACCCTGAACCAGCTGTTTGTGCCCTCGTCGGAAGGCATGGTCAGGGCTGTGCTGGCGGGCTGGGGCGTCAGTGTGGTGCCCCGCCTGCTGGCGCAGGGCCTGATAGACCAGGGCCTGCTGGTCAATGTGGCGCCCCATTACACCCTGCCGGTGCAGCTGTACTGGCATTGCTGGAACCTGGAATCCGAGGTGCTGGACGCCCTGACGGCCGCGCTCAAGCAGACCGCGGCCCAGTCGCTGGTGCCCTGAGGCGCGGCCGGCCGGTTTGGGCCGGAACAAACCCTTGGTATTCAATTTGCCCTCGCCAGGCCGGGTATAACCCTGTAGGACAAGGCCTGGGATAGAGACTTATGGCCTCAGTTCGGGGACTATTCCCATTTACAAAAGCCTGGGGGGTGCGCACACTGCAAAAGCCATGCGGGGCAGGCTGCGGCGTGGCATGAAAGGCATAAGGTAATCCGAATGCTGGGATGGCTGGGACTGCGTACCCGTCTGGTAATGCTGGTGCTGCTCGCGCTGCTCCCCGTCTTCGGCTTGCTTGTTTACTCCGCGCAGCAAAGCCACCGGGCCGCGCTGCGGCTGGCGCAGTCCGACCTGCTGTCGGATGTGCTGATGCTCTCGTCGCGCACGCAGCGCACCGTGGACCTGGTCCACGAACTGCTCAGCGGCATCGCCAGCGGGCCGCACATCAAGAATCCGGTGCCCGGCCTGTGCGATCAGCACCTGAAAAACCTCCATGCCGAGCATCCCGAGTTCACCAACATAGGCCTGGCCGCGACCGACGGCAAGCTGCTGTGCGACGCGTTGGGCCTGGCCAAAAACCTGGGCACCATTGACAGGCCCTATTTCCAGCAGGTCATGGCGGGCCAGCGCTTCGCGGTGGGCCGCTATGCCGTGGGCCGCGCCAGCGGGCGTCCCGGCATAGGCTTCGCGGTACCGGTGCGCAACGAGGCCGGCAAGGTCAGCGGCGTGGCCTTCGCGGTGCTGGGCCTGCCCGCCCTGGCGGAATCGTTGGCGGATGTGTCCTCCCTGCCGGGCGCGCGCCTGTCCGTGCTGGACCGGGACGGCACGGTGCTGGCCATGTCCCCGCCGGCACCGTCCTGGCTGGGCCGGCCGCACCCGGACCCCGTCGTGCAACAGGCCGTGCGGGAGCGCCGGCAAGGTGTGCAGCAGGCGCCTGACGCGCAGGGCGTGCAGCGGGTCTATGCCGCGGCGCCCGTACCGGGCGGCGGACGCGAGGGCTTGCTTGTGGTGATCAGCGCGCCGGAAGCGGTGATCGCGGCGTCCGGCCACGAGGAGCTGGCGATTGAACTGCTGGCGCTGCTCGCCGTGGCGCTGTTCGGCGTGGCATGCGCATGGTGGCTGGGCAACCGGCTGATCGTCAACCCCGCCAAGGCGATCCTGAAAGAGGCCAACGAGGTGGCGCGGGGCAACCTTGACGCGCGCGTCAGGCTGGGCCCGCTGTACCAGGGCGAGCTCGGCGAGATCGGCCACACCTTCAACCGCATGGCCGAATCGCTGCAGGCGCGGCAGCGCGAGCTCGACGCCATGCTGGATCGCGTGGACAAGGAGCGCACCCTGCTGGACCTCATCCTCAACAGCATGAACGAGGGCGTGATCGCCGTGGACACCGAGGGCCGATTCCTGCTGTTCAACGCCACGGCACGCGCGCTGTTCAGCGGGGCGCCGGATCCCGGCATGCGGTTGGAAGACTGGCGCCGCGGCCACCAGCTGTTGATGCTGGACGGCAAAACCGCCTATGCCGAGTCGGAGCGGCCCTTGTCGCAGGCCGCGCGCGGCATCACCATCGACAATTGGGATGTGGTTTTTCGCCGGGCCGGCGCGGAAGACCGCGTGCTGCGCCTGAGCACCCGGCCGCTGCGTGATGCCGCCGGCGTGATGAAGGGCGGCGTCACCGTGTTCAACGACATCACCGCCCAGAAGGCGGCGGAAAACTTCGCCCACGCGCAGGAGCAGGTGCTGGCGCTGATCGCCGGCGGCGCGCCCCTGGCGAAATCGCTGGAAGCCGTCGTGCGCCTGATCGAAGACAGCTCGCCGGACAGCCTGTGCTCCATCCTGCTGGTCGAGGACGGGAAGCTGCACCTGGGTGCCGCGCCCAGCCTGCCCGAGCGCTACAACCAGGCCATCGAAGGCCTGCCCGTCGGCGAGGGCGTGGGGGCCTGCGGCACTGCCGCTTTCCGCAACCACCTGGTGGTGGTGGAAGACACGCAGATCGACCCGCTGATGCAGGACTACCGCGAGCTGATGCGCGAGCATGGGCTGCGAGCCTGCTGGTCCATGCCGGTGGTGTCCAACGACGGCGAGGTGCTCGCGACCTTCGCGATCTACCGCGCCTACCCCTGCAGGCCCCAGCCCGCGGAACTCGAGCTGATCAACATCGCGGCGCGGCTGGCCGGTATCGCGCTGGCGCGCGCGCGCGCCGAGGCGGCCCTGGTCAGCAGCGAGGCGCGTTTTCGCGAACTGGCGGAAAACATCCATGACGTTTTTTATATCGTCGACCCGCACACCGGCCGCCCGCTGTATGTCAGCCCCGGCTATGAAAGGGTCTGGGGCCGCAGCCGTGAAAGCCTTTATGCCGACCCTCTCTCGTACGCCGAGGTCACGCTGCCGGAGGACAACCACCTGCTCAAAGAGGCCAGGAAGCGCAACCGCAGCGGCCAGGCCTCGGATATCGAATACCGCATCCGCTCAGCGGACGGCAGGGTCCTGTGGATACGCGACCACGCCTACCCGGTCATGAACGCTGCGGGCGAGCTGGAGCGCGTGGTGGGCACGGCGCGCGACATCACCGACCGCAAGCTGGCCGACCTGGCACTGGCCAGCACCAACCGGGCTCTGCAGATGCTGAGCCGCTCCAGCGTCGCCATCAACCGCGTGGACGAGGAAGCGGGGCTGCTGGCCGAGGTGTGCCGCGTGGCCGTCGACGTGGGAGGTTACCGCATGGCCTGGGTGGGTTATGCGCAGGACGACGCGGAGCGCAGCATCCTGCCCATGGCCCATGCCGGCAACGAAAACGGCTATCTCGCGGCGATCCGCCTGAGCTGGCGCGATGACGACGCCACCGGCCAGGGCCCGGCGGGCCAAGCCGTGCGCAGCGGGCAAGCCCAGCAGACCGGCGACATCAGCCGCGTCGACAACAAGTTCTACTGGCATGCGCATGCGCTGGAGCGCGGTTTCCTCAGCGCGATCTGCCTGCCGCTGCGCGACGGGCCCCGCAGCTTTGGCGTGCTGTGCCTGTATTCGGGCGAGGCGCAGATATTCAGTGCTGATGAAATCAAGCTGCTGCAGGAGCTAGCCGACAACCTGGCCTTCGGCATCGTCAGCCTGCGCGCCCACCTGGAGCGCCAGCGCAGCCAGGAAGCCGAGCGGCAGGCCGTCATCAAGGTGCGCGAGCAGGCCTCGCTGCTGGACCGGGCGCAGGACGCCATCATGGTCCGCAACCTGGACCGGACCATACGTTTCTGGAACAAGGGCGCCGAGCGCCTTTACGGCTGGACGGCCGAGGAGGTGCTCGGCAAGACCATGGAGGATCTCATGTACCCCGATCCGCAGGTGCTTTTGGACAGCATGACCAAGACCCTGGCCAACGAGGGCGACTGGAGCGGCGAGCTCGAGCAGCGCGCGCGCGACGGTTCGACGGTGTGCATAGAAGCGCGCTGGACGGTGGTGCGCGACGAGCAGGGCAAGGTCAACGGGGTGCTGGGCATCAACACCAATATCCGTGAACGCAAGCGCGCGCGCGAGGAAATCCTGCGCCTCAATGCCAGCCTCGAGGAGCGTGTGCAGCAGCGCACCGAGCAGCTTGAATTCGCCAACAAGGAGCTGGAGGCTTTTTCCTACTCGGTGTCGCACGACCTGCGCAGCCCGCTGAGCGCGGTGGACGGCTTCAGCGACCTGCTCGAGCGGACCATGGCCAAGGCCGAAACCACTCCTTTGACCGAACGCAGCCGGCATTACCTGGCGCGCATACGCGCGGGTGTTTCACAAATGGGCGAGCTGATCGACGCCATGCTCGCGCTGGCGCAGGTGTCGCGTTCCAGCCTGCGCTGGGAGCGCGTCGACCTGAGCGCGCTCGCCGAGGCCCTGCTGGCCGGCTACCGCGAGCACGATCCCGGCCGCGACGCGCGGCTGCATGTCGAGCCCGGCGTCACGGGGCCGGGGGACCCCAGGCTGCTCAAGCAGGTGCTCGACAACCTGCTGGGCAACGCCTGGAAGTTCAGCGCCAGGCAGGCCTTCACCGAGATCAGCTTCGGCCGCGAAACCGGCGAGGCCGGCGAGACGGTGTACTTCGTGCGCGACCAGGGAGCGGGTTTTGACATGGCCTATGCCGAGAAGCTGTTCGGCGCCTTCCAGCGCCTGCACACGCCGTCGGAATTTTCCGGCACCGGCGTCGGCCTGGCCACGGTGCACCGCATCATCGCGCGGCACGGCGGCAAGGTGTGGGCCAAATCTGAACCAGGGAAGGGCGCGACCTTCTATTTCACGCTGGGCACGGAAGGTGGGTAACACCCCCGTCCAAGCTCACTGCGTGTAGCTTGTTCCCCCAAAAATTGGTACCCCCTGTCCAAGCTCACTGCGTGTAGCTTGTTCCCCCCTCAAGGGGGCGGCGCCTGCGGTCTGGCAAAGCCAGTCCCGCGGCCCCTGCTGGTAGGGGACGGCTCGCTTCGTATAGCGCCTGAGGTGCCGCGCATTACACGAAGTGCAAGTGCGGGCTAAAAGGTTTTCTGCTGGAGTGTTTCGCGCAGGGTCTGCGCCTTGTCGGCATCAAACTGGCCCTCGACCCGTGCCAGCACCTCGCCCTGGCGGTTGACCACCACGGCGTAGACCTGGTCGGTGCTGCCGAGGCCGGCGGAGCGCACAAAACTGGCGCGGTCGGTGAACACCGGCACCATCTTGGCCCGCTCGGTATCGGCCGTGTAGTGCTGCAGCAGCCGGTCTTCCACCGCGCTGCGGCCCGTGAGTGTGCCCGGGTCGTTGAGCACCGGCATGCGCATCCAGGTGATTGATGGGTCGTTCCTGAGGTTCATGCCCTGGATCCAGCTCTCGACGTCGGCTCGCTGGCCGCGCTTGAAGGTGATCAGTGCCAGCGTGCGGTCCGACGGAAGGCCTTCGGGCACCGTGACCGGCTGTCGCAGCAGGGTTTGCGCCATGAAGGCGGGCAGGCGGCCCATCACGCTGGAATCATTGGGCGCCGCGAACGCGAGTGCAAATGCCAGGCCGGCGGCGGCAAGCCAGGCGCCAAGATAGGACACATTGCTTTTCATAGTGCTCTCCCCGATTCGGGTGCGGTGCAGGAAGTCCTGCATGAACCCTTCAAGCAAGATACCTGCAAGCCGAACAGCGCGCAAATCAACAATTGGAACAAAGTGTTATCACCGCTTGACACGCTGGGCCCCACGTTGCCGACCCTGATTGGGTCGCGTGGCGCGCGGGAAGTTCCAAAGAAAAAGAGGTGCCGCCGCGCTACGACTTTAGTCAGCACCTTTGCGCCGGCCGTGCAGCCATAACGCAGCCATAAGAATGCTATTGGCCGATGGGGATCAGCAGTTCGGGCAAAAATCGCTCCTGCTCGCCTTTGCGCGCATAGCCCAGCGGGTTGGCCACCACGCGGCAGCCGCGGCTGGTGTAGTCGATCGCGCAATGCAGGTGGCCGTGCAGCCACAGGTCGGCCAGCGGCAGCAGTTCATCGAGCGCGTTGCAAAAACCCGCCGTGCCCGGCACCAGGCCGTAGCGCGGGTCGGCGCTCAGCAGGCTGGGCGCGAAATGGGTCACGGCGACCGTGGGGCCCTCAAAGGGCTGGGCCAACGCCTGTCGCAGCCAGGCCTGGCTTTGAAGGCCCTGCTCACGCACATCGGCCGCCAGCAGGGGCTGGCCATTCCTGAACGAATGGTTTTTGCTCAGGTAAAAATTGGCCGCGCGAAAGGCTTTTTCGCGTGCCTTCAGTTGCTCGCCCAGCGTGATGCCGGCGTCTTGCCCCTGGCCCGCGCTCAGGGCGTCGAAGTCGGTCCATAGCGTGCTGCCGACAAAGCGCACGCCCTGCAGCACCACGGTCTCCTGCTCCAGCCAGACCATGCCCAGCCGCTCGCAGGTTTCGCGCAGCCGCGCATGGGTGGCGTCAAAGTCCAGGCCGTCGTACTCGTGGTTGCCCGGCAGGAAGAACACCGGCGTGGGCCAGCCCGCGCCGCCCTGTGCAGCGGGCAAGGGTGAGAACCGCGCCAGGCCGAAGTCGGCGATGTCCCGTTCAGCCAGCAGCGAACCCTGCTGGTAGGAGCCGATGTCGCCGGCCAGCACCAGCAGGTCGGCGCCGGGCACGGGCTGGGCCGTGAAATTCGGGTTGGATTCGAGATGAAGGTCGGACAGGAGCTGGATGTTCACCCGCCGATTGTGCGGGAAGACGCCTGTGGCCTTGCGCCCATGCTAGATTTCACAAACTGCAAGCAGATGAAGACAGGCAACAGGAGCCGCTTGTGAAACAAGACATCGAGAACGCCGACGTCGCGCGCACCTTCGCGGCCTATCCCCCGCCGCTGCGGCGCAAGCTGCTGGTGTTGCGCCGCCTGGTCCTGGACACCGCGGCCGCCACGCCCGGCGTCGGCGAGATCGAGGAAACGCTCAAGTGGGGCGAGCCGGCCTACCTGACCTCGGCCAGCAAAAGCGGCAGCACCCTGCGCCTGGGCCCGGTCAAATCCAACCCCTCGCAGTACGCGCTTTACTTCAACTGCAAGACCACGCTGGTCGACACCTTCCGCACGCTGTTCCCGGTGGAGCTGCGCTACGAAGGCAACCGCGCCATCGTGCTGGACAGCGCCGAGGCGCTGCCGCGCGGCGCGCTGGTGTTTTGCATCACGGCGGCGCTGACTTACCACCGGAGGAGATCCTGATGAAACCCCGTATCACCTTGATCACCCTGGGCGTTGACGACCTTCAGCGCTCGCTGGCTTTTTACCGTGAGGGCCTGGGGCTGGCAACGCCCGGCATCGTGGGTGAAGAGTTCGAGCACGGCGCCGTGGTCTTCATCGAGTTGCAGCCGGGCCTCAAGCTGGCCCTGTGGCCGCGCGCCAGCCTGGCGCACGACACGGGCTTGCCGGGATCGCGGCGCGGGGCGCCGGCGTTTTCACTGGCGCACAACGTGGCCTCGCGGCAAGAGGTCGACGCCGTGATGGCCGAGGCGGGAGCAGCCGGTGCCGTGATCATCAAGCCGGCGGGCGCGACTTTTTACGGCGGTTATGCGGGCTACTTCCAGGACCCGGACGGCCATCTCTGGGAGGTGGCGTGGAACCCGCAGTTCGAGATAGCCGATTAGCCCCGCCAGCTCGGGCACGGCTTGTCAGGCCGGCGGAGCCGCCAGCCGCACCGTGAAGCTGGTGCCTTGTCCGGGCCGGCTGCTGACTTCGATCTCGCCGCGGTGCAGGTCCACGCACTCCTTGACGATGTGCAAGCCTATGCCGGTGCCGGAAATATTGCCGACGTTGGTGCCGCGGTGAAAGCTGCCGAACAGGCGCGGCAGGTCGGCCTCCGGAATGCCTATGCCCTGGTCGCTGATGCGCAAGTGGATCTGCTCGCCCACGCCGCGCACCGCAAACCTCACCGGCGTGTCCGGGTCCGAATACTTGAGCGCGTTGCCCAGCAGGTTGACCACAATGTGGCGCAGCAGCTGCTGGTCCGCCGTGCGCGGCGCGTCCAGCCCGTCGCAAGTGAGGGACACGCGCGCGGCCTGCGGGTTGCCGCGCTCGAGCTCGGCCACCACCTGCACCAGCCAGTCGGGCACCAGCAGCGGCGCGGGTTCAAACCTGAACTTGCCCAGTTCCAGGCGGCTGGTCAGCAGCACCTGTTCCACCATGTTGCTCATGCGCGCGACGGCGGTCTTGATCTGGCCCAGCAATTCGCGGCGCTCCTCGGCCGGAAAACTCGCGCCGTAGGCGTCGAGCAGCTCCACCGACGACAGGATGGCGGCCAGCGGCGTGCGGAATTCGTGCGAGGTGACGGCGACAAAGCGCGACTTGAGCTCCGACAGCTCGCGCTCGTGCGCCAGCGCCTTGAGCATGTCTTCCTCGGCCTGGCGCTTGAGCGTCACGTCGGTCAGGAAGTTCAGCGTGGCCGGCGTGCCCTCCCACTCGAACATCACCGCGCTGATTTCCAGCCAGCGCGTGACGCTCTGGCTGTGCTGCACGCGGAACTGGTAGTGGTTCTCCACCGTCTCGCCGCGCAGGCGCCTCAAGTGGTTGGCCAGCACCCGCTCGCGGTCGTCGGGGTGGATGAATTCGATGAAGGGCCGCGACTTGGCGGTGGCTTCGTCCAGCGCGGTTAGTTTCAGCGCCTTGGGATTGGCATAGAGGATGCGCCCGCCCGCGGTGACCAGGATGCCCTCGCTGACGTTTTCCACCACCGCGCGGTATTTGGCCTCGGAGTCGGTGCGCCGGCCGATTTCCACGCGCAGCTGCTTGGAGGTGTCGAGCTGCCAGGTGATGTTGTTGGCCAGGTGGATGACGCGCAACAGCTGCCCCGAGGGGCTGTGGATGGGCAGCGCGCGCTGGCTCAGCCGGGCAGCGTCGCCGTTGGGCCTGCGCACGCGGTATTCCTCGCTGCGCTTGACGGCGGCCAGCTGCAGCTGCCGCACCCGGTCGCGGTCCGCCGGGTCGACCTGCTCCAGCCACTGCCAGGGGTCGCCCGCCAGTTTGTCGGCAGACTGGCCCCAGAACATCTCGAAAGCCGGGTTGGTGTAGGTGATGCGGCCGCCGGCCGGGTCCCAGGACCAGAGCATGGCGTCGATGTTGGCGGCGATTTGCCGCAGCAATTCCTCGCCCGGCAGCGAAACAGGCGTCACGGCCGTCGTCGATGCGGAGGAGGGGGCGGACATGCTGGGAGCATAGCCGTATCGCGAGCGTGAATTCCTCCCATAAAACCCCGGCTATGTGGGCCTGTGGATCAAACTATGCATGTTTTGCATGGTTGTGGATCCATCTTAGGCTTGAAACCCTAGGGAAAACCCTTATTCTTGATTCACCGTAACTTTTCACCCACCCGTGGGTGACTTTCGACATGTACAGCCTGTTTGCCCAAATCGCCCGTTTCCTGCCTTCCGCCGCTGGCGTGGCCCCCATCAACGGCGTGGCCCACAACCTGATGGAACGCGCTGAAGCCCGTGCCGGCCGCAACCCGCAGCAAGCTCAGGAACTGCGCACGGCCGCCTACGCCTACCTCAGCGTGGTTCGCTGACGCGTTCGGCCGCCGAACGCGTCGCGCCGTTTTTCAAAGCTTCACCCCCGCGCCCTTCACGGCGGGTGCCAGCACCGCCACCTGCTCCTTGACGAAGCCGCCAAACGCGGCCGGGCTCATGGCCTGGGTGGTGATGCCCAACTCCAGCATCTTCTTTTTGACTTCCGGTGTGGCGAGGATCTCGTTGCACGCGGCGTTCAGCCGCGCCACCATGTCGGCCGGCATGTGCGCCGGCCCGCTCAGGCCGAAGAAGTTGTCCAGCACCAGCTTGCGGTAGCCGAACTCGAGCACGCTGGGCACCTCGGGCACCAGCGGTGAACGCGCCGCCGAGGTCACCGCCAGCGGCACGAGCTGCCCGCTCTTGAAGTAGGGCACAAACGCCGTCAGCACATCAATACCGATCGGAATCACGCCGGCGATCAGGTCGGTCGCCATGGGCGCGCCGCCGCGGTAGGGAATGTGCTGCAGGTTCACGCCCATGGCTTTTTTCATCAGCTCGCCGTAGATGTGACCTATGGACGCCGGCCCGCCCGAACCGAAATCCAGCCGGCCCGCCTTGCGTGCCTGCGATTCCACATCCGTGATGGTCTTGATGGGCGCGTGCGGGTTGGCCATGACCACACAGGGCGCGTTGCCGATCAGCGCGATATGGGTAAAGCCTTCCACCGGGTCATAGGGTTGCTTCTCCAGCGCGAACGGCCCTATGGACACCGGCGTCGAATTGCTGAGCATCAAGGTGTAGCCGTCAGCGGGCGCCTGCGCCACCACCAGCCCGCCCACACTGCCGCCCGCCCCGGGGCGGTTGTCCACCACCACCGCCTGGCCCAGCTTTTTGCCGAGTTGCTCGGCCATGAGGCGCGCGACGATGTCGCTGGCGCCGCCGGCCGGGAAGGTCACGATGATCTTGATGGGTTTGTCAGGCCAGGCCGCGAAAGCGGGCAGGGCGAGGCAGGCCGCGCCGCCGGCGAGCCACTTCAACGTGCCGCGGCGGCGGAGCAAGGGAAATTCAGGCTGGGACATTCGGGGCTCCTGCAGACAATGTGTGTGCAGAGCCGTACGCAAAAAGCATGCCCTGGAAAGAACCCAGAGCCTGGATCCGGGCCGCGGCGGCTTGCCGTTTACCAGCGGCTGCGCAATCCCACCAGCATTGCCACGTTGCGCTGGGCCGCGTTGAATTCGGCTTGCACGTCCGCGAAGAGATCAACTCCCTTGCCTATGCTGCCGGTCGCGCCCAGCCCGAGGATCAGCGTGTCCCGCTTCAGTGCCGCGCCCGAAATCTGGAAAGGCGAAGCCGTGGCCGCGCCCTGGAACTGCGCCGTCATCGGCGTGTTCAGGTCGCCGAACTCATGGGCCCAGACCACGCGGGGCTCCAGGCGGATGCGGCCCACGTCAAAGAAGGCCCTGGCGCCCAGGATTGATCTGGATGAGTGGGTGGTTTGGCTCGCCACTTGCAGGTTCAGCGCGCCGGCCCCCGTTTCCGTAAAGCCGTTCGCCTTGTTCTTGCTAAGCGAAAGCCCAGCCAGCGGCTGCAGTGTCCAGCCGTCCATGGCGAGTGAATAGGTGGCCTCGCCGTAGGCCGAGAGCGTGTCGCTGTCGAAGTCGCCGCTGGCCGTGCGGCTCAGCGTTCCGAAGGCGATGCCGCGGTCCATGTGGTTCTTGCCCCAGCTCATGCCGGCCGAGCCGCTGAAGCTCCAGGCACCGCTGGTGTAGCCGCCATACACCGCAAGCGCGGTGCCGCGTGTCTTGCCGGTCTCGTTGTTGTCGGTGGACAGGCGGGCGGTGCCGGTGCTTACGGCCACGCCTAAACGCAAGCCTTCGCTGGCCTCCGCATCAAAGCCAATGCTCAGTCCCGAACCGCGCAGGCGGCTGGCTGCCGCGTTGCCGTCGGCGTCGGTGGTGCTGTGGCCGCCGTAACCGCGCGCCCAGAGGCCCTGGCCCGCATCCGAAGCGGCGGGCAGCGCCGGCGCGTTGCCGGCGAGCGAAAACTTGCGCGGGGGCGTATCGGACACCGGCGCCATCAGGCCGGACAGCGTGTCATTGGCGGCCAGCAGAAGCGGCCGGTCGGTAAAGGAATTGGCCAGTGTGCCGGTGCCCCGGCCTTGCACCGCGGCCAGGCGAGCCTGCAGCTGGTTGCCGAGGCTGGCGGCAAAGCCGGCGGAGGCGCGGCGCAGCTCAACGATACCCGCGCCTCCGGCTGCGTCATAGGCGGCACGCGCCTGCACGGCCGACAGCCCCGTCAGCGCGGTTTGCACCGTGCCCATGTCGCCCGCATTGCCGGCGTTCTGCAGCGCGGTCGATGCGGCGATCTGGTTCGGCGTGATGGCAACCGAGGCGAAGGGCGTTTGATTGCGCGCCAGCGTGAGGAAAACGTTGTTGGCGTCATAGCCCAGCGTCGGCGTCAGGAACGCCAGGTTGGATGTGACGCCGGCAAAGTTGCCGGTGCGCCCGCCCGCAGCGGTAAGGATGGTGTACTGCGTGCTGGCGGCATAGGTGCCGGCGCCGGCCTGCACATCGACTGTGCCGCCGTTGATCGTCGCGGTGCCGGTGGCGTTGATGCGGTCGCTATTGCCGGCCGGGTCGACTTCAACACGGTAGATCGACCCCACTGCAAACGTCACGTTGCCGTTGACCGTCAGCGTGCCTATGGAGTTGCCCGGCGCCAGCACGCCGCCCGCGGCGATGGTGGTGGTGCCCACCGTACCGCTGCCGCCCAGCGTGCCGCCGTTGTTGACGGTGACGGCCGAGTTGGCGATGCTGCCGTTGACCGACAGCGTGCCGGCATTGACGGCGGTGGCGCCGTTGTAGCCGTTGACGCCGGCGAGCACCAGGTTGCCGGCGCCCATTTTGGTGAGGGTGCCGGTGCCGGTCATGGCGCCGGAGTAGGTACCTGTGGCCGCCTGGTCGAAGATGAGGGCAGCGTTGTTGGTGATGTTGCCCTGCAGGCTGGTGGTGTTGCCCTGCAGGGTGCCGTTCGTCACGCTGGTGCCGCCGGAATAATTGTTGGCGCCCGTCAGCACCACGGTGCCCACGCCGCTTTTGGCGAGGATGCCCGTGCCGGTCATTGTGCCGGCGTAGGTGCCATTGCCGGCCTGGTTAAAGGTCACGCCCGCGTTGTTGGTGATATTGCCCTGCAGGCTGGTGGTGTTGCCCAGCAGTATGCCGGCTCCCACGGTGGTGCCGCCGGTATAGGTATTGGCGCCCGTGAGGATGGTGGTGCCGCTGCCGCCCGACTTGGTCAGAGAGCCGTTGCCGGAAACAGCTGCTGAAAACGTTGTGGTGCCGGTGTGGTTGAACTGCACGGAGGAGCCCGCCGTGCCGAGGATCACGCTGTCGGCCGTGAGCGTGCCGGCGCCCGCGCCGCTGCCTATGAAGAGCGTGCCGTTGGCCGTGTCGCCCACATGCAGGGTGCGCGTGCCGTTGACCGTGACGTTGGCGCCGGCATCAATGTGCAGCTCACCCGCGCCGTTGCCGCCTATCTCAAAGCGCTGCGCCTGCCCCAGCCCGACCGGCGCAAGCGTCAGGCTGGAGCCGGTGCCGGTGACCGTGACAATGCCCTGGCGGGCTGCGTCACCCGCGAAAAGGTGGGCGGCGCTCACCGTGCCGCCACCCTGTATCGTGAGCCTGGCGGGGCCGGCGGCGCCGACGGTGGTCGTTCCAAGGCTGATGAGGTCGCCGACGGCCAGCGACCCGCCCGTGTCGACGATGACCTCGCCGCTGCCTTGCACTTCCAGCGACTGCGCTGTGCCGCCTGCGTTCAGGGTTGTCTGGTCGCCCGCATTGGTCAGGCGCGCGGCGGTGGCCCCGGTGGGCACGCCGCTGGTCCAGTTGCCGCCGGTGCTCCAGTTGCCCCCGGCGCCGGCGTTCCAGTCTGTGCTTTGGGCGATGCCGCTGCCGGGCGCCGCGAGCAGGCCGAGCAGGACAAGGGATGCGCTCAGCGGGCGCAGGCGGAAATTCGGGCGTGTTGTCACGGAAGGGGTCCCTCGGGCTTGCATGGTTGTTGTGGCCCTGGTCCTGGAACGGGCGGGGCCAGCTTAGCGGATGTACCGCCGGGCGCGCAAGCGCTTCCCCATGTCATCTGTAATACAGGGAGAGGCGCTCAGGCCGAGAACGCCTGGTCGGCGGCGCGCACCACCGCCTGCCTCAGCCACATGTGGGCGCTGCGCTGGCGGGAACGGCGGTGCCACACCGCATCCACATGCACCGGCGAGACGTCAAAAGGCAAGGGGCGCAACACCAGCTGCTCGGCAATGCCGGTTACGCGCACAAAGTGGCGCGGCAACACCGTCAGCAGGTTCGAGTTGGCCACCACCCGGCCGGCGGTGAAAAACTGGTTGACGGTGAGCACGACCTGCCGCTTGCGTCCCAGCGAGGCCAGGGCTTCGTCGATAAACCCGTAGGGCCGGCCCGAAAAGCTCACCAGCATGTGGCGCGCGGCGCAAAAGCGGTTGAGCGTGAAGGGGCCGGTGGCCAGCGCATGGTCCTTGCGCATCACGCAGACATATTCGCCGTCGTAGAGCCGCTGGTGCGAAAACGGCAGCGGCTCGCCGCTTTGCTCGCTGGCCGTCAGGTCGGCCAGCAGCGAGGGAAAGTAGCCTATGGCCAGGTCGCAGGTTTCCTCGTCCAGCAGGCGCCGTGGGTCGCGGGTGGTGAGCGGCACCACCCGTATCGACACGCCCGGGGCTTCGCGCTCCAGCGTTTCGACCAGGCCGGGCATGAGCTCGGCCGCGGTGGCGTCGGCCATGGCCAGCACAAAGGTGGTGTTCGCCTCGCCGGGCACAAATTCGTTGGGAACCAGCGACTCCTGCAGCTGCTGCAGCGCCTCGCGCACGGCCGGCCAGATGGCCAGGGCGCGCGGTGTGGGAGCCATGCCCTGGCCGCTGCGCTGCACCAGCTCGTCGCCCAGGGTCTCGCGCAGCCGGCGCAGCGCATTGCTGACGGCGGGCTGGGTCAGCGACAGGTTGCGCGCGGCCCGCGTCAGGCTGCGCTCTGCCATCACTTCGTCGAACACACGGAGCAGGTTCAGGTCCAGTGTCCGGAAATTGAGGGGATTGAAGGTGTCGGAAGCCATGGGTTTAGGGGCAGGCGGCAAGGTTATCACTAGTGTGAATGAATCTCATCATAAAGATAAAGTTGAATAGCATCAGTGATAACCCTAATATCCCTGTACCCGCCGAGATATCTTGTCCTGGCGGGGATTAGCCATAACGGGAGTTCATCATGACCAGCTTCGTCAATATCAAACATTCCACACAGCACCCCGGCGTTGTCCGCGCTGAGTCGGCCTTTGGTGCCGTACGCCAGCTGGGCCAGGCCTTCACCGGCACCCGCGGCCTCGCCACGCTGCTGTTGTCCGCCGTGGCGGCCGCCATCATGGTGGTGGCTTACCAGGTGATGGACAGCGTCACCGAAGGCCACCTCCTGGTGATGTGGATCGCCTTGTGGGCTGTCGCCTTTGCCGTCCTGGCGCTGTTCGCCGGCACCGCGCGCAACCTGGCCGCCCGTGTCAAAGCCGGCCTGGACGACTGGTCGCGCAGCCTGGCTGAAGCCCGCGCCGACCAGCGCCTGTGGCAAGCCGCCAAGAACGACCCCCGCGTGATGGCCGACCTGCAGATGGCCCTGCAACGCGCCGCCGACGCTGAAGTGGGAGCACCCGCCACTCCTGTCGCCAAGGCAGAGCGCGCCGAAGCCGCCAGCGGCGCCTCGGTACTGCGCGCCTACCACCGCAGCTACATCTAAGCATCCCGCCGGATGCCCGGCCGCCCGCAGCGGCGGCCCACAAAAAAAGCCACCTTGTCAGGTGGCTTTTTTTTGCCCCGGCCGGGAGGCCTCGGGGCGTGAGGCGCGGCGCAGGTCGTGCGCCGTGCCCGCTTGGGTCCGCCGGTCAGGCAGCCAGGCGGCGCTCGATCGCGGCTTTGGTCTCCCCCAGCTCTTTCGGCAGGTGATGTTCGAGTTGCTTGAACAGTTCGGCGTGCAGCTCCAGCTCTTTGAGCCAGGCGGCCTTGTCGATGCTGGTCACGGTCTTGAACTGCTCGGCGCTGAAGTTCAGGCCGGTCCAGTTCAGGTCTTCATAGGCGGGGCTGATGCCGGTGATGTGCTCCGAGCCTTTGCCCGTGCCTTCGATGCGGTCGATCATCCACTTGAGCACGCGCATGTTCTCGCCGTAGCCGGGCCAGACGAACTTGCCGTCCTCGCCCTTGCGGAACCAGTTGGTGGTGTAGATCTTGGGGATCTTGGCGCCCGTGGCTTCCAGCTTTTTGCCGACGTTGAGCCAGTGCTGGAAGTAATCGCTCATGTTGTAGCCCATGAAGGGCAGCATGGCGAAGGGGTCGCGGCGCACCACACCGGCCTGGCCGGTGGCGGCTGCCGTGGTTTCCGAACCCATGGTCGCGGCCATGTAAACGCCTTCGACCCAGTTGCGCGCCTCGGTCACCAGGGGCACGGTGGTGGAGCGGCGGCCGCCGAAGATGAAGGCGTCAATCGCCACGCCCTTCGGGTCGTCCCAGGCGCTGTCGAGCGCCGGGTTGTTGGTGGCGGCCACGGTGAAGCGGGCATTGGGGTGGGCGGCCTTGGCGCCGGTTTCCTTGGCGATCTGCGGCGTCCAGTCCTTGCCTTGCCAGTCGATCAGGTGCGCGGGCTGGCCGCCGGTGTCTTTTTCCATGCCTTCCCACCACACGTCGCCGTCGTCGGTGAGGGCCACGTTCGTGAAGATCACGTTCTTGTCCAGGCTCGCCATGCAGTTCGGGTTGGTGTGGAAGTTGGTGCCCGGGGCCACGCCGAAATAACCGGCTTCGGGGTTGATGGCGTAGAGCTTGCCGTCGGCGCTGGGCTTGATCCAGGCGATGTCGTCGCCTATGGTGGTGACTTTCCAGCCGTCAAAACCGGCGGGCGGCACCAGCATGGAGAAATTGGTCTTGCCGCAGGCGCTGGGGAAAGCGGCCGCCACGTGGTATTTCTTGCCCTGGGGGTTGGTCACGCCGAGGATCAGCATGTGTTCGGCCAGCCAGCCTTCGTCGCGGCCCATGTTGGAGGCGATGCGCAGCGCAAAGCACTTCTTGCCCAGCAGCGCGTTGCCGCCGTAGCCGGAGCCGTAAGACCAGATCTCGCGGGTCTCGGGGTAGTGCACGATGTACTTGGTCTTGTTGCAGGGCCACTTCACGTCCTGCTGGCCTTCGGCCAGCGGCGCGCCCACGGTGTGCACGCAGGGCACGAAGTCGCCGTCCACGCCCAGCACGCCGAACACGGCCTGGCCCATGCGCGTCATGATCTTCATGTTGACGGCCACGTAAGGGCTGTCGGACAGCTCGATGCCGATGTGCGCGATCGGCGAGCCCAGCGGGCCCATGCTGAACGGCACGACGTACATGGTGCGGCCCTTCATGCAGCCGTCAAACAGGGGCTGCAGCGTCTGGCGCATTTCGGCGGGCGCCATCCAGTTGTTGGTCGGACCGGCGTCTTCCTTTTTGGCTGAGCAGATATAGGTGCGGTCTTCCACGCGGGCCACGTCGCTGGGGTCGCTCTGGGCCAGGAAGCTGTTGGGGCGCTTGGCCTCGTTGAGTTTCTTGAAGGTGCCGGCGTCGACCAGTTGCTGGCACAGGCGCTGGTATTCGGCCTCGCTGCCGTCGCACCAATACACATTGTCGGGCTTGCACAGGGCCACCATGTCGGCGACCCAGGCGATCAGTTTCGCGTTCTTGACGTAGCTCGGTGTGTTGAGCTGCAGGCCTTGCATCACAGGTTGGTTCATCGAAAAAACTCC
Organism: Polaromonas sp. P4_F6; assembly: GCF_056401275.1. Lineage (NCBI taxonomy): Bacteria > Pseudomonadati > Pseudomonadota > Betaproteobacteria > Burkholderiales > Comamonadaceae > Polaromonas > Polaromonas sp. P4_F6. The sequence goes on along the minus strand of NZ_JBFUJQ010000003.1, from coordinate 265,615 downwards.
AAAGTTAAAAAGCGTTATTTCGAGAGGCGTCGCGCGGCAACCGGAGAGGTTGCGACATCGAAACGACTGTCGAAATAAGGCTTGGGGGCTTTTCCGAACCGGGCCTTCAAGGGCCTGAAACAGGGCAGCTCACGCAACAACCGGGTCCTGGTCGGCGGGCGGGGCCGCAAACCCGGAGGTGCTGCGGCGCAAGGTCAAAAAAGCAGCCGGAAGGCCTGCTTTTTCGCCTTCCACGGGTCGGCCAGAGAATTCATTTTAAGAAGATAGGCGCTGGTTACCTTGCAGTTACCGTCAAAAGTTATGCAGAACTTGCATGAGGTTATGCATACCATGCGCGGGGGTTCAGGCAGCCCTGACATGGGGGTATGGAATGCCGCGAAGGGCGCCTGGGCTGCGGTTTCACGGCGGTTTTGCGGTGAACCAGGCCGGCGGCGGGCGCCGGGGCCGGAAACAAAAAAGTCCGCAGGCTGCGGACTTTTTAGGGGAAGCGGAGGAGTGTCAGGCCATGTAGATGGCGATAAAGGCCAGCAGGAACATCAGCACGCCGCCGACCACGGGCAGAACGATTGGGATCACGGGGACGATGGCGTCAACGGCTTCCTGCTCCTGGGCGGACGTGGGGCTGTCGTGGGCGGCATTGGTGGTGTGGTTGGCTGAACTGGACATGGGGGTTCCTGAATTGCTTGAAAGTCTGGGCAGATTTTAGCCGCATGCGGCGCCCCGGCGGCAAACAGGCCGCCATCGCCAGTTCGTTACCCGGTTGCGTTACCCTTTACCCATGCTTGTTTGCGGAAGGAACGCATGAAATACCCGACTTCATTTCGACTCTTGCCGGCCGCCGTGTCCGCGCTGGCCCTGCTATCGGCCTGCGCCACCGGCGGGCCCAACAGCGCCTCGGCCAGGCCGGTGCTGTATCCCAATGCCACGCTCAACCGCGTGGGCGATGCCCAGGGCCAGGCCGAGGTCAATGCCTGCATGTCGCGGGCCTCGGCCGCCGGGCTCAGCCCCTCGCAAAGCGGCAATGAAGTGGGCCGCCGCGCCGGTGAGGGCGCGGCCGTTGGCGGCGTGGCCTCGGCCGTGGGCGCCCTGATCACCGGGCGCGGCGGGGAAGGCGTGCTGCGCGCCGGTGCCGCGGGGGCTGCCGTGGGCGGCTCGGCCGGCGCGGTGTCGGGGGCGTTTCACAACGACAAACCCAACAGCACCTACCGCAGCTTTGTGCAGCGCTGCCTCAGCGAACGCGGTTTTGAGGTGATTGGCTGGAACTGAGCGTGGCCTCCCGCCGCGCTCAGTGCTGCTCCGAGGCTTCGTAACCGGCCGCGTTGAGCGCCGCCAGCACCTGCTGGATATGGTCGCGCCCGCGCGTCTGTATCACCAGCTCGAGCTCCACGTTCTGGGCTGAAAGCATGGTGAAGGCGCGCTGGTGGTGCACCTCGTCGATGTTGGCCCCGGCGTCGGCCACGGTGGCGGTGATCTTCGCCAGGGAGCCCGGAATATCGCGCACGCTGACCTTGATGCGCGCCAGGCGCCCGGCGCGCACCATGCCGCGCTCGATGATGGCGGCCAGCAGCAGCGGATCGATGTTGCCGCCGCACAGCACCAGGCCGACCTTCTTGCCGGCAAAACGCGCCGGGTACTTGAGCAGCGCCGCCAGCCCGGCCGCGCCCGCGCCTTCCACCAGTGTCTTTTCGATCTCGAGCAGCATGACCATGGCCTGCTCGATGTCGCCCTCGTCGACCAGCACCAGGTCGTCCACCAGCTTGGCGATGATGGCCTGCGGGATAAGGCCCGGCGTGCCGACGGCGATGCCCTCGGCGATGGTGCTGGTGCCCTGCGGGTGCTTGGTGCCCTTGATGGCGTTGACCATGCCCGGGAAGCGGGAGGTCTGCACACCGATGATTTCAATGCCGGGCTTGAGCGCCTTGGCCGCCGTGGCCATGCCCGCGATCAGGCCGCCGCCGCCCACGGCAATCACCAGGGTGTCCAGTTCGGGCACGGCATGCAGCATCTCCAGCCCGACGGTGCCCTGGCCCGCGACGATGGCTTCGTCGTCATAGGGATGCACAAAGACCAGGCCTTCGCGTTCGGCCAGCTGCAGGGCGTGGGCGCGCGACTCGTCCAGCGAGTCGCCGTGCAGCACCACCTCGGCGCCAAAGCCGCGGGTGCGCTCTATCTTCACGCCCGGCGTGAAGCGCGGCATCACGATCACCGCCCGCAGGCCCAGGCGCTGCGCATGGTAGGCCACACCCTGGGCATGGTTACCCGCGCTCATGGCGATCACGCCGCGGCGCCGTTCGTCGGCTGACAGTTGCGCGAGCTTGTTACAAGCGCCACGCTCCTTGAAGGATGCGGTGTACTGGAGGTTTTCGAACTTCAGGAAAATCTGCGCGCCCGTCAGCTGCGACAGCGTCCGGGATTCCACGCAGGGCGTGTCCAGCAAATGGCCCTGCAGGCGCTGGGCGGCCTGTTCGATGTCGTTAAGGCTGAGCATGATGTCCTCTGTGGCGATGGTGAGATTGTGCCGCTACATTTTCCGTGCGTTCGTTCGCGTTTCTGTGGCGCATTCCACACGGGGGTGTTCAAGTAGTGTCTTCCATGATGCTTCAAGCTGCGTTATGGTGGAGTCTCGTTGAACCCCGTGGCGCCAAGGCGCTCATAGCCAGGGTGGTGCATCCAGTCAAACAGGCAAGGTCCAGAGGCATGTCAACCAGCGGTGTAGTTGCATTCGGTGCATTAGATGCGATTGGGAGGTTTGTCCATGAGCAAGCGTTCCGTTAGCGAGCAGCAGCAATGGCTGCTGTCCCCCGGGCTGAAGGAAGCGCCGGTGCTGGACCTGATGTGTTCGCATTTTGTGCTGACGCTGGCGGCGCGCCAGGGCGCCAAGTTCAACGTCAGGCGCGACCTCAACAGCTTGCTCTCGCTGTCCGGCCGGCACCTGGTCTGGCCGCTGCCCGCGCTGCAGCGCCTGCGTGAATTCCTGGTTCGCCGCTGCAAGGACAACGAATTCTGGCGCGGCCACGAAAGCCTGACCGACGCCGAGTTCATGGCGCGCCACGGCGCATGGCGCGGCCCCTACGAAGAGGGCACGCTGTTTTTCTACCTCGACGAACACGCCAAGGACCAGCCCAGGGATCTGCTCTCGGTGCTGGCCGCTACCGGCGACTGGCTCACGCACGCGCTCAAGAAACAATCCACCCTGGTCGAAAAAAACATCGACGCGCTGGCCAACCTGCTGCAGCTCAACCGCGCCGAGCGCGCGCTGCTGCTCTACGGCACGCTGGCGCGCTACCAGCGCGACCTGCGCTCCCTGCTGGTGGAGTTCAAGGTCAACAACGCGCCCGAAGCCTATGCCGCCATCGCCGACGTGGCCGGCGTCAAGGCACCCGAAGTCGCCGAAGCCTTGCGCGCCGGTTCGCGCCTGGAGCGCATAGGCATGGTCGAGAACCTGATCTCCGAGCACAACATCACCGACCTGGCCGACCTCATGAAGGTCAGCGAAAAACTGCCGCCCGTGCTGATGCGCGAGTACCGCGACCAGAACGAACTCATGGCCGTCTTCACCCGGCCCGCCGCGCACAGCAGCCTGGGCCTGGCCGATTTCGCCTTTGTGCAGGAGGACGCGCAGGTGCTGGTGTCCCTGCTGCGCAATGCCGTGGCCACCAAGGAGCAGGGCGTCAACGTGCTGCTTTACGGCCCGCCCGGCACCGGCAAGACCGAACTCGCCAAGGTCGTGTCGCAGGCGGCCGGGCTGGACCTGTTCGAGGTGGAATACGCCGACCGCGACGGTAATTCGCTGAGCGGGCGCGACCGCTACCGCTCGCTGCAGATCGCGCAGGTCTTCCTCAAGGGCAGCACACATTCGGCCTTGCTCTTCGATGAGGTCGAAGACGTGTTCCCGCCCATCTCCAGCGAAGCCGCGCAGCTCATGGCGCGTTCCGAACAGCTGCCAGTGCCGGCCAGCGGCTCGGTCAGCGGCAAGGCCTGGGTCAACCAGATCCTCGAATCCAACACCGTGCCCACGCTGTGGGTCACCAACCGCATCGAGCAGATAGACCCGGCCTTCCGCCGCCGCTTTGCCTACCACCTGGAGCTGCGCTCGCCGCCGCCCGGCGCGCGCGAGGGTGTGGTGCGCAAGACGCTGGAGGGCGTGCAGGTCAGCGACGCCTTTGTGGCCAAGCTCACCGCGCGCAAGGGCCTCACGCCCGCGCAGATACGCACGGCCGTTCGTTTCGCCCGCCTGGCCAGCGCGCCCGAGGAAAAGATGGACGCGCAGGTCGACGGCCAGGCCATGCAGGCGGTCCTGACCGGCGGCCGGCCGCTGCTGATGGAGTCGCTGATAGAGCGGCAGCTCAAGAACGCCGACGTGGCCCTGGGCAACAAATCGGAGGCGGCGGGGCGGCGCAGCGTCACCACCTACGACCTGTCCATGCTGAATGTCGAGTCGCGCTTTGAAGTGCCGCGCATCGTGGAGGCCCTCAAAAGCCGGGGCCACGGCAGCCTGTGTTTTTACGGCCCGCCCGGCACCGGCAAGACCGCGTTGGCCGAACACATCGCCAGGGCGCTGGACCTGCCCCTGATCATCAAGCAGGCCAGCGACCTCATGAGCAAGTACGTCGGCGAGACCGAGCAGAACATGGCCGCCATGTTCCGCGAGGCCGAGTCCGAAAAAGCCGTGCTGCTGCTAGACGAGGCCGACAGCTTTCTGCAGGACAGGCGCGGCGCCCAGCGCACCTACGAGGTGACCGAGGTCAACGAGATGCTGCAGGGCATGGAGCGCCACGCCGGCATTTTCATCTGCACCACCAACCTGTTCGACAGCCTGGACCAGGCGGCGCTGCGCCGCTTCACTTTCAAGATCAGGTTCATGCCACTGACGCGCGAGCAGCGCGAAACCATGTTTGTGGTCGAGGCGCTGGCCGGCGACGCAACCTTGCTGGCCGGCGAGCTGCGCGAGCGCCTGGGCAAGCTCACCCAGCTGTGCCCCGGCGATTTCGCGGCCGTCAAACGCCAGGTGGACATCCTCGCGGCTGAGTTCTCGGCCGAGGAATTCCTCGCGCAGCTGGAAGCCGAGCATCGCATCAAACCCGAGGTGCGCGAAGGCCGCAGCATGGGCTTTCTGCAGTAAGGCCCGCCGGGTGGCGGCTGTTGCTTGAGGCTAGACGCAGGCCAGGCTGGCCTCGTATTTCTTCCGTATGGCCTCGCTGACCTCCAGCTGCGCCTGCCGCACGATGCGGCCTTCTTGCATCCACAGCAGCTGGCCCGGCTGCATCTGCTGCCAGTTTTCGTTGTGCGTCAGCGGCTGGGTGGCGACCACGCAAAGCCGGTCTTCCGGGTCGTTGGTCTGCGCAAAGTCCATGCTGAGGTCGGCATCCACCAGGCTGGCATTCGAGAAAGGCCATTCGCGCACCAGGTACCACAGCCGGGTTGAGCAGTGCGCAAAAAGCGACTGGCCGTTGGACAGCAGGTAGTTGAAGACACCGAACTCGGCCGTGCGCTCGCTCATGGCGCACAGCGTGTCGAACACGACGTCGGCCGAGCAGGGTTCGCGCGGGCTGATGCGTTTGAGTTCTTCCATCAGCGCGCAGAAAGCCCGTTCGCTGTCGGTGGTGCCCACGGGCTGGTAGTTGCCGGCGGACTCCGGCTGGTAGTCGATCAGGTCGCCGTTGTGGGCGAACAGCCAGTGCCGGCCCCAGAGTTCGCGCGTGAAGGGATGGCAGTTCTCCAGCCGCATCGGGTCGCCCTGCGTGGCCTTGCGGATGTGCGAGACCACGTTGCGCGACTTGATGGCGTAGTGCTTGAGCATCTCGGCCACCGGCGAGGTCGCCGCCGGCTGGGCGTCGACAAACAGGCGGCAGGCCTTGTCTTCAAAAAAGCCGATGCCGAAGCCGTCCGCGTGGTGGTCGGTCAGGCCGCCGCGCGCGGCGAAACCGGTCAGCGAGAACCTGAGGTCCGCCGGCTTGGCCGAATTCATTCCCAATAGCTGACACATGCGCGTAGTTTAATGCCCCAGAATTTTGGACAGGAAATCCTTGGCCCGGTCGGTCTGCGGATGGTTGAAGAACTCCGTGGGCGTGTTCTCTTCGACGATCTGGCCCTGGTCCATGAAGATCACGCGGTCGGCCACCGCCTTGGCAAAGCCCATTTCGTGCGTCACGCACAGCATGGTCATGCCCTGGTTGGCCAGCTCCATCATCACGTCCAGCACTTCCTTGATCATTTCCGGGTCCAGCGCCGAGGTCGGCTCGTCGAACAGCATGATCTTGGGCGTCAGGCACAGCGCCCGGGCAATCGCCACGCGCTGCTGCTGGCCGCCCGAGAGCTGCAGCGGGTATTTTTGCGCCTGCTCGGCGATGCGCACGCGTTCGAGCTGGTGCATGGCGCGCTCGATCGCGTCTTTTTTGGACAGGCCCGCCACCCAGGTCGGTGAGAGCGTGAGGTTTTCCAGCACCGTCAGGTGCGGGAACAGGTTGAACTGCTGGAACACCATGCCGACCTGTCGGCGTACCGCGTCAATCGCCTTGATGTCGTCGCCCAGCAGCGAGCCCGCGACGGTGAGCTTGCCTTCCTGGTAGTCCTCCAGTGCGTTGATGCAGCGGATCATGGTGGACTTGCCCGAGCCCGAAGGCCCGCAGATCACCAGGCGCTCGCCCGGCCTGACTTCCAGGTCTATGTCGCGCAACACGTGGAAATTGTTGCCGTACCATTTGTTGACCTTGTCGAAGTGGATGGTGGGTTCACTCATTTTTTTGTTCCTGTTCAACGGGCTTTGCCCACGGCGAGCCGTCGTTCAATCCACAGGCTGTAGCGCGACATGGCGAAGCAGCAGGTGAAATAAATCGCGGCGATGAAAATATAGGCCTCGATCTTGAAGGGCCGCCAGTTCGGGTCCGAGCCCACGGCCAGCGACAGTGCGCCCGTGAGTTCATACAGCGACACGATGGTCACCAGCGAGGTGTCCTTGAAGAGCGAGATGAAGTTGTTCATGATGCTGGGCACCACCGTGCCCAGGGCCTGCGGCAGCACGATCTTGACCTGCGTCTGCCAGTAGCCCAGGCCCAGGCTGGCCGCCGCCTCGGTCTGGCCCTTGGAGAGCGACTGCAGGCCGCCGCGCACGATCTCGGCCATATAGGCCGCCGCGAACAGCGTGATGCCGACGATGACACGCACCAGCACGTCGGGCGACTGGCCTATGGGCATGAACAGCGGAAACATGAAACTGGCCATGAACAGCACCGAGATCAGCGGCACGCCGCGTATCAGCTCCACATAGATAACGCACAGCGTGCGTATGGCCGGCATGTTGGCGCGGCGCCCAAGCGCCACCATCACGGCGATGGGGAAGGCAATCGTCATCGAGATCACCGTGAGCATCACCGTCAGCGGCAGTCCGCCCCATTGGTCGGTCGTCACCTTGGCCAGGCCCAGGACACCGCCGCTCATCAGCGTGAAGAAGGCGGCCAGCACCACCACCCACAGCAGCGCCAGCCAGGGCTTCCAGAACCAGCGTATGCAGCTGGCGACCACCAGGCCCAGCAGCAGCAGGGTCGCGAGTTCGGCGCGCCAGTGCTCGGGCTGCGGGTAGCGGCCCAGCAGGATGATGCGGCCTTTTTCGCGGATCACGCCCCAGCAGGCGCCCACGCCGCGCGCTGCCTGGCAGGCGTCCGGCTCCGCCGCGGTGACGGCATGGATGATGCCCCACTGCGCGATGCCCGAAGCGGCCCACAGCAGCAGCGCCAGCACGAGGAGGGACACCAGTGAATTGCCGATGCTGGAAAACAGGTTGCTCCGCAGCCAGGGCACAAAGCCCTCCATCTTGATGGGGGCGGGGCGGGCTGCGATTGGGACAAAAGTCTTGCTCATCGTTCAGCGCTCCTTGATGGCGGCACGGCTGTTGAACCAGTTCATCAGGCCGGACGTCGCCAGCGAGGTGCTCAGGTAGATCAGCATGATGATGGCGATGCACTCCACGGCCCGGCCGGTCTGGTTCAGCGAGGTGTTGGCGATGGAAACCAGGTCGGGGTAGCCGACGGCCACGGCCAGCGAGGAGTTCTTGGTCAGGTTGAGGTACTGGTTGGTCAGCGGCGGGATGATGACCCGCAGCGCCTGCGGCAGCACCACCAGCCGCATCGAGTGGCCGCGCGACAGGCCCAGCGAGGCGCTGGCCTCATGCTGGCCGAGCGACACCGAGGCGATGCCGGCGCGCACCACCTCGGCCACAAAGGCGGAGGTGTAGAGCACCAGGCCCAGCAGCACCGCGAGGTATTCGGGCGACAGCGCGCCGCCGCCTTCGACCTGCGATTCGGTCAGCAGCGGCATGTTCCATTCGTTGGGCGCGCCGCCGGCCAGCCAGCCGACGAGCGCACCGCCGACGATCAGCGCCAGCGATACCCAGAACACCGGCCGCGGTTTGCCGGTCAGGTCAAACTGCTTGCGCGCGCTGCGCGCATACAGCACGCTGGCCACGACACCCAGCAACGCGCCGGCCAGCGCCAGGGTCTGGCCCAGCCCCCACACCGGCGAGGGGTAGGAGATGCCGTTCTTGCTGACGTAAACCCATTTGCCGATGTGCAGGGCCTGGTCGACGGCCGGCAGGTATTCGGTGAACAGCAGGTACCACATCAGCAGCTGCAGCAGCACCGGAATGTTGCGGAAGGTCTCGACGTAGCCGTAGCACAGCGCCCGCACCAGGGCGTTGCGCGAAAAGCGCCCCACGCCCAGCAGGGTGCCCAGGATGGAGGTCAGCACGATGCCGACCACCGCCACGCGCAACGTGTTGACCAGCCCGACCAGGAAGGCCTTCCAGTAGGGGTTTATGGAGTCGTAGCTGAGCCAGCCTTCGCCGATGTCGAAGCCGGCCGGCTGCATCAGGAAGTCGAAGCCGCTCTGGATGCCGCGGGTCTTCATATTGGCCATGGTGTTGCTGACCAGCAGCCAGATCAGGAAGACGATCAGGCTGACGGCCAGCACCTGGTAAACGATGGCGCGCGCCTGCTTGCTGCGCCAGGAAAAAACCTTGCGCCGCAGGGCGGGTGCCGCGCGCGGTGGGATCAGGGAGTGCTCGGACATAAACGGTGTACCCAAAAAAAACGGGCCGCTCGACAACGGAGGGTTGCGAGCGGCCCGCTTGCGTTCAACGCATCGGAATCAGGCGATCAGGGATGATCAGCGCACCGGCATGGCGTACATCTGGCCGCCCTTGTTCCACTGGTTGTTCTGGCCGCGCGGCAGCGCCAGGGGCGTCTTGGGGCCGACGTTGCGCTCGAAAATCTCGCCGTAGTTGCCGACGGCCTTGACGGCGCGCACCAGCCATTCCTTGTCCAGGCCCAGCAGCTTGCCGGTGTCCTCGCCGCTGCCGGTCAGGCGCATGACCACGGGGTCCTTGCTGTCCTTGGTCATGGCGTCGACGTTGGCCTGGGTCACGCCGTACTCTTCGGCTTCGATCAGGCCGTAGACCACCCACTTGACAATGGCGAACCACTCGTCGTCACCGCGGCGCACCATGGGCCCCAGCGGCTCCTTGGAGATCAGCTCGGGCAGGATCAGGTGGTCGGCGGGAACCTTGGCTTCCTTGTTGCGCACCGAGGCCAGGCCCGAGGCGTCCGTGGTGTAAGCCTGGCAGCGGCCCGAGAAGTAGGCGGCGTTGACGGCCTCCTGCTTTTCAAACACCACCGGCTTCATGTTCAGGTTGTTGGCCTTGGAGAAGTCGGTCAGGTTTTTTTCGGTCGTGGTACCGGACTGCACGCAGACCGTGGCGTTCTTCAGTGCCTTGGCGCTCTTGATCTTGCTCTTCACGGGGACCATGAAACCCTGGCCGTCGTAGTAAGTCACGGCGGTCATGTGCAGGCCCAGCGAAGCGTCGCGGGTCAGCGAAAAGGTGGTGTTGCGCGCGAGCACGTCGACTTCGCCGGACTGCAGCGCGGTAAAGCGCTGCTGGGCATTCAGGGGAACCCATTTGACCTTGCTGGCATCGCCCAGCACGCTGGCGGCGATGGCCTTGCAGGTGTCCACGTCAAGGCCGGTCCAGGCGCCGTTGCTGTCGGCGGAGGAAAAGCCCGCCAGGCCGACGTTGACGCCGCAAATCACCTGGCCGCGCGACTTGATGGTGTCCAGTGTCTTGCCGGCGTGGGCGGGTGCCATCGCAGCAAGGGTGAGGCCGGCGGCAGCCAGCGTGGCAAGACCATGTTTTTTGGCGATTTTGATCACGGGGTTCTCCAGTCAGTGAAACTTTTGTAGTCCAGCACGATGCGTGCCAGCGCCGAAATGCTAACCCAAGCATTGCGCACGCCGAGGGGGCGCAAAGGCCTATTCGCTCGGGATAAACCCTTGCGAAAAATGCGTCATGAGCTTAACCACGGGTTGGTATGCAGGCCATGCATGGCGCATGGACACCGGCCGCGGAATTTCCGGTCCCGGCCGCCCCAAAACCGGGCGCACCATGCCCCTGGAACAACCTTGTGCGCCAAACCCAGGCGGGCTCCCCGCCGCCAAGGGATAACCCTGATGGGGCGTGATGCTTCTTCTTATTAGTCCGGCGCCGCGCACACCCGCAGCACCTCGGCGCCGTAGGCTTCGCGCTTTTTGACGCCTATGCCGCTGATGCCGTCCAGCTCGTCCAGGCTTTGCGGCGCCCGTTCGGCGATGGCGCGCAGCGTGGCGTCGTGAAAAATCACAAAAGCCGGCAGGTTGTGCTCGCGGGCGACTTCGGCGCGCCAGGCTTTGAGGCGCGCCAGGCGTTCCAGCGCGCCGGCATTGAGGGCGGCCTCGGCCAGGCCCTTGACCGAGGTCTTGGTCACGCGCTTGCCGCGCCCGCCGGCCTTGGCGCCTGCCGCCTGTTCGCGCAGCACCACGCTGACCTCGCCCTTGAGCACCTGGCGCGCGTCCGGCAGCAGCTGCAGCGTGCTGAAGGCCTCGGCGTCCACGCGCACCATGTTGCGCGCGATCAGCTGGCGCAGCACGCCGCGCCACTGCGCCTCGGCCAGGTCCGCGCCTATGCCGAAGGTGCTGAGCTTGTCGTGGCCGTACTGGGCCATCTTGTCGGTCATCTTGCCGCGCAGGATGTCCATGATGTGGCCGGCGCCGAAGCTGATGCCGCTGGCCTGCTGCACGCGGTAAATGCAGCTGAGCATCTTGCGCGCGGCCTCGGTCGCGTCCCAGACGGCCGGCGGGTTCAAACAGTTATCGCAATTTCCACAGGGCTGGCTGTCCTCACCGAAATAGCCCAGCAGGCTGACGCGGCGGCAGCGCGTGTCCTCGGCCAGCGTCAGCAGGGCGTCGAGTTTGCCGCGCATCACCTGCTTGAACTCCTCGCTGGCCGCCTCGCTGGTGTCAATCATGCGGCGCTGGTTCACCACGTCCTGCAGGCCGTAGGCCATCCAGGCGTCGGCGCTCTGGCCGTCGCGGCCGGCGCGGCCGGTCTCCTGGTAATAGCCCTCGATGTTCTTGGGCATGTCCAGGTGGGCGACAAAACGCACGTCGGGTTTGTCTATGCCCATGCCGAAGGCGATCGTCGCCACCATGACGATGCCGTCCTCGCGCAGGAAGCGGTCCTGCCGCTGCTGGCGCAGGGCCGAGTCGAGGCCCGCGTGGTAGGCCAGCGCCTTGAGGCCCGCGTCCTGCAGCATGCCGGCGATTTCCTCCACGCGCTTGCGCGACTGGCAGTAGACGATGCCGGCCTCGCCCTCGTGTTCGGCTTCGATGAAGCGCAGCAGCTGGCGCGTCGGGTCGGTTTTTTCGACGATGGTGTAGCGGATGTTGGGCCGGTCGAAGCTGCTGACGAACTGGCGCGCGTCCTCGAGCTTGAGGCGCTCGATCATGTCCTGGCGCGTCAGCGCGTCGGCCGTGGCCGTCAGCGCGATGCGCGGCACGTCGGGAAAGGTCTCGTGCAGCAGGCTCAGCGAGCGGTACTCGGGCCGGAAATCGTGGCCCCACTGGCTCACGCAATGCGCTTCGTCGATGGCGAACAGGCTCAGCAGCCCGCGCTCGTGCAGCGAGGCCAGCAGGCCCTTCATGCGCGGCGTGTTGATGCGCTCGGGCGCGGCGTAAAGCAGCGTCAGCTCGTTGCGCAGCAGCTGCTTTTCAAGCTGGCTGCTTTCGTCGAAGCTTTGCGTGGAATTGAGGAAGGCCGCCGACACGCCGGCCTCGTGCAGCGCGCCGACCTGGTCGTGCATCAGGGCGATCAGCGGCGAGATCACCACGGTCACGCCGTGGCCGGCCTGCTGCCGCACGATGGCCGGTATCTGGTAGCACAGCGACTTGCCGCCGCCCGTGGGCATCAGCACCAGCGCATCGCCGCCGCGCACCACGTGGTCCACGATGGCCTGCTGCGGGCCCCGGAAGCTGTCGTAGCCGAAGACCTCGGCCAGCACGTGCAGCGGGGTGGAAGGGGAAGAAACGGGGAGTGAGGACAAGGTCGAAATGAAGATGAAGACGGGTAGCGTGTGAGAGCCGGGACAGCGGGGCCTACATCTGCTCCCAGGGCAGGCCGTCAAAGCGCCAGCCCGAGAGCGTGGAGCGCTGGAACTGCTCGTCGAGCTCGCCCTCGAAGCCGTGCACCACATGCTGCACGTCGGTAAAGCCGGCCGCCTCCAGCGCCTTGCCCGCGTCCAGCGTGCGTTTGCCGGATCGGCAGATCAGCAGCACCGGCTGCGCCTTGCCGGTCGCCTCGCGCGCCACGGCCTCGGCGAACTTCTGCGGGTCGGGCTGCAGGTCGGGGTATTCGTACCACGGCACATTGACCACGCCCGGCGGGCGGCCCACGTACAGCGACTCGATTTCCATGCGCACGTCCACAAACAGCGCGTCGGGATGCGACTGCAGCCAGGTCCAGGCTTCTTTGGGTTGAAAGTTTTTCATGATCGGGCTAATACCCCTATTGTGGCCGATGGTGTCTGCGCGACATGCCGCGTTTTGCCTTCCTCTCTGGGCGCGCGCGTTTTTGTGGGCGGCCCGGCGTAAAACCGGCGTGGCCGCTTCGGAGCCTGTCGAAAAAACCGCCGCACCTTAAAATTGGGGCATGAAGCCAATCACCTACACCCGCGGGCAGCAGCTGCCGGCCATCCTGGAGCAACGCATCGCCATCCTTGACGGCGCCATGGGCACCATGATCCAGCGCTTCAAGCTCAGCGAAGCCCAGTACCGCGGCGAGCGCTTCAAGGACTTCCACAAGGACGTCAAGGGCAACAACGAATTGCTGAGCCTCACGCGCCCCGACGTGATCCAGGACATCCACGAGGGTTACCTGGCCGCGGGCGCCGACATGATTGAAACCAACACCTTCGGCGCGACCACGGTGGCCCAGGCCGACTACGACATGGCCGACCTGGCCGTCGAGATGAACTACGAATCGGCCCGCATCGCCCGCGCCGCCTGCGACAAGTTTTCGACCCCCGACAAACCGCGTTTTGTGGTCGGCGCCCTGGGCCCCACGCCCAAGACGGCCAGCATCAGCCCCGACGTGAACGACCCCGGCGCGCGCAACACCAGCTTTGAGGAGCTGCGCAAAGCCTACTACGAACAGACCGAGGCCCTGGTCAAGGGCGGCAGCGACGTGCTGCTGGTCGAGACCATCTTCGACACGCTCAACGCCAAGGCGGCGCTGTTCGCCATCGACGAGTACTTCGACAACTCCGGCGAGCGCCTGCCCCTGATCATCAGCGGCACCGTGACCGACGCCTCGGGCCGCATCCTGAGCGGGCAAACCGTGACCGCCTTCTGGCACAGCGTGCGCCATGCCGCGCCGCTGGCCATAGGCCTCAATTGCGCGCTGGGCGCCACCCTGATGCGCCCCTACATCCAGGAACTGGCCCGCGTGGCCGGCGACACCTTCATCAGCTGCTACCCGAACGCCGGCCTGCCCAATCCCATGAGCGACACCGGCTTTGACGAGACGCCCGACGTCACCTCGCGCCTGCTGCGCGAGTTCGCCGACGAAGGCCTGGTCAACATCGTGGGCGGCTGCTGCGGCACCACGCCGGACCATATAGGCGCCATCGCGCACGCCGTGGCCCCCGTGGCCGCGCGCTCGCGGCAGCGCGGCGCTTTTTACCAGGAAGCCGCCTGAACGGCCAACGCGGCCATTTGTCTGTTTCCCCGGCATCCAGTCGGGGTATGCCCACGGCGCGTCACGTTTCGCGGCTATAGTCAGGCCCGCTTGTCCGGCCTGGCTTTTCACTTTCCGGCGCTGTGTCCCGCAGCCGCCCGCGGCCTGACAACCCATCATCACAAAGGAAACCCTGAACGTGCGTTCATTCATCAAGATCGCCGCGGCATTCGCCGTGGCCACCGTCACCCTGGCGGCCCAGGCGCAGCTGGCGCCGCAAAAGCCCGTCACCATCGTCGTTCCCTATCCGGCCGGCGGCCCGCTGGACAATGCCGCGCACATCCTGGCCGACAAGCTGCGCCCCCTGCTCAAGACCGAAGTAGTGGTCGACAACCGGCCCGGCTCGGGCGGCAATGTGGGCGCCGCGCTGGTCGCCAAGGCGCCGGCCGACGGCCACACGCTGGTCATGGGCGCGGTGGCCACCCATGCCATCAACCCCTGGCTCTACCCCAACATGCCTTATGACGCGCTCAAGGACTTCACGCCCATCACGCTGGTGGCCCGTGTGCCCAATGTGCTGGTCATGAACGCCGAGACGGCCAAGCGCCTGAACATCAAGGACACCAAGGACCTGATCGCCTATGCGCGCAAGAACCCCGGCCGGCTGAACTATGCCTCGGGCGGCAACGGCAGCGCCGGCCACCTCGCCGGCGAGCTGTTCAAAAGCCTGGCCAAAATCAGCGTGGTGCACCTGCCTTCCAGCGGCTCGGCCCAGGCACAGGCCAGCCTGCTGTCCGGCCAGACCGACCTGATGTTCGACAACCTGGCCTCGGCCAGCGCCAACATCAAGTCGGGCAAGCTGGTGGCCTTCGGCGTGACCACCATCAACCGCTCCAGCAGCTTCACCGAGATCCCCACCATCAACGACGTGCTGCCCGGGTTCCACATCAGCACCTGGTTCGGTATCTTCGGCCCGGCCAATCTGCCCAAGGCCACGACGGACCAGCTGCAAAAGGCTTTTGCCGCCGCGCTCAACACGCCCGACACGGCCGAAAAGTTCGCCCGCATGAGCGCCACGCCCAGCCCCATGACCTCGGCGGATTTTGCTTATATGGTGATGAAAGAGCATGCCGACTATGGCCGCCTGATCAAGGTGGCCAAGATCAAGCTGGATTGAGCATGCGCCCCATTTCCCGGGGCTTCGCACCGGGAAATGGCGCAACAGGGCTTCAGCGCTTAAAATACCGGCTACCCAAGGAGCGTTGCAGCGGACCTTAGCGTCCGTCAGGCTTGGGTTACAGGCCGCCGGCGGCGGCCTTTTGCAACGACGCTCACCTTAGCCCCAAGGTGAGTCCGTGTCCGAAACCGAAAATTCCGTCTCCGTTCCCCCCATGAAGCTGTCCGGCCTGGAGCCGGTCGACATAGGCGCGGGCACCCTGTTCGTCAACATCGGCGAGCGCACCAACGTCACCGGCTCCAAGGCCTTCGCCCGGATGATTCTGAACGGCGAATACGAACAGGCCCTGGCGGTGGCCCGCCAGCAGGTGGAAAACGGCGCGCAGATCATCGACATCAACATGGACGAGGCCATGCTGGACAGCCAGGCCGCCATGGTGCGCTTCCTGAACCTGATCGCCAGCGAACCCGACATCGCGCGTGTGCCCATCATGATCGACAGTTCCAAATGGAGCGTCATCGAGGCCGGCCTGCGCTGCATCCAGGGCAAGGGCATCGTCAATTCGATTTCCATGAAAGAGGGCCTGGAACCCTTCAAGCAGCAGGCCAAGCTGCTCAAGCGCTACGGCGCGGCGGCCGTGGTGATGGCCTTCGACGAAAAAGGCCAGGCCGATACCTACGAGCGCAAGATCGAAATCTGCGAGCGCGCCTACCGCGTGCTGGTCGACGAACTCGACTTCCCGCCCGAGGACATCATCTTCGACCCCAACATCTTCGCCATTGCCACCGGCATCGAGGAGCACAACAACTACGCGGTCGACTTCATCAACGCCACGCGCTGGATCAAGCAGAACCTGCCCGGCGCCAAGGTTTCGGGCGGCGTGTCCAATGTGTCCTTCAGCTTTCGCGGCAACGACCCGGTGCGCGAAGCCATCCACACCGTGTTCCTCTATCACGCGATCCAGGCCGGCATGGACATGGGCATCGTCAACGCCGGCATGGTCGGCGTCTACGACGACCTGGACCCGGTGCTGCGCGAGCGCGTCGAGGATGTGGTGCTGAATCGCACGCCCGTCTACAAACCTGGCGAGCCCGAGCTCACGCCCAGCGAGCGCCTGATCGAAGTGGCCGAAACCGCGAAGAGCGGCGCCAAGGACGACAGCAAGAAAAACGAATGGCGCGCCCTGCCGGTGCGCCAGCGCCTGTCGCACGCGCTGGTCCACGGCATGAACGAGCATATCGTGACCGACACCGAAGAGGTGTACCGGGAAATCCTGGCCGAAGGCGGCCGGCCGCTGCACGTCATCGAAGGCCCGTTGATGGACGGCATGAACGTGGTCGGCGACCTGTTCGGCCAGGGCAAGATGTTCCTGCCCCAGGTGGTCAAGAGTGCCCGCGTGATGAAACAGGCCGTGGCCCACCTGCTGCCCTACATCGAGGCCGAAAAGCTGCAGCTCGAAGCCGCCGGCGGCGACGTCAAGACCAAGGGCAAGATCATCATCGCCACCGTCAAGGGCGATGTGCACGACATCGGCAAGAACATCGTCACGGTGGTCCTGCAGTGCAACAACTTCGAGGTCGTCAACATGGGCGTGATGGTGCCCTGCCACGAGATCCTGGCGCGCGCCAAGGTCGAGGGCGCCGACATCGTCGGGCTGTCCGGCCTGATCACGCCCAGCCTGGAGGAAATGCAGTATGTGGCCGCCGAGATGCAGAAGGACGAGCATTTCCGCATCAAAAAAATCCCGCTGCTGATAGGCGGCGCCACCACCAGCCGAGTGCATACGGCCGTCAAGATCTCGCCGCACTACGAAGGCCCGGTGGTCTATGTGCCCGACGCCTCGCGCAGCGTCAGCGTGGCGCAAAGCCTGCTGTCCGACCAGGCGGCCAAATACATCGACGAGCTCTACGCCGACTACGACAAGGTGCGCACCCAGCACGCCAACAAAAAGCAGGTGCCCATGTGGCCGCTGGCCAAGGCGCGCGCCAATGCCACACCCATGGACTGGGCCGGCTACACGCCGCCCGTGCCCAAGTTCACAGGCCGGCGCGTCTTCAAGAACTTCGACCTGGCCGAGCTTGCGCACTACATCGATTGGGGCCCCTTCTTCCAGACCTGGGACCTGGCCGGCCCCTTCCCGGCCATCCTGAAAGACGAGGTGGTGGGCACCGAGGCCGTGCGCGTGTACGGCGACGCGCAGCGCATGCTCAAGCGCCTCATCGAAGGCCGCTGGCTGACCGCCAATGGCGTGATGGCGCTGTACCCGGCCAACAGCGTGGGCGACGACATCGAGATCTACACCGACGCGACGCGTAGCGAAGTGGCCATGACCTGGTACGGCCTGCGCCAGCAGACCGAAAAGACCGCGATCGACGGCGTGATGCGGCCCAGCCGCTGCCTCGCCGATTTTGTCGCGCCCAAGGGCGTTTCCGACTACATCGGCGTCTTCGCCGTGACCGCCGGCATAGGCGCCGAGAAGAAGGAAAAATACTTCCTCGACGACCACGACGACTACTCGTCCATCATGCTCAAGGCGCTGGCCGACCGCCTGGCCGAGGCTTTCGCCGAAAGCCTGCACCAGCGCGTGCGCAAGGACCTGTGGGGCTATGCGCCGGCCGAATCGCTGGACGGCGAGGCGCTGATCGCCGAAAAATACCAGGGCATACGCCCGGCGCCGGGCTACCCGGCCTGCCCGGACCACAGCGTCAAAAAAGAGATGTTCGAGCTGCTCAAGGCCGGTGAGATCGGCATGGCCCTGACCGAAAGCCTGGCCATGACGCCGGCGGCCAGCGTCAGCGGCTTTTACCTGAGCCACCCGCAAAGCACTTATTTCAACGTCGGCAAGATAGGCGACGACCAGCTGCAGGACCTGGCGCAGCGGCGCGGCCTCAAGGCGGACGAGTTGCAGCGCCTGCTGGCGCCCAATCTCTAGAGCTGCTCAAAAACCCTCCTGGAACAACAACTTCCAGGATGGCCGCCGCTATTCGCGTTTACGGCGACTTTGCCGCAGAATAAGCGGCGTTTACATAAATACACAGCCGCTTGCCAAAGCGTGTTTACTTTCACGGCATGGGAAACGTTGAACAAGCGATCTGATCTCACTTGAGGGAATTGCCATGAACACATCCACTGAAAACCTCCAGCCCGGCCAGCAGGCCTCGTCGGCCAGCAAGCCCTTGTGGGCCGCCGTCGGCATTCTGGGCGTCGCCGTCCTGGCCATGGGCGGCACCATGATTTACCAGATGCGCAACCCGGCCGGCGCCACGCCGCCGGTGGCACTGGCCACCCCGCAGGCAACGCCGCAAACGACCGCTCCGGCGGCCACACCGCCCGCCACCGCAGCCGCCACCGCCGCGGACGACCTGGCCGAAAAACCAGCCGCAGCCCCCGCCAAACCCGCACCCGTTCCCGCCAAGAAGGTGGCCAAGCCCACGCCCAAACCGGCGCCCGCGCCCAGCTACGCCGGTATTTCGCCCGCCCCCGGCCCCACGCCCGCACCGGTGGCCGTGGCCGCGGTCTGCCATGTGTGCGGCGCCGTTGAATCGGTCACGCCCGTCGAACGCTCCACCAAACCCGCCGGTGTCGGCGCGGGTGCCGTCGCCGGTGGCGTGCTGGGCGCCGTGCTCGGCAACCAGATCGGCCATGGCGGCGGCCGTACCGCGGCCACCATCCTGGGCGCGGTCGGCGGCGGTTTTGCCGGCAACGCGATCGAAGGCCATATGCGCAAGGAAACCGTCTACCAGGTCGGCGTGCGCATGGAAGACGGCTCGCAGCGCATGGTGGAAGTGGCGCGCGCCCCCAGCGTGGGCAGCCGCGTGACGGTGGAAGGCAATGTGCTGCGCACCAACGACGGCGCCGTTTATGGTCCCAAGCCGCCGCCCGCGCCCGTGGCCGCGCAGCCGCAGGAAACTTCGCCTTACTACGGCCGCTAGGCTTCCCGGGGGGCATCGCCCCTTCAACGGACTCCCAGAAAACCCCGCAACGCCCGCCGCGTTGCGGGGTTTTTTGCTGGCCGCAAGCCGCGCGCGAAGGGGTGCCGTCCCCGGGACTTGGCGCTATGATGGCCCGGCCCATCACAAGGAGGATCGCATGCAGCGTCTTTTCATGCTCCTGCTGGCCCCGCTCATGTTTGCCGGCAGTTTTCAGGCGATGGCGGCTGGGCCCGGGGTGGGCCTGGACCAGCTCGAATTTGCCGGCGCGCGCGACCAGAACACTCCTGTGCTGCTCAGTGCCGCCTCGCGCCCCGTGCCCTTTCTCGGCGCCGACGGGCGCGTGCACATCGACTACGAGCTGCAGGTGATCAATGCGCGCGCCGTGCCGGTCAAGCTGGTGTCGCTGGAAGTGCTGGACGCCGGCTCCGCCAAAGTGCTGGCCAGCGTGTCCGGCGCCGACGTGGCGCGCACTTTCTCGCTGCTGGGCGGCGCCGCCACCGACAGCCTGGACGCGGCCCAGGCCGGCTTCTTCTGGATCGACGTGGTGTTGGAGCCCGGCCAGCCCCTGCCCAAAACGCTGTCGCACCGCGTGGTGACGGCCGGCGCCGAGGTCAAGCTCACGGCCGCCGTCAAACCCGCAAGCGAAGGCACAGTCCAGACCACGCAGACCGGCGGCGCGGTGGCCCTGAGCACCCGGCCCGCGCCGCTGATAGGCCCGCCGCTGGAGGGCACGGGCTGGGTCGCTTTCAACGGCTGCTGCAAGGAAGTCCCGCACCGGCGCGCCGGCATTCCCGTCAACGGCGTGTTGTATGTGAGCCAGCGCTTTGCCATCGACTGGATCAAGCTGGACGCGAACTCGCAGCAAAGCAACGGCGACAGCAACAAGAACGAGAACTGGCCCACCTACGGGCAAAAAGCCATTGCCGTGGCGGATGCCAAGGTGGTGTCCGTGCTCGACGGCCTGCCCGAGCGCGTGCCCAATGCCTTGCCGCCCGACACCACCATGCAGAACGTCACCGGCAACCACGTGGTCCTGGACCTGGGCCGCGGCTACTACGCGTTTTACGCCCACCTGCAGCCCGGCTCGCTCAAGGTGCGCATCGGCGACCGCGTGAGGCGCGGCCAGGTGCTGGCGCTGCTGGGCAATTCGGGCAACACCACGGCGCCGCACCTGCATTTCCATGTGTCGGACGGCATGGGCCCGCTGTCGTCCCAGGGCCTGCCTTATGTGATCGACGCTTTTGTCGTCAAGGGGCTGGCCGCCGACGCCACGGAGCAGGGCAAGGTGGTCGTCCAGCCGCTGCCGCAGCAGGGCCCGCAGCGTGCGGCCCTGCCCATGGATGCCTATGTGGTGGATTTCCCGGCCTTGAAGTGAAGCCCGGCCGCGCCGGCCGCCTTGGGGCGCCGGCGTGGCGGCAAAACAGAAGAATATGTTCAGACTTGCGTTGATTCTTTTTGGCGGCGACGCGCTGGTCAAGCGCTGGAAAATTTTCATGGCGGCGGGTGTGCTGACCGCCCTTTTCGGCATCCTGCTTCTGGTCGACCTGGTCGATGGCGTGGCCGACGTGGCCACCTGGGTGCTGGGCGCGGTGCTGCTGGCCCAGGGGGTGGTCGAGCTGGTGGTGGGCGCCACCCACGCGCGGGAGCGGCGCCGCTTTGAGATGCTGCGCGGCGCGGCCATGGTGGTGTTCGCCTGTCTGGTGCTGGATTTCCCCTGGGACAACTCGATTGCCGCCGGCATCCTGTTCGGTGCCGCCTTCACCTTCAACGGCCTGGTCCGCATCGCCTCCAGCTGGCTGATCCGCTACCCGAGTTGGCGCAAGTCCAACCTGATAGGCTGGGCCTACCTGGTCATGGCGCTGCTGATGCTGACCAACTGGCCGGTGCCCTCGAGCATGAATGTGTCGCTGTGCACGGGCCTGGCGCTGATCGCGGGCGGCCACATCCTGATGCGCGGGGCCTGGCGGCTCAGGCGCCTGCCGCGCGGCTCGCGGCTGGCGGCCGTCGAGCTTTACAGCGGCACCCGGGTGCTGCAACCCGATGCGGCGCCGGCCACGGCCGAGACGCTGGCCGCGAATGCCGCCGCCGGGCACATGATCGTGCATGTCTGGACGGCGGTCGATGCGGTGGACGACGACAAGGACCGCATACGCCTTCCGCTGATCGAGCGCTACATCGCCTCCATGACAAAGAAGGGCCGTGTATCGACAGGCCATATCGCGCTTGAATGCGAGGACGGCCTTTACATCAGCCACCACCCGCGGGTCCGCCTGGCCATCACACAGACCAACCTGGTAGACCACCTGCGTGCCACCTCCGGCAACGACCATCCCGGCGTCTGGCTGCCCTCCTACGCAGAAGAGGCCGCGGCGACCCGTCCTTCCACGCACAAGCTGCATTTCCGCGTCTACAACCGCCGCTACCTCCAGGCCTTCTGGGACGTGTACCGCCAGGACGACACCTACAACCTCACCCATCGCAATTGCTCCGTTGTGGTCACGCAGGCCGTGGATGCGGCCATGGAAGGCGTCTTCGCGGACAAGCCCTTCTGGCGGACCCTGCTGCGGCTTACCTTGCATCCCGACGTCTGGATGGCCGGCGGCGCCCGGGTGCGCGCCGAGTCCATGGCCTGGACGCCGGGGCTGGCGCTTGATTACGTGAGCGCGATCCGGCGCATCACGCATCCGCGCCATGATTTGAAGGTGCATCTTTCACGCTGGTGGAAGGCCCGCAAGGCGCGCAGGCTGCGCGTGGACTGAAGAGTCAGGCCTTCACGGGGCGGCCTTGAGCGCCCGCCGGTATTGCACCGCCTCCGCGACATGCATCGTTTGCACCACCTGCGCGCCGGCCAGGTCGGCAATCGTCCTGGCGACTTTCAGGCAGCGGTGGATGCTGCGGCCCGACCAGCCCAGGCGGGCGGCCGCGGTGTTGAGGAATTTCGCGGCGTCGTCGTCGAGCTGGCATTGCGCGTCTATGGCCTGGCCCGCCAGCGCCTGGTTGGTGCTGCCTTGGCGGGCCAGGGCGCGCTCGCGCGCCGCGACGACGCGGCGCCGGATATCGGCCGTGGCCTCACCGGGCGGCGCGTTCACCAGCTCATCGGCCGCCAGGGCGCCGACTTCCACATGCAGGTCTATGCGGTCCAGCAGCGGGCCGCTGAGTTTGCCCTGGTAGCGCGAGACCTGCTCGGGCGAGCAGCGGCAGGCCCGCAGGCTGGAGCCCAGGTAGCCGCAGGGGCAGGGGTTCATGGCCGCGACCAGCTGGAAGCGGGCCGGGAACTCGGCGCGCTGGGCGGCCCGCGAGATGGTGATGCTGCCGGACTCCAGCGGCTCGCGCAGCGCCTCCAGCGCCGCGCGCGGAAACTCGGGCAGCTCGTCAAGAAACAGCACGCCGCGGTGCGCCAGCGAGATCTCGCCGGGCCGTGGCGGCGAGCCGCCGCCGACCAGGGCCACGGCACTGGCGGTATGGTGGGGCGCGCAGGTCGGGCGCAGCGCCCATTTATCCAGGGAGAAACGGCCGCCCAGGGAGGCCACCGCGGCGCTTTCCAGCGCTTCTTCGGTGCTCATGGCCGGCAGCAGGCCGGCAAAACGCTGCGCCAGCATGGACTTGCCGGAGCCGGGCGCGCCCATCATGAGCACGCTATGGCCGCCGGCGGCCGCGATTTCCAGCGCGCGACGGGCGGCGGCCTGGCCTTTCACGTCGGCCAGGTCCGGGTAGGCCGACTGCGGCGGCGGCGGTGCCGGCTTCACCCGCGACCAGCCGTCCAGCGCCTCCACGGGGGCATCCCCCGGCAAAAACTGCCTGACCACGTCGAGTAAATGCAGCGCCCGGAAGATTTCCGCACCGGGCACCAGGGCCGCTTCCTGGGCGCTGGCGTCCGGCAGCACCAATTTGGGCAGTTTTCCGGCGCCAGCAGCGTCGCGCCCGGGGCGGGCCAGCGCCAGGCTCATGGCCAGCGCGCCGCGCACAGGCCGCAGGTCGCCACCCAGGGACAGCTCGCCCGCGAACTCATAGCCTTCCAGCTTGCGGGCATCGACCTGGCCGCTGGCCGCCAGGATGCCCAGGGCAATCGGCAGGTCGAAGCGGCCGGAATCCTTGGGCAGGTCGGCCGGCGCGAGGTTGACGGTGATCCGCTTATTGGCGGGAAACTCCAGGCCGGTGTTCTGGATGGCGGAGCGCACGCGTTCGCGGGCCTCCTTGACCTCGGTTTCGGCCAGGCCGACCAGCGTGAAGCTGGGCAGGCCGTTGGCCAGGTGGACCTCGACGCGGACGGGCCGCGCTTCCAGCCCCAGCAAGGCGCGGCTGTGCACTAAAGACAGGCTCATGAACTAACTCCCTGGTGATGCTCCAAAGTTGTGCGTGATGAACGCCCCAATCTGGTGCTTATCGTGTTTTTTTGGATTCCCATGTTCAACGTGGCAAGCGCGAAGCGGGTGGACTGCGCCCGGTCAAGGGGCTTGCTTTGGCACGGTACGTGCTACGAAGACTTCGTGGAATCCGGGAATAGGACCCTTTCCGCAACCGTCGAAATCCCTGAATCAGAGCGCCTGACCTTTACGCTCAGAAAAACCGTAAAGCAGCTGGAGTGGCGCACCGAGGGGCCGCTTCTTTATTCATCCTTGGAGGAAACCTGAACATGAAACTCGTAACGGCCATCATCAAACCGTTCAAGCTGGACGAAGTGCGGGAAGCGCTGTCCGGTATTGGCGTGCAAGGCATCACGGTCACTGAAGTCAAGGGCTTCGGCCGCCAGAAAGGCCACACCGAGCTGTACCGCGGTGCGGAATATGTCGTCGACTTCCTGCCCAAGGTCAAGATCGAGGCGGCTGTCTCCGACGACCTGGTGGACCGCGTGATCGAAGCGGTCGAAGGCGCGGCCCGCACCGGCAAGATCGGCGACGGCAAGGTCTTTGTCTACAACCTCGAGCAGGTCGTGCGCATCCGTACCGGTGAAACCGGCAAGGAAGCGCTGTAAGGCTCAATCCACACAAAAAGAGAACATCGACATGAAAAAAATACTTGCTTCCCTTGTATTGGGACTGAGCCTGATGACAACAGGCGCCGTCATGGCGCAAGCCCCGGCCGCCGCGCCCGCCGCTTCCGCAGCCGAAGCCAAACCGGCTGAAGCGGCCGCTTCAGCCGCCGCGCCCGCAGCCTCGGCTGCTGCCGCCCCGGCCGCCGCCGCTTCCGCACCTGCAGCCGCCGCGTCGGCAGCCCCCGCACCGGTTCCCAACAAGGGTGACACCGCCTGGATGATGGTCTCCACGCTGCTGGTCATCATGATGACCGTGCCCGGCCTGGCGCTGTTCTACGGCGGCCTGGTCCGCAGCAAGAACATGCTGTCCGTGTTGATGCAGGTCATGGTCACCTTCTCGATGATCGTCGTGCTGTGGTTCATCTACGGCTACAGCCTGGCGTTTACCGAGGGCAATGCCTTCTTCGGCGGTTTCGACCGGCTCTTCATGAAGGGCATCTGGGACAACGTCGCGGGCACCTTCGCCAACGGCGCGACCTTCAGCAAGGGTGTCGTGATCCCCGAGATCGTGTTCGCCGCCTTCCAGGCCACCTTCGCCGGCATCACCTGCGCGCTGATCGTCGGCGCCTTCGCCGAACGCATCAAGTTCTCCGCCGTGCTGCTGTTCATGGCCATCTGGTTCACCTTCAGCTATGCGCCTATCGCCCACATGGTCTGGTTCTGGATGGGCCCTGACGCCTACACCGGCAAGGAAGTGGTCGACGCGATGAACGGCAAGGGCGGCTACATCTGGCAGATGGGCGCCCTGGACTTCGCGGGCGGCACCGTGGTGCACATCAACGCCGCCGTCGCCGGCCTGGTCGGCGCCTTCTGCATCGGCAAGCGCATCGGCTACGGCAAGGAAGCCATGGCACCTCACAGCCTGACCCTGACCATGGTCGGCTCCGCACTGCTGTGGGTGGGCTGGTTCGGCTTCAACGCCGGCTCCGCCCTGGAAGCGAACGGTTTCGCCGCCCTGGCCTTTATCAACACACTGGGCGCCACCGCTGCCGCCGTGCTGGCATGGTGCGTCGGTGAAGCACTGATGCGCGGCAAGGCTTCGATGCTGGGTGCAGCCTCCGGCGCCGTCGCCGGCCTGGTGGCCATCACCCCCGCAGCCGGCAACGTCGGCATCGGCGGCGGCCTGGTCATCGGCCTGGTTGCCGGCTTCGCCTGCCTCTGGGGTGTGAACGGCCTGAAGAAACTGCTGGGTGCCGACGACTCGCTGGACGTGTTCGGCGTGCACGGCGTGGGCGGTATCCTGGGCGCATTGCTCACCGGCGTCTTCAACTCGCCTGCACTGGGTGGCCCAAGCTTCGTGGGTGACTGGGTGACCGCCACGGCCGTCACGCCCGACGCCTACACCATCGCCGGCCAGCTCTGGATCCAGGCCAAGGCCGTGCTGATCACCATCGTCTGGTCCGGCGTGGTCTCCTTCATCGCCTACAAGGTGGTGGACCTGACCATAGGCCTGCGTGTCAGCGAAGAAGACGAGCGCGAAGGCCTGGACATCACGTCCCACGGCGAAACTGCTTACAACCGCTGATACATCGGACGGGCTGCCCCGCAGGCGGCCCAGTCCTGCCAGATATTTACTGAGAGTCTCCTTTGGATGTTCAGCCCGCCGGTGCAAACCGGTGGGCTGTTTTTTTTGGGGGGGCGTTACAGTGGCGGCTGTCCACACACAAACAAAGGTAGCGTGATGACCTGGCAAACCCTTGCTGCACCGCCCAGCGGACTCGGCGAATCGCCGTTCTGGCACCCCGACGAGCAGATGCTGTACTGGATAGATATTCCCGGCCGGCAGCTGCACCGCTGCAACGTCTTTATGGGCACGGTGGAAAGCTGGGCCATGCCCTCCGAACCCGGCAGCATCGCGCCGGCGCGCAGCGGGGGCCTGGTGGTCGCGCTGCGCGACGGCATTTACCGCGCGAAAGAGTGGGGCGGTGAACTGCACCAGCTCATGCGGGCCGGCCACGACACGGCGACCACGCGCTTTAACGACGGCAAGGCCGACCCGCTGGGGCGCTTCTGGGCCGGCACCATGTACGAGCCGCGCGACAAGTCCACGGCCGAGCTGTTTTCGCTGGACTGCCGCGGCGGCCGCGCCCCTGTGGTCGAGCGCAAGGCGGGCGACGCCATCATCGCCAACGGCCTGGCCTGGTCGCCCGATGCGGCCACGGTTTACTGGTCCGACACGCCGCGCCACATCATCCGGGCATGGAACTGGGACGCCGAACGCAACACCATGACCGAGCCCCGCGTGTTCGCGCAGTGGCCCGGCAAGCCCGAAGGCTGGCTGCCCGGCATGGCCGGCTATGGTGGCCGGCCCGACGGCGCCGCCGTGGACCGCGAGGGCAATTACTACGTCGCGATGTTTGAAGGCGGGCGCATGCTCAAGCTCTCGCCCGCCGGTGCGTTGTTGGCCGAGTTCGCCGTGCCGGCGCGCTGCCCCACCATGCCCTGCTTCGGCGGCGACGACCTCAAAACCCTGTACCTCACCACCGCGCGCTACAACCGGCCCGCGCAGGAACTGCAGCACTATCCCGATTCGGGCTGCGTGTTTTCCATGCAGGTTGAGGTGCCCGGCCTGCCGGTGAACTTCTTCCAGGATTGAGGCCGACGGAAAAAACCGAACAGGCCGCGTTCAAAAAAATCAATATGGCCCCAGCCCGCGCGGCTTACCATGAGCGCCATGCTTGTAGATATTGATATGAGCGCCGCATTGGCTGAGCGCGTGCGCAGCGCGGCCGCTGCCGGCACGCCGCTGCGCCTGCGCGGCGGCGGCAGCAAAGATTTTTTCGGCCAGACCCTCAGGGGCGAGATCCTGGACATCCGGCCGCACAGCGGCATCACGAGCTACGAGCCCAGTGAACTGGTGGTCACCGCGCGCGCCGGCACCCCGCTGGCAGAACTTGAAGCGCTGCTGGCCGACCAAGGCCAGTGCCTGCCCTTTGAGCCACCGCATTTCGACGGCGCGCAAGCCAAAGCCACCGTGGGCGGCATGGTGGCCAGCGGCCTGAGCGGCCCGGCGCGTGCCAGCGTGGGCGCCGTGCGCGACTACATGCTGGGCGTGGTGTTGCTCAACGGCAAGGGCGAGCGCCTGGTCTTCGGCGGCCAGGTCATGAAGAATGTGGCCGGCTACGACGTCTCGCGCCTGATGGCCGGCTCGCTGGGTACCCTGGGTGTGCTGCTGGAGGTTTCCCTCAAGGTCTTGCCGCTGGCGCCGCAAGAGGCCACGCTGGTCTTTGACATGGATGAGGCCGCGGCGTTGCAACAACTCAATCGCTGGGGCGCCATGCCCTTGCCTGTCAACGCCTCCTGCTGGCGAGAGGGCCGCCTGTGGGTGCGCCTGCGCGGCGCGAAAGCCGCCGTCGCCGCCGCGCAAAAATCCATGGGTGGAGAAGTTCTGGACAGCGACGCGGCCCGCCATTGGACTGCGCTGCGCGAGCAGGCCCAGCCCTTCTTTGCCTTGCAGGGCGGTGAATCGCTGTGGCGGCTCAGCCTGCCCGACACGGCGCCGCCGCTTGACTTGGGCGAGACGCTGCTGGAGTGGGGTGGCGCGCAGCGCTGGGTCAAGCGGCCTGACGGCGATGCGGCGCTGCTACGCGAAGCGGCGGCCGGGGCTCATGGCCATGCCACCTTGTTCCGTTCGGCCGGCAAATCCGTGCCGGTGTTCTCCGCGCTCAAGCCGCCGCTGGACCGCATACACCGCGAACTCAAAAAGCAGTTCGACCCGGCCGGCGTGTTCAACCCCGGCCGCATGTACGCAGGCTGGTAAACAAGCCATGCGACGCCTTCGCCACCTGACCGGGCAGCACCGCACGCCCTATATGAACCGCCTGCTGGGCGGCTTGCTGGCGTTCAATGCCGGCGCCATCAATGCCGGCGGTTTTCTGGTGGTCGGCATGTACACCTCGCACATGACGGGCTTCGCCTCCCTGCTGGCCGACAATCTGGTCCTGGGCCACATGGCGCTGGTGCTGGGCGCCGTCGGGGCGCTGCTGGCCTTTACCACCGGCGCCGCCGCGACCGCCGTGCTGGTGAACTGGGCGCGCCAGAGCCACCTGCGCAGCGAATACGCGCTGCCCCTGCTGCTGGAGGCCTTGCTGATGCTGCTGTTCGGGCTGCTGGGCGCGACGCTGAATCGCCAGACCCCTTTCGCCGTGCCGCTGACCGTGCTGGTGCTGGCCTTCACCATGGGCCTGCAGAACGCGCTGGTCAGCAAGATCTCGTCCTCGCAGATCCGCACCACCCATATGACCGGCGTGATCACCGACCTGGGCATAGAGCTCGGCAAGATGTTTTACTGGAACCGCACGGCCAGCCCGCCCGAGTCGCGCGTGCGCGCCAACCGCATCAAACTGCGGCTGTTCGGCACCTTGCTGGCGATGTTCATCGCCGGCGGCGTGGTGGGCGCGGCCGGCTTCAAGTACATCGGCTTTATCTGGGTCGTGCCGCTGGCGCTCATGCTGCTGGCGCTGTCCTTGCCGCCCCTGTATGCGGACTTCCGGCGTGTGCGCCGCCGCAGGGCACTGGCCCTGAAAGAGGCGCGCTGACTTTATGCAAACCCATCTTTCCCCCGAATTCAAGGACAGCGCCGAGGGCCGCGAGGCCGAAGCCATTTTGCGCAAATGTGTGCACTGCGGCTTCTGCACAGCCACCTGCCCGACCTACCAGCTGCTGGGCGACGAGCTCGACGGTCCGCGCGGCCGCATCTACCTGATCAAGCAGGTGCTCGAAGGCGAGGCGCCCACGCGCAAGACCCAGCTGCACCTTGACCGCTGCCTCACCTGCCGCAACTGCGAAAGCACCTGCCCCAGCGGCGTCGAATACGGCCACCTGGTTGACATAGGCCGCAAGCTGGTCGATGAGCGTGTGCCGCGTCCGGCCAGCGAGAAGGCCTTGCGCTGGGCCCTGAAGGAAGGTTTGCCCTCGCCGCTGTTCGCGCCCGCCATGAAGGCCGGCCAGGCCGTGCGCGGCCTGCTGCCTGAGGCCCTCAAAAACAAGGTGCCGCCCAAACAGGAGGCCGGTGCCTGGCCGCGGCGCGCGCATGCGCGCAAGATGCTGATGCTTGAAGGCTGCGTGCAGCCGGCCATGATGCCCAACATCAATGCCGCGACCGCGCGCGTGCTGGACGCGGCCGGCATAGAAACTGTGCTGGCGTCCAAGGCCGGCTGCTGCGGTGCGGTCAAATTCCACCTCAACGACCAGGAAGGCGGCAAGGACCAGATGCGGCGCAACATCGATGCCTGGTGGCCGCATGTGGCGGCGGGTGGAGCGGGTGAGGGCGGAGGCGTGGAAGCCATCGTCATGAATGCCTCGGGCTGTGGCGTCACCGTCAAGGACTACGGCCACCTGCTCAAGGACGACCCGGCCTATGCGGCCAAGGCCGCGCGCATCAGCGAACTCACGCGCGACCTCAGCGAGCTGATGCCCGAACTGGTCGGTGAGCTGCAGGGCAAGGTCAAGGCCCAGGCCGGCGCGCTGGTGTTCCACCCGCCCTGCACCCTGCAGCACGGCCAGCAGCTGCGCGGCGGAGTGGAGACGCTGATGGGCGCGCTGGGTTTCCAGGTAACGCTGGCGGCCTCTGAATCCCACCTGTGCTGCGGCTCGGCCGGCACTTACTCGGTGCTCAACCCGGAGATCGCCTGCCAGCTGCGCGACCGCAAGCTGGGCAATCTGCAGGCCTCGGCGCCCGGCACCATCATCTCGGCCAACATCGGCTGCATCACCCACCTGCAAAGCGGCACGGCAACGCCGGTGCGGCATTGGGTGGAAGTGCTGGATGAGGGGTTGAGGTTCTGAGTCGAGCGAAACGCCCGAAACATCCGTGCAAGCCAGGGCCGCGGAACTGGCTTTGCCAGGCCGCAGGCGCAGCGCCCCGTTATGTGAGGAAAGGGGCAGCGCAACGCCGTAGGCTCGCGAAGCGGGAAGCGTGGGGGCCAACATCCTCCTGACATGACGTTGTCAGTAGCAGGTCCGCATCATCAAGGCTTCTTCAACACACAAGGAGCCTCCCATGAAAAACGCCGTCACCTGGTTTGAAATCCCCAGCACCCAACTGGACAAAGCCCAGGCCTTTTACGAAGCCGTGCTCGAGTGCAAGATGCGCCGCGAGCCCATGGGCCCGTCGGAAGGCGCGGTGTTTCCCTATGAGCGCGAGGAAGGTGTGGGCGGCGCCCTGTTGGCAGGCCCCACCGCGTCGGCGCCGGCATCGAATGGAACCCTGATTTACCTCGATGCCTCGCCCTCGCTGGACGCCGCATTGGCGCGCGCCGTCAAGGCCGGCGGCAAGGTCGCGCTGCCACGCCAGGCGCTGCCGCCCGGCCTGGGGTTTTTCGCCCACATCACCGACCTGGACGGCAACCGCGTCGGCCTGCACGCCCTCGCATGAACCGCAGGAACTGGATAGCCGTCGCCAGCGCCGAGCACGCCCGGCGCGGCTGCGCGACGCCGGACACCGGCTATATGCAGGTCTGCCACGGCAAAAGCGCGCCGCTCAGGCGCATGTCGGCCGGCGACCGGGTGGTCTACTATTCGCCCGCGCTGACCATGGGCGGCAAGGACAAACTCCAGCGCTTTGTCTCCATAGGCCTGGTGCGGGCCGGCGAGCCCTACGCCTTTGACATGGGCGGCGGTTTTGTGCCTTTTCGCCGCGACGTGGCCTATGTGGCCGCGCAGGAGGCGTCCATCCTGCCGCTGCTCGATGACTTCGAGTTTGTGGAAGACCGCCAGCGCTGGGGCTACAAGTTCCGTTTCGGCTTGTTCGATATCAGCGACCACGACATGCGGCTGATCGCGCAGGCCATGCGGGCCGATGGCGCGGTGCTGGGGTTTTAACGCTTTCAGCCCCTCAGGCCGGCAGCGCGTAATCCGTGGGGAGGGCGGTGGTGTGCTTGACCACCTCCATCACAAAGCCCGAACTCACGTCCTGCAGTTCGGCGACCTTGATCAGGCGTTTGTACACGCTGTCGTAACCGGCAATGTCGGGCACGACGACCTTCAGCAGGTAGTCGATATCGCCCGTCATCCGGTAGACCTCCACCACCTCGCGGATGGCGACGATGCCTTTGATGAAGCGCTGGGTCCATGCGTCGTTGTGCAGGCTGGCACGGATGCTCACAAAAGCCGTCAGGCCCAGATTGAGCTTGACTGGGTCGCACAAGGTGACCTGCTGTTTGATCACGCCTTCGTCGCGCAGCTTCTGGATTCGCCGCCAGCAAGGTGTCGGCGACAGACTGACGGCGTGGGCCAGCTCATTGAGCCCCATCGAAGCATCGTCTTGCAACAGCTCCAGGATCCGGATATCTTTTTTGTCCATGTGGCCAGATTATTAGAAAATAATTCTAATTATGGAAGGATTTCTAGCCGAACTTGCAACTTATTTTCCGATCCGCAGGCCTATGATTCCTGGCAGGCATTGATGCAAACGGGGCGCAAACCCCGAAAACCGACGGATACGACCATGGAAAAAATTCTCCAGCTGTTCAAGGAACACCCTGACTCCGTAGGGGAGAGCTATTTCGAGCACATGTCGGCTTCCTTTTCATTTGCCGTGCCGCTGCTGTCGGCCGCCGTCGCCGCGTTCATCCACGGCGTGTTCCCCTTCTTCTTCGTCAGGACGGGAAGCCGCATCGTCACACGCCTGCATGAGCGCATGGTGGTTCATCGCGCCGCTAAAAAAGCCTGAGAACAGCGGCGCACGCGCCGCGGGGCTTGCGCCTGCCGCCGGCACGCCAACAGCCCACAACAACTTCCGTCAGGCCAGCTCGCGGTAAAACACCGTTGTGCCCACCAGCCCGCCGCGCGGCAGCAGCGCGTAGCCGGGAATCACGCCGACGCGCTGCCAGCCCAGGCGCTGGTACAGGCGCTCGCCGTTGTCGCCGGTCACGGTGTCCAGCACCAGCAGCGTCTTGCCGCAGTCGCGCGCCATGGATTCGGCGGCCCGCATCAAGGCCTCGCCCAGGCCCTGGCGGCGGCAGCGGCGGTGCACCAGCATCTTGGCCAGGTCGGCGCGGTGCGGCTGGTTCTCGGGCTGGGCCAGCACCAATTGCACCGTGCCGCAAATGCCTTGGCCATCCTCGGCCACCAGCAGCGCGCGGTCGCCCGCCGCCACGCCTTCGGCCACGCCGCGCCAGAAGGTTTCAGCGCGGTCGCGCGGCAGCGGGTGCATAAAACTCACCGAGGCGTCGCCTTCCACGCAGTCGATCAGCACACCGGCGAGTTCGTTGATCTGCGCCTCATTCACTTCATGCAGGCGCCGCAGCGACCAAAGTGGGGTGTTCGTCATGGTGTTCATGCGGGTTCAGTGGCGATCACCACCGCATAGCGCGCGGGTTTTCGCGTGGGGTTGTGGAACATCGTGGGGCGGTCCAGCTGCATGGCCAGGCAGTCGCCTTCGCGCAGCGCGTGGCGTGCCTCGCCCACGGTGATGTCGATCGCGCCTTCGAGCACCCACACCTGCTGGTGCACACGCGCGTCGCGCGCGCCGGTCTCAAAGGCCACGCGCCCGCCCGGCGGGAAATGCACTTCGACGATCTGCATGGGCTGCGGCACGCCGGGCGGCGAGATGTTGCGCCGCACATAGCCCGAGGCCGGGTCCTGCCACTGCACTTGGTCCGCATGGCGCGCAACAGGGCTGATGGGGCTGGCGGGTGCCTGGGCGGCGGGTGCGTCAAACAGCGAAGCCAGCATCACGCCCAGGCCGGTGGCCAGGCGCTCCAGCACAACGGCTGTGGGGCTGCTCTCGCCGCGCTCTATCAATGAGATCATGGAACGGCTTACGCCGCTTTTCGCGGCCAGCGCTTCCAGCGACAGGCTTTTGGCGGCGCGCAACTCACGCACGCGTTCGGCGATGCGCTGGTTCAGGTCGGAGGGAATTTCTGTCATGATGGAATTTATTTTCCATCATATTGGAAATACTGTCCAGCGCCTCAACGGCTGCGGCGTGGAAATGGCGCGGCTCAGGCGCCTATGCTGTCCTCGTTGTCCCAGAGGTGGCGGTAAAAGGCAGCCAGCATCCATCTGGGTGCGGCCGAACAGGCGGCCATCCGCCTCGAACGGCTTGCCAGGGCGCGGCACGCACAGTTCGCGCGCTCAGTTTTCAATGGTGACAACATGCGCCTGGATTTTGCCGTCCACCGGCCCGCGTCCGAAGCGCCGGGCAATCGCTTCCGCCGCAACGTCGGTGGCTTCCAGAAGCCGCGAAGCGTCGCGCGTTTCGATCTCGTTTCGCAGCGGCGTGCCCTGGCAGTAGGCGATCGCTGGAACCCGGGCAGATTCCGCCCGGCTTCGCGCTGCAACCGTGCTGATTTGAGGTGGCGCCATAAATCCGCCGTTTGCAAGATCTTGCTCGATGCTCCGGTGCTCGTAATAGCCGTGCGGCGTGCGGGCCAGGAAGCGCGGCGGGTCTTGAGGAAAGACGGATTCCAGCGCCGTGATCACGGTGTCGGCGAATTCGTTTTCCTCAATCCGGTCCCATACATTAAAAATGAAAATACCTCCCGGCCTGAGCACCCGGCGTGTTTCTGCAAACGCTTTTGACCTTTCGGGGAAGAACATGGCTCCGAATTGGCACACCACCGCGTCAAAACTCGCGTCCGGAAAAGGCAGTTGCATGGCATCTGCCTGCCGCCACTCCACCGGGCGCACGGTCCCAACCGCAGAGGCCTGGTCCAGCATCGACTGATTCAAATCCGTGGCCACGATGGAGACCCTTTCGGGCAGCACGCTTGTCAACGCGCGCGTCACGACACCGGTGCCGGCCGCGATCTCGAGAACACGCGTCAAAGGCCTCGACGCAAGCCGCGCCACCAGATCTGCCGCGTAGGGCTCGAAGATCAGCGGAACCAGATACGTTTCATAGAGCTTAGGAATCGAGCCGCTGAAGACTTTATCGCCGTTGGGATTGCTCATGGTATTTGCCCCCGCTTCGGCATCATTGTGCGCCAACGCTTATCGGCAGCTCAGACGGGCTTGATGCGCACCACGGGCCGCTGCGGCTTGCGGCGCGCGACCTCTTCAAAGCCGGCGTCGTCGTACATGGACTTGGCGCCGAACCACATGGTGTCGTCCTGGGCGCGGCCGGGCTTGTCCACCGGGTAGGCCTCCAGCAGCGTCACGCCCTGTTTTTTGGCGTAGGCAATCGCCCCGTCCAGCAGCGCCCGCGCGACGCCCTGGCCGCGATGCTCCGCGGGCACGACAAAACAGATGATGGACCAGACGGGCTTGTCATCGACCGGCTTCATCACCGGTGAGCGCTGGAGCTTTGCGTAGTCCTCGCGCGGCCCCAGCGACACCCAGCCGACTCATTTATACGGGTATGGAAGTTCCACGAAACACCACGATGTCTCCTCAGTTTGTCGGAGGGCAATACGCGCGCAGATGGATGCCTGCACTATAGCCGCGCATCGCGTATGTTGGCCATTTCGACACGCGTTAAGCTGCGGTCATTCAAATCACTCAACACACCATGCGCCGCGCCGACCGCCTTTTCCATCTAGTCCAGCTGATTCGCGGCCGCCGCCTGAGCACGGCGGAATTCCTGGCCAAGCGGCTGGAGGTGTCTGAGCGCACCATTTACCGCGATGTGGCCGACCTGCAGCACCAGGGGGTGCCGATTGAAGGCGAGGCCGGTGTGGGTTACCGGCTGGGCGCGGGCTTTGACCTGCCGCCGCTGATGTTCACGCAAAAGGAAGCCAATGCACTGGCCGCCTCGGTGCGCCTGGCCCAGGCCTGGCTGGACCCGGCCATGGCGGGCGATGCGGAGGCGGCCTGGAGCAAGATTTTTTCGGTGCTGCCGCCCACGGCGCGTGCGGCGGCCGAAGGTGTGCCGCTGTATGCGGTGGTGATCAATCCCGATGAAGCCACGCAGCGCAGCCTGCAGCTGCTGCGCGAGGCGGTGCATGCGCGCTGCAAGGTGGATGTGCGTTACCTCGATGCGGCCGGGCGCGAAAGCCGGCGCGTGCTCTGGCCGCTGGGCTGTTTTTACTGGGGCAGCGTCTGGACGCTGGGCGCCTGGTGCGAGACCCGGCAGGACTTTCGCAGCTTTCGCGTGGACCGCATGGCAGAGATCGACGTGCTGGACGAGCGCGTGGGCCACGAGGCGGGCCGCACGCTGGCGGATTATTTGCGCACCGTCAAAGCCGGCCCCAAGCCTCCTTGAGTTACACGCAGGGCGGCTCTGCCTCAGGCGGCTAGTGCGGCCTCGATATCCTTGGCCAGGTCGGCCGGTTTGTCGGTGGGCGCGTAGCGCCGGATCACCTTGCCGTCCTTGCCGACCAGGAATTTGGTGAAGTTCCATTTGATGGATTTGCTGCCCAGCAGGCCGGGCGCCTCGGCCGACAGCCATTTGTAGAGCGGATGCGCGGCCGGGCCGTTGACATCGATCTTGGACATCATGGGAAAGCTCACGCCGTAGTTGACCTGGCAGAAAGACTCGATCTCGCCGTCGGCGCCCGGGTCCTGCGAGCCGAACTGGTTGCAGGGAAAACCCAGCACCGCCAGGCCCTTGCCGGCGTATTGCTTGTGCAGCTCTTCGAGGCCGCCGAACTGCGGCGTGAAGCCGCACTTGCTGGCGGTGTTGACGATCAGCATGACCTTGCCCTTGAACCCGGCCAGCGAGATGTCCTGGCCGTTGATCTGGCGTGCTTCGAAATCGTAGACGGTGCTCATGGGGGTGTCTCCTGGTGCGGTTGTTGCCGGCGCCGTCCCGGTTGCCGGTTTACCGCGATTCTGCACCGCCCGGCGCGGTTTGGGCAGACGCCGATGGCGCCATGGCCGCCAGCAGCGCGGCCAGCACGATCAGGCTGCCGCCCAGCAGGATGCGCGGCGTGAGCTCGGCGGCGCCCAGCGCGGCCGAGGACAGGCTGGCGAACAGGATTTCGGTCAGCATCACGATGGCCGTGGTGCCGGCGGCCAGGCGCGCCGCGCCGTACTGCAGGCAGGCGTTGCTGGCCATGAAAGCCAGCGCCAGCCCCAGCGCCACCGGAATGCCCGCCAGCGCCAAAGCCGGCGCGGGCACCGCGGCTTGCGACATGCCGACCAATGCGGCGCAAGCCGCCATCAGGCCGCTGCCGCCGAACATGGCCAGCATGCGCGATTCACCGAGCGTGTGCCTGGATTTGCGCAGCATGGCGTTGGTCAGCGCGAAGCTGAAGCCGCCCATGATGGCCAGCCAGTCGGCCCCGCCTTGCGGCACGGGCCAGGGGGAGTCGGGCGTCTTGAGCACAATCAATACGCCGGCCATGGCCAGCAGCAGGCGCAGCAGCGAGGCCGGCGTGGGTTTTTCGCCCAGCATGGCCCAGGCCACCAGCACCGACCAGGCCGGCATCAGGTAGAACAGCAGCACCACACGCACCACGTCGCCGACGGTCACGGCCCAGTTGAAGCCGACATTGGTCAGGCCCGCGCCCGCCGCCAGGAGCCACAGCTGCGGATGCGCGGCAAAGCCGCGCCAGGCTTTCGGCATCAAGACCAGCAGCCCGGCCACCACAATCGCATAGACCAGCGCCGTGGTCCACAGCGGGTGCAGGCCCAGGCTTTGCAGCTGGCGCAGCGGCCACCAGGACACGCCCCAGACGAAGGCATTGAATGTAAGAGCCAGCACGGCTTTGGGCGTGCCGCTGCGCACGGCGGCGCCTGTTGCGTCGGCCGCCATCAGTGCGATTTATCGCTGCGGGCGATGCTCAGCAGGTGGTCGACCTGTTCCTTGTGTTTGACAAGGTTGTGCTGGTGCCAGCGCTGGATCAGCCACATAAAGCCGGCCACCACGATGCCGAAGGCGGTGATGGCGCCGAAGGCCGACAGGCCCATGCCGGTGGACAGGCTGTAGAAAGCGCCCAGGCTCAGGATGCAGGCCTGTTCGTTGAAGTTCTGCACCGCGATGGAGCGGCCCGCGCCCATCAGGTTGTGGCCGCGGTGCTGCAGCAGCGCGTTCATGGGCACCACCAGGAAGCCGCCCAGGCCGCCCAGCAGGATCAGGAAGGGGGCGGCCACCCAGACGCTGCCGATGAAATTCATCAGCACGACCAGCAGGCCCATGGCAATGCCCAGCGGCATCACGCTGGTGGCCTGGTCCAGCCGCATGCGCATGGAGGCCATCACGGCGCCCACGGCCGTGCCTATGGCCACCACGCCGACCAGCGAGGAGGCCTGCGAGGTGCTGTAGCCCAGGGCCGCGGCGCTCCAGGCCAGCACGATGTAGCGCAGGTTGCCGGAAACGCCCCAGAACAAGGTGGTGGTGGACAGCGAGATCTGGCCCAGCTTGTCGCGCCACAGCGCCGAATTGCAGTTCCAGAAGTCGGGCAGCAGCTCGAGCTTGTTGCGCGGCATGGGCCGCATCTCGACGCCGGTGTCGGGGATGCGGGTGTTGAACCAGGCCGCGATGATGTACAGCAGGATCAGCACGGCGATCGCCGCTTCGGGCGCGGTGTCTATGCCGGTGTCGAAAACCGGGAAGTCAAACGACAGCAGCAGGCTGGACACCGTGTGGCCGACCAGCTGGCCGCCCAGCAGCACGCCCAGGATGATGGAGGAAATCGTCAGCCCCTCGATCCAGCCGTTGGCCTTGACGAGCTGCGAGGCCGGCAGCAGTTCGGTGAGGATGCCGTATTTGGCCGGCGAATAAGCGGCGGCGCCCAGCCCGACGATGGCGTAGGCCAGCAGCGGGTGCGAGCCGAACAGCATCATGAGGCAGCCGATGACCTTGATGGCATTGCTCACGAACATCACGTTGCCCTTGGGCCGCGCGTCGGCGAAAGCGCCCACAAAAGGCGCCAACACCACGTAAAACAAGGCAAACATGGGCACCAGCGCCGCCGGCTGCCACTTGGGCGCCCCGCTGGTCTTGAGCAGCTCCACGGCGGCCACAAACAGCGCGTTATCAGCCAGCGAGCTGAAAAACTGGGCCGCCATGATGGTGTAAAAACCGCGCTTCATTAAACTGTTGTGGTCATTGCGGCACTGCATCAGCCGATCTGATGCTGCAAGATATGGATGAATGTCTCCGGACGATTCCGGTTTATAGCATGGGGGGCGGTGTCAGAATGCAGAAAGCCCTTAGAACCGGTTCACCGCATCAACCGGGCCGCTGAGGCCGCCGCCCGCACCAACTTCTTCTTTGCACCATGCCACGTCCCATTCTTGCCACCATCCACACCGCGGCGCTTGCCCACAACCTGGGCGTTGCGCGCGCCGCCGCGCCCGACGCCAAGGTCTGGGCCGTCGTCAAGGCCAACGCCTACGGGCACGGCATAGAACGCGTCTTCGACGCGCTGCGCAGCGCCGACGGTTTCGCGCTGCTGGACCTGGCCGAGGCCCAGCGCCTGCGCGCGCTCGACTGGCGCGGCCCCATCCTGCTGCTGGAGGGTTGCTTTGACGCGCGCGACCTGGAGCTGTGCTCGCGCCTGGGCCTGTGGCACTCGATCCATTGCAATGAGCAAATCGACATGCTGGCCGCCCACAAGACGCAGCTGCCGCACCGCGTGTTCCTCAAGATGAACTCGGGCATGAACCGCCTGGGCTTTCCGCCTGAGCGCTACCGCGCCGCCTGGACGCGCCTCAATGCGCTGCCGCAGGTCGAGGAGATCACGCTGATGACGCACTTCTCCGACGCCGACGGCCCCAAGGGCATCAGCGCGGCGCTGCAAGCCTTCGATGCCGTCACGCACGACCTGCCCGGCGAGCGCACGCTGAGCAACAGCGCCGCCACGCTGCGCCACCGCGACGTACTGGCCGGCCGCTCCGACTGGGTGCGGCCCGGCATCCTGGTCTACGGGAGCGCGCCCGACTTCCCCGAACACACGGCGGCCGGCTGGGGCTTGCAGCCCACCATGACGCTGTCGTCAAAAATCATCGGCGTGCAGGACCTCAAGGCCGGCGACACCGTGGGTTATGGCTCAAGCTTTACCGCCGACGGCCCGCTGCGCATAGGCATCGTGGCCTGCGGCTACGCCGACGGCTACCCGCGCCACTGCAGCACCGGCACGCCCGTGCTGGTGAACGGCGTGCGCACCCGCATGGTGGGCCGCGTCAGCATGGACATGATCACGGTGGACCTCACGCCCGTGCCCGCCGCGGGCATGGGCAGCGAAGTCACCCTGTGGGGCCGCGCTGGAGGCGGCGCCGAGCTGTCCATCGACGAAGTCGCGCAGGCCGGCGCCACCGTGGGCTATGAATTGATGTGCGCGCTCGCGCAGCGCGTGCCCGTACAGGTCGAATGAAAAACCTCTCCAACTGGAGTTTTCCATGGCATCGGAAGAACTGGAATACGCGGGTTTCTGGATCCGCGTCTGGGCGTCCATCATCGACACCCTGCTGCTGGGCATCGTGGTGTACCCGCTGCTGACGGCGATTTACGGCGATGCCTACTGGGCGGGCACGAGCTTCGTCCACGGCCCCCTGGATTTCCTGATCTCCTGGGTGCTGCCCGCGGCGGCGGTGATCGCGTTCTGGGTGGCGCGCCAGGCCACGCCCGGAAAGATGGCGATTGCCGCGCGCATAGTTGACGCCAACACCGGCCACAACCCGAGCACCGGCCAGCTGCTGATCCGCTACCTCGGTTACTTTGTTTCCTGCATCCCGCTGGGCCTGGGCATTTTCTGGGTGGCTTTTGACGCGCGCAAGCAGGGCTGGCACGACAAGATGGCCGGCACGGTGGTGGTGCGCAAAAAATCCGGAACCACCCGGTCCGTGGAATTGAATGCCTGATCGATCACCCATGACTTCCGCTGTCACCATCCGTCCCGTCTGCAAAGCGGACTTCACCGCCTGGCTCCCGCTCTGGGCCGGCTACAACCGCTTTTACGGCCGCTCCGGCCCGACCGCGCTGGCTGATGAGATCACCGCCATGACCTGGTCGCGGTTTTTTGATGCCTATGAGCCGGTGCATGCGCTGGTCGCCGAAACGGGGAATGGCGAGCTTGTCGGCCTCACGCACTACCTGTATCACCGCAGCAGCACCCGCATTGTTCCGGTCTGCTACCTGCAGGATTTGTTCACTGCCGAATCGGTGCGCGGCCGCGGCGTCGGCAAGGCCTTGATCGAGGCCGTCTATGAACAAGCCAGGGCGGCGGGCTGCGACCGGGTGTACTGGCAAACCCACGAAACCAACACCACGGCCATGCGGCTGTACGACCAGGTGGCCGAAAAATCCGGCTTTGTGGTGTACGCCAAGGCCTTGTAGCGGGCTGCGCTCTTTACTGCGGCGTGATCTTCGCGCCGGTCAGCTTTTCCTGCGCCTTCACCAGCGCCGGAACAAACTCCTTGCCGTAGCCCAGCGCGCTGGCGGTCACCAGGCTCTGGTGCACGGCCTCGCCGACCAGGGACGGCACTTTCATGAGTTCGGCCAGGTGGGTGTAGTAGCGCAAGTCCTTGCGCGCGTTGTCGAGCTCGAACTTGAGGCCGGCGAAATCGCCGCCCAGGGTTTTGGCCATGGCCTGGAACAGGCCCGAGTTCACCGCGCCGGCGGACACCACGTCGACCAGTTTTTGCGGCTCAATGCCGGCCAGCGCGCCCACGGCAAAGGCTTCGGCCGTGGCCGTGCAGATGGCCTGGGCAACGAAGTTGTTGAGCAGCTTGACCACATGGCCGGCGCTGGGGCCGCCCACGTGGAAGATGTTTTCGCAGTAAGCCGCCAGCACCGGGCGGATCTTGTCGAACACCGCCTGCTCGGCGCCCACCATGGTGTTGAGCTTGCCGAGCTCGGCCTCCACCGGCGTGCGCGCCAGCGGCGCATCGACCAGGATGGCGCCATGCTGCGCGCACAAAGCGGCCAGGCGGCGCGTGGACTCGGGCTCGCTGGTCGAGGTGTCGATCACGACCAGGCCGGCCCTGGCCTTGGACAGCACGCCGTTGGGGCCCAGCAAGGTTTCTTCTACCTGGGGCGAGCCGGTCACGCAAATCACGACGGCGTCGCAGGTGCCGAGTTCGGCCGGGCCGAACGCCTGTTTGGCGCCGGCGGCCAGCAGGTCGGCTACGCGCTCCCTGTTGCGGTGCACGGTCAGGCTGAGGGTGAAGCCTTTGGCCAGCAGGTTGCGCGCGATGCCGTGGCCCATCATGCCCGATGCGCCTATGACGCCTATGTGTTTCATGTTGTCTCCTGGAAAAAGGGGGGGTGAATGGAATGAAGCGGCGGGCCTCAGTACAGGCCCTTGACCCGCGCCTGCAGCCGCGCCAGGCCCAGCAGGGCGTTGGTAGAGGGCGTGGGCACGGCCGTCAACTGGCCCAGTTCGCGCACGGCGCTCACCAGTGCGTCGAGCTCGACAGGCTTGCCGGCCTCCACGTCCTGCAGCATGGAGGTCTTGAAGGCGCCCAGCTTGCGGGTGATGACATGGCGCTCCTCGGGGGTCTGGTGGATGGGGATGCCTATGCGCGCGCCGATTTCCTTGGCCTCCAGCATGATGCTGTGGGTAAAGGCCGTCACCAGTTCGTCGTCGAGCACGCGGTCCATGGTCGCGCCGGTCAGGGCGCTGATCGGGTTGGCCGTCATATTGCCCCAGAGCTTGAACCAGATGTCTTTCTGGATCTGGTCCGACACCGGGGCCTCGAAGCCGGCTTTTTCGAGCAGCGCGGCCAGTTGCAGCACGCGGGCGGTCTTCTCGCCCGAAGGCTCGCCAATGATGAGTTTGTTGCCGAAGTGGTGGTGCACCTGGCCGGGCTCGTCGAGCGAGCAGCTCGCATGCACCACACAGCCCACGATGTGCCGCGCCGGAATCGCCTCGGCGATCTCGCCCGCTGGGTCCACCGAGCTGAGGCGCTGGCCGGCCMGCGCGCCGCCAAAGCCTTGCAAAAACCACCAGGGCACGCCGTTCATGGCGGTCAGCACCAGGGTGTCCGGGCCCAACAGCGGCGCGATCTGGCGCGCGACCTCAGGCAGCGAGGGCGCCTTGACGGCCAGCACCACCATGTCCTGCACGCCAAGCTCGGCCGGCCGGGCGCTGGAGGCCACGGCCTGCGAGCTGACCGTGCCGCCCTGGTTCAGCCTGAGGCCGTGCAGCTGCAAGGCCTCGAGCGTGCCGCCGCGCGCCACCACGCTGACGCTGCAGCCGACCCGTGCCAGCCCCATGCCTATCCAGCCGCCTATGGCGCCCGCGCCGTAAATACAAACCTTCATGCTGTTGCCCATGGTTCTCTTGATCACAACAAAACGGCCGCCCGGCGTAAAGGGCGGCACCTGCCCACTAGCGGGGGGCCTAGCCTTCCGGAGTAAAGCCCACGGCCTTGACCAGCGGGCCCCAGAGCTCGGTGTCGGCCTTGAGCATGGCGGCGAGCTGGGCCGGCGAGGTGGGCGCCGGCTCCAGGAAGGACACGGCCAGCCCGTCGATCACGTCCTGCGAGGCCAGCGCGCCGCGTATGCCGGCGTTCAGGCGCTGCACCACATCCTGCGGCGCCTTGGCCGGCAGGAAAAAGCCAAACCATTCGGTGAAGGCCATGTCCTTGAAGCCCTGCTCCACGAGCGTGGGCGTGTTGGGCGTGAAGCGGCTGCGTTTGGGGCCGCTGGTGGAAAGCAGGCGGCATTTGCCGGCCGCCACATGCTGGGTGAATTCGCCGGTGGGGCCCGACACGGCGGCGATCTGCCCGCCCACCATGTCGAGTACCGCGGGCTGGGTGCCGCGGAAGGCGACGTGGCGCAGGTCGACGTTGCCGGCACGGCCCAGCAGCGCGCCTATGAAGTGCGGCGAGGAGCCGGCCGCCGGCGAGCCGAAGTTGGCCTGGCCGGGGTTGGCCTTGCACCAGGCGAGGAAGTCGGGCACGGTCTTGACGCTGGCCGGCACCATGGGGCCGACGGCAAAGCCGTAGTCAAAAATCGCCGCGGCCGAGACCGGGGTCAGGTCCGCCACCGGGTCGTAGGGCAGCTTCTTGTAGGTGTGC
Source organism: Polaromonas sp. P4_F6 (assembly GCF_056401275.1). Lineage (NCBI taxonomy): Bacteria > Pseudomonadati > Pseudomonadota > Betaproteobacteria > Burkholderiales > Comamonadaceae > Polaromonas > Polaromonas sp. P4_F6. The sequence continues at coordinate 222,587 of NZ_JBFUJQ010000003.1, read as the reverse complement.
GGGTAGATACCCAGCATGGACATGGGCGTGAGCAGCACCGTCGCGCCGTCGGGCGCGGCCGTCTTGACGAACTGCACGGCGATCTGGCCGCCCGCGCCGGTCTTGTTCTCGACCACCGCGCTTTTGGCATAGCCGGGGTGCAGCTTGTCGGCCACGCGGCGCGAGACGATGTCGGCGGTGCCGCCGGGCGCGAAGCCGGCGATGACCTTGGTGCTGTCAAGGGCCTGGGCCCAGGCCTGCCGGCCTATGCCGGCGAGCAGGGCGGCGGCGCTGGAAGACTGTATGAGCTGGCGGCGCGAGATGTTCATGGTGCGGTGTCCTCAAGAAGGCGATGGGAGTCGGGTCGGCGGGGAAATACACGAAAAGCAAAAAGCCATTGTCTGTGCAAGCGCGCAATTATGCTGAGCAGGCGGGACCAAGGCAGGCGGCCGGCTGGTTGGGCGGGCGCGACCTGCATCATGATCAAAACCCAAAACCTGGTTATTTGTACAGTAATATCGGGTATGGCCAAAGACAAGACGATTTACACCTGCAGCGAATGCGGCGGCAGCAGCCCCAAGTGGCTGGGCAAATGCCCGCACTGCAATGCCTGGAACACGCTGGTCGAATCGGCCGCCGAGAGCGGCGCGCCGGGCAAGAACCGCTACAGCAGCCAGTTCCAGTCGCTGGCCAAGGCCTCCGACGTGACCGCCCTGTCCGATATCGAAGCCACCGACATGGAGCGCACGCCCACCGGCCACGAAGAACTGGACCGCGTGCTGGGCGGCGGCATCGTGGAAGGCGGCGTGGTGCTGATAGGCGGCGACCCGGGCATCGGCAAATCGACGCTGCTGCTGCAGGCGCTTGATTCGCTGCAACGCGCCGGGCTCAACACCTTGTATGTCACCGGTGAAGAAAGCGGCGCGCAGGTCGCGCTGCGCTCGCGCCGGCTCGGGCTGGACGGTTCGCAGGTCAAGGTGCTGGCCGAGATCCAGCTTGAAAAAATCCTCGCCACGCTGGAAGCCACCCAGCCGGCGATCGCCGTCATCGACTCCATCCAGACCGTGTATTCCGACCAGCTGACTTCCGCGCCCGGCTCGGTCGCGCAGGTGCGCGAATGCGCGGCCCACCTCACGCGCGCCGCCAAGTCCAGCGGCGTGTGCATCGTGCTGGTGGGCCATGTGACCAAAGAGGGCGCGCTGGCCGGCCCGCGCGTGCTCGAGCACATGGTGGACACCGTGCTCTACTTTGAAGGCGACACGCATTCGAGCTTTCGCCTGGTGCGCGCCATCAAGAACCGCTTCGGTGCGGTCAACGAGATCGGCGTGTTCGCGATGACCGAAAAAGGCCTCAAGGGCGTGGCCAATCCGAGCGCCATCTTTTTGAGCCAGCACAGCGAACCGGTGCCCGGCAGCTGCGTGCTGGTCACGCTGGAAGGCACGCGCCCCATGCTGGTTGAAATCCAGGCGCTGGTCGACAACGGCGGGCCCAGCCCGCGGCGCCTCTCGGTGGGCCTGGACCGCGACCGCCTGGCCATGCTGCTGGCCGTGCTGCACCGCCATGCGGGCGTGGCCTGCATGGACCAGGACGTGTTTGTCAACGCCGTGGGCGGCGTGCGCATCAGCGAGCCGGCCGCCGACCTGTCCGTGATGCTGGCCATCACCTCGTCCCTGCGCGGCAAGCCGCTGCCCAAGGGTTTTATCGCCTTTGGCGAAGTGGGCCTGGCCGGCGAAGTGCGGCCGGCCCCGCGCGGCCAGGAGCGCCTGAAAGAAGCCGCCAAGCTGGGCTTCAGCGTGGCCGTGGTGCCCAAGGCCAACGCGCCCAAAAAGCCCATCGAGGGCCTGACCATCCACGCGGTGGAGCGGGTGGAAGAGGCAATGAACGTGGTGCGCGGCCTGGGTTGAGGCGTTGCACAATCAGTGGCATGAAACTCGCCGCCATCTCCGACATCCACGGCAACCTGCCGGCGCTTGAGGCCGTGCTGGCCGACATCGAAGGCCAGGGCGTGGACCAGGTGGTGAACCTCGGCGACATCCTCAGCGGGCCACTGCAGCCGGCCGAAACGGCTGATTTGCTGATGGCGCGCGGCTTTCCCACGATTCGCGGCAACCATGAACGGCAGGTGCTGGAGCTGATCGACCAGGGCCAGTACCTGGACCCCCTGGGCACCGACGGCTACACGGCGGCCCAGCTGGGTTCGGCGCACCTGGCGTGGATACGCTCACTGCCCGAAAGCCTGGCGCTGGCCGGCGGCGACATCCTGCTGTGCCACGGCACGCCGGCCAGCGACCTGATTTACTGGCTGGAAACCACCATTCCCGGCTTCGGCGCGGGCCACGCCACGGGCATACGCCCGGCCACGGCGGATGAAGTGCGCGAGCGCCTGGGCGCCACGGCGCAGTCCGGGCATACGCTGGTCCTGTGCGGCCACACCCATGTGCCGCGTTTGGCGCAGTGCGGCGACGTGCTCATCGTCAACCCCGGCAGCGTCGGGCTGCAGGCCTATGACGACGCCCACCCGCATCCGCACGTCGTGGAAAACGGCGCGCCGCACGCGCGTTATGCCATCGCCGAAAAAACCGGCGCGGGCTGGCGCGTCGATCTGCGCGCCGTGCCTTACGACCATCTGGCGCAGTCGCAGGTGGCGGCCAGCCGCGGGCGTAGCGACTGGGCGCATGCGCTGGCCACGGGCTGGGCGATGCGGGCGGCCTAGGGCCTACGCAGTCCCCGCAGCCGGCCGCCGGGCCGGGGCTGCGAAAATAGCGCCATGAACTTCCAGAAAATCCTTGTTCCCGTGGCCGGCGTCGCGGCCGTTGTGCTGGGCTACCGCTTTTACGGCTGGGCCGGTGTGGCCGCGGTGGCCGGCGGCCTGGTGATGTGGGTGCTGCTGCATTTCAGCCGCATGATGCAGATCCTCAAACGCGCGGCCAACCGCCCCATAGGGTATGTCGACAGCGCGGTCATGCTCAATGCCAAGCTCAAGCCCGGCATGACGCTGCTGCACGTCGTGGCGATGACGCGGGCGCTGGGCGAGCTGCTTTCGCCCAAGGATGAGCAGCCCGAGATTTTCCGCTGGGCCGATGCCGGCGAATCCAGCGTCACCTGCACCTTTGTGGGCGGCAAGCTGGCCCACCATGAGCTTTTCAGGCCCGCGCAGGACGCGGCGCCGCCCGCCCCGTAAAATCGCCAATTCAGGTTTTTCGGGCGGCGCCCCGCGCGCGCCCGGCTTCCCGCATCACCCCACATAGAACAGGATTCCCATCATGCCCCCAGTAGCACCCTCCATGGCAGACCGCGACGGCAAAATCTGGATGGACGGCCAGATGGTCGATTGGCGCGACGCCAAGATCCACGTGCTGAGCCACACCCTGCATTACGGCTGCGGCGCTTTTGAAGGCGTGCGCGCCTACAACGCGGCCGGCGGCACGGCGGTCTTCCGCCTTGAAGAGCACACCGAGCGCCTCTTCAACAGCGCCAAGATCCTGCGCATGAAGATTCCCTTCACCCAGGAAGAAGTCAACGAAGCCACCAAGGCCGTGGTGCGCGAGAACAAGCTGGAGTCCTGCTACATCCGCCCGCTGACCTGGATAGGCTCGCAAAAACTCGGCGTCAGCCCCAAGGGCAACCAGATCCACCTGATGGTCGCGGCCTGGGCCTGGGGCGCCTACCTCGGTGAAGAGGGCATGAAGCGCGGCATACGCGTGAAGACTTCGAGCTACACGCGCCACCACGTCAACATCACCATGACGCAGGCCAAGGCGGTGAGCAACTACACCAACTCCATCCTGGCCAATATGGAAGCGCTGGACGACGGCTACGACGAGGCGCTGCTGCTGGACGCCTCGGGCTTCGTCAGCGAAGGCGCGGGCGAGAACATTTTTGTGGTCAAGGGCGGCGTGGTCTACACACCCGACCTCTCGGCCGGCGCGCTCAACGGCATCACGCGCAACACTATCCTGCACATCTGCAAGGACCTGGGCCTGGAGCTGGTGCAAAAGCGCATCACGCGCGACGAGGTGTATATCTCGGACGAGGCCTTTTTCACCGGCACCGCCGCCGAAGTCACGCCGATCCGCGAACTCGACCGCATTGAAATCGGCGCCGGCTCGCGCGGCCCCATCACCGAAAAAATCCAGAGCGCCTTCTTTGACATCGTCAACGGCCGCAATCCCAAATACGCCCATTGGCTCGCCAAGGTTTGATACGCACATGAGTACTTCTTCTTCCGTTGAACTGCTGGCCTCCGACCTGAATGCGCAAGGCGGTGTCTACTGCCCCAGCCCCAAGGCCGACATGAAAATCTGGAACAGCCACCCCAAGGTCTACCTGGATGTGGCGCGCACCGGCGAAGCGAAATGCCCCTATTGCGGGACCGTCTACAAATTAAAAGACGGCGAGCATTTCGGTGGTGGCCACTAAAAACACCCTCGTCATCGCGCCGCAGTGGATAGGCGACGCGGTGATGACCGAGCCGTTGCTGCGCCGCTTGCATGCGCGCGGCGAGCGTCTCACGGTGGGGGCCTTGCCCTGGGTGGCACCGGTATACCGCGCCATGCCGCAGGTGGCCGAGGTCATCGAATTCCCTTTTGCGCACGGCGGCCTGCAGTTCCGCGAACGCCGCGCGATCGCCAAGCGCATTGAAGGCCGTTTCGACAAAGCCTATGTGTTGCCGAACTCGCTGAAAAGCGCGCTGCTGCCCTTCCTTGCCAGCATTCCCGAGCGCATCGGTTATTTCGGCGAAGCGCGCGTGGGCCTGCTCACGCACCGGCTCAAGAACCCCAAGAACAAACCGCCCATGGTGGCGTTTTATTCGGCCTTGAGCGGGGAGGGCGATCTCGACAAGGACAAACCGCGGCTGCAGATGGCGCCGGCTGAAATCGACCAGGCGCTGGCCGAACTGGGCTTGCGGCGCGGCGGTTACTACGTGTTTGCACCCGGCGCCGAATACGGGCCCGCCAAGCGCTGGCCGGCCCGCCATTTCTCGGAACTGGCCGCTCGGCTGGACTTGCCGGTGGTGCTGCTGGGTTCAGGCAAGGAAGCGGCGCTGTGCGAGGAAATCGCCGCGCCCGTGAATGCGGCGAAAGCCGGCCACTGCCTGAATTTCGCGGGCAAGACCTCGCTGGTGCAGGCGCTGTGCCTGATCGCCGCCTGTAAATCCACCATCAGCAACGACTCGGGCCTGATGCACGTGGCGGCGGCTTTCGGCGTGCCGCAGGTCGCGATTTTCGGTTCGTCCAGCCCGCTGCACACGCCGCCGCTGAGCGGCAAGGCCAGCGTGCTCTGGCTCAAGGCCGATGCGGCCTACCAGCCGCCGCTGGACTGCGCGCCCTGTTTTGAACGCGAATGCCCGCTGGGCCACACGCGCTGCCTGAACGACATCAGCGCCGACCGCGTGCTGGCGGCGCTGGCGCCAATTTCCTAGGCGGGGAAGGCGGACAGCGGCGCCACGCCCGGCTTGGCCTGCGTCGGCGTGCGCGCCACGTTCATCACCCAGCACACCATCACGAAGTAGCCGACCAGGCTCACCAACTCGACCACGCCCTGTTCGCCAAAGGTCTTGACGGCCGCGGCATAGGTCGCGTCGCTGCAGCCGTGCTGGCGCAGCACTTCAAAGCTCAGGTCCAGCGCGACGGCTTCGTCATCGGCCATGCCGCGCGGCTGGCGGCCGTCGGCGATCGCGTCGATGGTGGCCTGGGCCACGCCCGCGGCCACCGCCAGCGGCGCATGCATCAGCCATTCGAACTGGTTGGCCGTGTGGCGGGCCGCCACGCAGGTCGCGAGTTCGCGTATGCGCGCGTCCAGCGTGCTCTCAAAACGCAGGTAGGCGCCCACGTCGCCGACGCGGCCCATGAGCTGCGGGCTGCGCAGCAGCGGGATGAAGGGGCCGAACACCGCCTTGCGCGGCCCGGCGATGATGGCATCGGCGGCTTCGCGCTGCGCTGTAGACATGGCCTCGCGCGGCATCAGCGGCATGCGGTCCGCGGTGGACGGGAAAAAGCCCTGGGGGATGTTGGCGGGCTGGGGCGTGGCGGCGGTGCTCATGGCTTGCGGTCCTGTGCTGGGAAGGAGGCCCTAGGGTATCAAAGCCTGCGCTGCCTGGCAGCGGGGCAAAAAAAAGGCCACCTTGCGGTGGCCTGTTGAAAGTTCTCCTGGGTGGGAGAACGTCGTTGGGAGATCAAAAGAGTGCTTCACCGACGTCTGGTTTTTATTTCCCTGTTTCCCTCAAATTGCGGGTGTTGTGACAGCAACGCCCGCAACTGTCGGTGATCGCGCAGGGTTTGACCATTCTCCAAATAGAGGAGACGGCGGGAATTTCAGCCGAATCGTCGCAAGTTCGTGACTTATTTCACGCTGCTGGCAGGGCGGCCGCGTGGGCCACGGGCAGCTCCACGATGAAGGACGCGCCGCCGCCGGGCCGTGCCTCGCAGCGCACGTTGCCGCCATGGCGCTGGCTGATGGACTTGACCAGCGCCAGGCCCAGGCCCACGCCGCCCTCGCGCTCGCTGGCACCGGGCAGGCGGTAAAACGGCTCGAAGATGCGCTCGCGCTGGCCGGCCGGAACGCCTGGGCCGCGGTCGTGCACCTTGACCACGGCCAGCTGTTTGGCGCCGACGCGGGTTTGCGCAAGCTCGAGGTTGATCTCGCCGGTGCTGTAGCGCCTGGCGTTTTCCAGCAGGTTGCGGATCAGCCGGCGCAGGAGGCGCGGCGAGCCCTGCACGGTCAGGCTGTGGCTGGCGGCGTCCAGCCCCAGGCCGGCGGCCGGCTGCTGGCCGAGTTCCGCGCTGAGTTCGGCGTTGACGCGCGCGCATTCCTCGGCTGCCAGTCCCGTGAGGTCCAGGGTTTCAAAAGGCTCCGCGTCAGCCTGTTTGGCGTCCAGCCGGCTGGCCAGCAGGATCTCGTCGATCAGCTGGTCGAGCTCGTTGATGCTGCGCGAGATTTCCTTGCGCTGGGGCGAGGCGGCGTCGGTGCCCATGAGCTCCAGGCCCATGCGGATGCGCGCCAGCGGCGAGCGCAATTCATGCGAGGCGTTGGCCAGCAGCGACTTGTGCGACTCCATCAGGGTTTCGATGCGCTCGGCCGCGTGGTTGAAGCGCCCGGCCAGGAAAGCCACCTCGTCCTTGCCGTCGGCATTGACGCGGGCCGACAGGTCGCCCGCGCCCCAGCGTTCCACGCCGCGCTGCAGGGCCTCGAGCCGCTGCGTCAGCCGCCGCATGACGGGGTAGGCGCCCACGGCCACGGCCAGGCCGACCAGGCCCAGCATCCAGCCGAAGCCGAAACCAAAAGGCGGGCGCATCCAGGGGTTGCCCGGCGGGCGCTTGGGCCGGGGCAGCAGCAGGTTCAGGGTCTGGCCGTCATTGGTGACCACGTCGAACTCCAGGTCGTCGCCGAGCTTGCGGTCGGGCCGGGTCTGCGCCGTGCCTATGACCTGGCCCTTGTCGTTGTGCACCAGCACTTCGCGTATCGGCAGCTGCGGCGGGTCGGCGCTCAGGCGCCAGGCCGCGCCGACCAGGAAGGTCAGCACGACCACGGTGGCGACCACCGCCAGCCAAATGCGTACATAGAGGTGCGAAGTGAAACGGCCCCACATGAAGATCAGTCCTGCTGCTTGGCGAACACATAACCCACGCCGCGCACGGTGAGTATGCGTTTGGGATCCTTGGCGTCGGCCTCGATGGCGCTGCGGATGCGGCCCATGTGCACGTCGATGGAGCGGTCGAAGGCTTCGAGCTCGCGGCCGCGCACGGCTTCCATGATCTGGTCGCGGCTGAGCACGCGGCCGGCGCGTTCGGCCAGCGCCACCAGCAGGTCGAACTGGTAGGAGGTCAGCTCGCAGGGGCTGCCCGACACCGAGACGGTGCGCGCATCGCGGTCGATTTCCAGCGAGCCGAAGCGCATGACTTTGTGGCCGCCGTTGGCCGCGGCGCTGGCGGTGTCGCCGCCGCGGCGCAGCACGGCGCGTATGCGCGCCAGCAGCTCGCGCGGCTCAAACGGCTTGGGCAGGTAGTCGTCGGCGCCGATTTCCAGGCCGACGATGCGGTCCATGGGGTCGCCCTTGGCGGTGAGCATCAGCACCGCGGTGTTGGCGCTGTCGCTGCCCTGGCCCTTGATGCGCCGGCAGACTTCCAGGCCGTCCATGTCGGGCAGCATCAGGTCCAGGATGACCAGGTCGGGGTTGCTGCCTTCCAGCGCGGCGAGCCCGCTCGCGCCGTCGGCCGCGTGGGTGAAGCCATAGCCCGACTGGCGCAGGTACTCGCCCACCATGCTGGCCAGGCGGGCGTCGTCTTCGATCATCAGGAGTTGTTGGGTCATGGAGAGGTCCTCGGTTGCAGGGTGTCCGCCAGGGTGGAACACGATAGGTTCATGCTGCGCCGCACGCAACAATCGCGCTTGAAGCCATCGTAAAGTTACGGTAAACCGGGGCGGCAGTCCACCAGCATACTCCGCCGCACGGGTATCTGGCGGCTGTTTTGAAGCTATAAATTTAATAGCTGCAGGTGCCTGTTCCTATTGGGACTTCGGAGGCTGAAGCCGCGAGGCCAGGGCCACCAGCACGAGCACCGGCAAGCCCAGCAGGGCGGTCGCGGTGAAGAAATGGCTGTAACCGAAGGCGTCCACGTATTTGCCCGAGTAGCCGGCCAGGAACTTGGGCAGCAGCAGCATCATGGAGCTGAACAGCGCGTACTGCGTGGCCGAATAATTGACGTTGGTCAGGCTGGACAGGTAGGCGATGAAGGCGGCCGAGGCAATGCCGCTGGACAGGTTGTCGGCCGAGATCACGAAGATCAGCGAGGTGACGTCATGGCCGCGCGTGCCCAGCCAGGCGAACAGCAGGTTGCTGGCCGCGCTCAGCACCGCGCCCAGCATCAGCACGCGCATCACGCCGAAGCGCATGGCCAGCGCGCCGCCGACAAAGGCGCCGGCCAGCGTCATGATGACGCCGTAAATCTTGGTCACCGCCGCCACCTCGTCCTTGGTGTAGCCCATGTCCACGTAAAACGGGTTGGCCATGATGCCCATCACCACATCGCTGATGCGGTAGATGGCGATCAGCGCGAGGATCAGCAGCGCCTGCTTGCCGTAGCGGCGCAGGAAATCGGCAAAAGGGTCGACCAGCGCGGTCTTGAGCCATTCGACGGCGTTGCGCGAGGGCGGCATCACGCGGGCCGCCGGCTCAGGCGACAGCAGCACGGTCGCCATGCCCAGCAGCATGGAGGCGGCCATGGCCAGGTAGGCGACCTGCCAGGCGCCGTGCTGGTAGGTGGCCGCATCGCCGACTTCGGCGCGCGCGGCGATCCATAGCGCGCCGGCGCCGGCCCAGATCATCGCGATGCGGTAGCCGGTCTGGTAGGCGGCTGCCAGCGCCGCCTGGCGCTGCGTGTCGGCCGATTCGATGCGAAAGGCGTCCAGCGCGATATCCTGCGTGGCCGAGCCGAAGGCCACGGCCAGCGCGCACCACACCACGGGCAGCAGCGCCACCCGGGGGTCGGTCAGGGCCATGCCGGTGAGCGCCGCCGCGATGACCAGCTGCGACAGCAGCAGCCAGCTGCGTCGGCGCCCGAGCAGGCGTGTCAGCAGCGGGATCGGCATGCGGTCCACCAGCGGCGCCCACACCCACTTGAAGCCGTAGGCCAGGCCCACCCAGCTCAGGTAGCCGATGGTGGTGCGGTCTATGCCGGCTTCGCGCAGCCAGAAGCTCAGCGTGCCGAACACCAGCAGCAGCGGCAGCCCGGCGGAAAAGCCCAGAAACAACATGCGCAGCGTGGCCGCCTCGGCATACACATGCCAGACATCGCGCCAGGAGGTTTTGGGAGGGGGAGGGGAGAGCTCGGCGGAGGGGGTTTTGTCTGACATGGCCATTTCGATTTGTGACTATTATTCACCCATGTGCTTTTTATGCGATGCCAAACACTCCGCCTGGCCTGGCCGCCGGGCATTTCTGCTGGCCGCTGCCGGTACCGCGGCGACGGCCGCCACCATGCCGCTGCGCGCCCAGGTGGATGTCGGGCCCGCATCCCAGCTGCGCAACCTGGTGCCCGCCGACGAGATTGAAGGCGCCGCCACCCAGGAATACAGCAAGCTGCTGGCCGAAGCCCGCGCCAAGGGCGCGCTGGCGCCGCAGGGCAACCCGCAGCTGCAGCGGCTGCGCGCCATTGCCGCCAAGCTGGTGCCGCAGACCGCCCAGTGGAACGACCGCGCCAGGCAATGGCGCTGGGAGGTCAACCTGCTGGGCAGCAAACAGATCAACGCGTTTTGCATGCCGGGCGGCAAGATCGCCTTTTATACCGGCATCCTCGACCAGCTCAAGCTGACCGACGACGAGGCGGCCATGGTCATGGGCCACGAAATGGCCCACGCGCTGCGCGAGCACGCCCGTGCGCGCATCGCCAAAAGCCAGGGCACGGGCACCCTGCTGTCGCTGGGCGCGCAGCTGCTGGGCTGGGGCCAGGTCGGCGACCTGGCCGCCAGCATAGGCACGCAGCTGCTGACGCTGCGGTTTAGCCGCGAGGACGAAACCGATGCCGACCTGGTGGGCCTGGAGCTGGCCGCGCGCGGCGGCTACAACCCGCAGGCGGCCGTCAGCCTGTGGGAAAAGATGGGCCAGGCCGGCGGCGGATCTTCCGGCCCGAGCTTTCTGTCCACCCATCCCTCGGGCCCTGAGCGCATCCAGCAACTGCAGGCCAATGTGCCCAAGGTACAAGCCCTTTATCAACGCGCCCGCAGCTAACCAGGCTGGCCGTCTCCGGTAACCGGTTTGACGCAGCGCGCCGCCCTCTTTTCACGCGCCTGGTGGCGGGCCTTTCGCCCCGCGCGCACCCGCATCAACACGCGCGAACGCCTGCGCCTGGTGGCGGGTTCGCTGTTCGGTATCTTCCTGACGGGGCTGCTGTGCCATCTGGCCGGTTGGGCGGTGCCCGGCCTGCCCTGGCTGGTGGCGCCGCTGGGGGCCAGCGCGGTGCTGATCTTTGCCGTGCCGGCCAGCCCCATGGCGCAGCCCTGGCCGGTGGTGGGTGGCAACACGCTGTCGGCGCTGGCCGGCATCGCCGGGGTGCACGGCGCGCACCTGCTGGGCTCGCCCGAGCTGGCCGCCGCCCTGGCGGTGGCCACGGCGATTGCGCTGATGCTGGCGCTGCGCTGCCTGCACCCGCCGGGCGGCGCCACGGCGCTGATGATGGTGCTGGGCGGCATCTCCAGCCCGGTGTTCGCCTTTTATCCCGTGATGCTCAATTCGGTGCTGCTGGTGCTCATGGGCATCCTCTACAACAACGCGACGCGGCGCGCCTACCCGCACACGCAGCTGCCGCCGCCGGGCGCGGCGCCCTCGGCCCAGGACCGGCAGCTCGACGCCGATCTGGACGCCGTGCTGGCACGCTACAACCAGGTGCTGGACGTGAGCCGCGACGACCTCAAGGCCCTGCTGGCCGAAACGCGGCTGCGCGCCTACGACCGGAAGCTGGCCGAGGTACGCTGCGAAGACATCATGTCGCGCGAGCTGGTGACGGTGGAATTCGGCACGCCGCTTGAGGAGGCCTGGGCCCTGCTGAGGGAGCGCCGCATCAAGGCGCTGCCGGTGGTGGACCGCGGCTTTCGCATCGCCGGCATCATCACGGTGGCGGACTTCATGCGTGCCGCCGACCTGGACCTGTACGAGGGCTTTGATGCCAAGCTCAGGCAGCTGGTGCGCAGCACGCGCAGCGTGTATTCGGACAAGCCCGAGGTCGTGGGGCAGATCATGACCCGCAACGTGCGCGTGGCGGGCCGGCAGCGCCGGCTGGTGGAGCTGGTGCCACTGTTCGGCAGCACCGGCCACCACCACATCCCCATCATTGGCGAGGGTGAGCGGCTGGTCGGGATTATTACCCAGTCGGATCTGGTCGCGGCACTCGGGAAGGCGGCCGATCCGTCAGCTTGATCAAGGGTTCGGCGCGTGATGAATGAGGTCGAAGGTATTCAATTTCTGCGCGACTATTGATGTAATTCGCTACATATCAAGGCATAAGGTTTAACGAGTTTGCCTTGTGCGGTTTTTGTGCGGGATGGACCCGCATCAAAGGGGCATCAAGGGCGGCAACCACTCGTACTTGTCCTACGCTGCTTTTTGATACTTGCGCCTTAAGATGGGCCGCATGAGCCCTCCGCTTCCTCCTGGACAGGCCGCCTTTTTCGCGCGGTGGCGGGGCACGGACGCACGGCGGGCACCCTCCATCCCGATGCCATGACGCGCACCGACCCGGCCCTGATCGCATTCCTGGAGGAGCAGCGCGCCGATTACACCCGCTCCCTGCCGCGCCGGCTGGAGCAGGTCGGCTTGCTTTGGCAGCAGATTCTGCGGGGCGAGGACCTGGCCCAGGCTTTGCCGACGCTGGAGCGCCATGCGCACAGCCTGGCCGGCTCCGCGGCGACTTTTGGCTGGGCGGAACTCGGGCTGGCCGCACAGGCGCTGGAATTGGCCCTGAGCCCCCATGTCGGCACGGAGCGGGCGCTGGCGCCCGAGGCGCAGGCCGAAGTGGGCCGGGCCGTTGAGCAATTGCAGCAGCGCTTTCACAGCGCTGCCTGACGGCTTGCGAAGGAACTGCCCATGCCATCCTCCGCCATCTTCCTGAAAAAGATCAAGGTCGCGATGGCCGGCGGTGTGGTGCTCATGGCCGTGGTGGGCACGGCGTCCTATATGGCCATCAGTCGCCTGCTGGAGACGGCGCAGTCCCGCGTGCGGACCGAGGACACGCTGGTGACGCTGGAGCGCGTGGATTCCAGCCTGCGAACGGCCGAGTCCACGCTGCGGCAGTACCTGCTGAGCGGCCGCGAGGACGACCTGGCGGCCTTCCAGGAAGCCCGGGTGGAATTGCGCGCTGTCAGGGCCCGCACGCGCAGCGCCAATGTGCTGCAGGAGTCGGCGGATTTTGACGAATTGATCAACCAGCGCGCCCAGACCGCGAACCAGGCCATCGCGGCGCGCAAGGCGGGCGGCCCCGAGGCGGCGGCTGCCGTCCTGGCCAGCCAGGCCAACCGAGATTTGCGCCTGCGCACCAATGCATTGCTCGAAGGCGCGCGCAACCGCGAGTCCTACAAGTGGCGTGACGCACAGGCGGCGGCCGAGCGCAGCGCGCAGTGGGCGCTGAGCCTCATCGTGGCCGCCAGCGCCCTGTTTTTCGGCATGCTGGGCTGGGTGGTTTATGTGGTCAAGCACTACGAGCAGGTGCGAAAAAGCGGCGAGGCCCAGCTGCGCGACAGCGAAGCCATGAGCCGCAGCATCACCGAAGGCATGGTGGAGGCCGTGATCACCACCACCTCGGAGGACATCGTGCTGGAGGCCAATGCCGCCGCGCTGCAGCTTTTCGGCTACGAGCGCAGCGAACTGGTGGGGCGTGACGTTTCGGAACTGGTGCCCGAGCGCCTGCGCGGCCAGTACAAGGAATTCACCGCGATGATGCATGCGCGGCCCGGGGCTTTCCGGATTTCCGGGCGCGAAGTGCTCGCCTTGCGCAAGGACGGCACCGAATTCCCGGTCAGCGTGTCCTTCAGCGACGTGCAGGTGGGCGGGCGGCGCGTGTTCACCGCCCTGATGCATGACATCACCGAAAGCAAGCGCATCACCAAGGCCCTGCGGGCCAGCGAGTCGCAGTTGCGCCAGGTCACCGACACGGTGCCGGCCCTGATCGCCTACCTGGACACCGACCAGCGCTTTCGCTTTCACAACCGGGCCTATGAGGACAACTTCGGCCTGAGCTACGAGCAGATCGACGGCAAGCCGCTGGCCGACGTGCTGGGTTCCCAGGTGTATGAAACGGTGCGGGAAAAGGTGGATGAAGTCCTGAGCGGGCATACGGTGCGCTACGAGCGCACGCAGGTCACGCCCCAGGGTGAGCGCAGGCACTACGCGATGCAGTATTTCCCGCGCTACGGCGAAGGCTCGGCGGCGGACAAGGTGATCGGCTTTTTCTCGCTGGGCACCGACATCACCGAGCTCAAGCGCATAGACCGCATGAAGACCGAGTTTGTTTCCACCGTCAGCCACGAACTGCGCACGCCGCTCACCTCGATACGCGGTTCGCTGGGCCTGATCTCGGGCGGCGTGGCCGGCCAGTTGCCCGATGCCGTCAAGAGCCTGGTGACCATTGCGCAAAACAACTGCGAGCGCCTGATCCGGCTGATCAACGACATCCTGGACAGCGAAAAAATCGAATCCGGCAAGCTGCGCCTGGACTTGCAGGTGGTGGACCTGCGGCAGCTGGTGCAGCAGACGCTGGTCGCCAACGAGGGTTTTGCCAGCCAGCACGGCGTGAGCCTGGTGATGCGGGCGCCCGAGGCGGCGCTGCACGTGCGCGTCGACAGCGACCGCATGACCCAGGTGCTGACCAACCTGCTGTCCAACGCGGTGAAGTTTTCGCCCAAGGCCGGCGTGGTGGAGGTCAGGCTCTCGCGCACGGCGCAGAAAGTGCGGGCGGAGGTGGTCGACGCCGGCCCCGGCATTCCGGAGGAATTCAGTTCCCGCATCTTCCAGAAATTCTCGCAGGCCGACTCCTCCGACACCCGCCAGAAAGGCGGAACCGGCCTGGGCCTGAATATTTCCCGTGCCCTGGTCGAAAAAATGGGCGGCACCATCGGTTTTTCGAGCAAGGCGGGCGTGGGCACCACCTTCTTTTTTGAGATGCCCGAATGGACCAACCCGGTGCCGCTGCTCAAGCCCCTGCGGCCGCCCGCGGTGTCGTCGCGCCCGCGCATCCTGATCTGCGAGGGCGACCCCGACGTGGCCCGCCTGATCAGCATGATGCTGGGCAAGGCCGGCTTTGATTCGGACATGACTTACAGCGCCGAGGAGGCGCTGGCCAGCCTGGCCTCCAACAGCTACGACGCGGTGACGGTGGACCTCAAGCTGCCCGGCCAGAACGGTGTGTCTTTCATCGGCCAGCTGCGCGAGGACGAGAGCACGCGCAACCTGCCCGTCGTGGTCATTTCGGCCATGGCCGAGCAGGGCGAGCTGCAATTCAACCGCAAGCCGCACACGGTTTCGGACTGGCTGAAAAAACCCATCGACGAGCACCTGCTGATCCACAGCCTGCGCCGCGCCGTCGCCAGCCTGGACTCGGGAAAGCCGCGCATCCTGCATGTCGAAGACGACCTGGACATCCAGCGCATTACCGCCGCCATCGCCCACGAATTTGCGAGCTTCGAATTCGCCGCCACGCTGGACGAGGCCCGCGCCCTGCTGCGCGAGCACCCCTTTGACCTGGTGCTGCTGGATCTGGCGCTGGGCAGCCATTCGGGCTGGGACCTGTTTGAGGACATCGACGCGCTGGATCCGCGCCCGCCGGTGATCGTGTTCTCGGCCGGCGACGTCGAACCGTCCGACGGCCGGTATGCCGACGCGGTCCTGGTCAAGGCCCATACCTCAAACACCGAACTGCTCAATACAATCCAGCGAGTCCTCCAGATTCCCGGCGATCCGGGCCCAACCCGTCCCCAAGCCTTGAGTTGAACCATCATGACCAAACCACTGAACCGCATCCTCTATGTTGAAGACGAGCCCGACATCCGCATGGTGGCGCAGATGGCGCTGCAAGCGGTGGGAGGCTTCACCGTGATCGCCTGCGCCTCCGGCCAGGAGGCGCTGGATGCCGCGCCCGGCGCCGGGGCCGACCTGCTGCTGTTGGACGTCATGATGCCCGGCATGGACGGGCCCACCACGCTCAAGGGCTTGCGCGAGCTGCCGGCCACGGCCAGCACACCGGTCATTTTCATGACTGCCAAGGTGCAGGCCGCCGAAGTGGCGGTGTACAAGGGCCTGGGCGCGCTGGAGGTGATTCCCAAGCCCTTCGATCCCATGGAGCTGTCCACGCAGATCCAGCGGATCTGGGCAGAACAGAGTTAGGCCCCCACGCTCCCCCACTTCGTGTGGGTCGCTGCCCCCCGAGGGGGCCGCCCGCCTGTGGCCCGGCAAAGCCGGTTCCACGGCTCATGCTGGCCTGAAGAATTCAGGGCGCAACTAGCGGGGGTATCCACCAGCGGGGGCCGAGGGTCCGGCTTCGCCGGCCTGAGGCGCCGCCCCTTCGAGGGGGGAACAAGCTACACGAAGTGAGCTTGGACAGGGGTGTACCAATTTTTGGGGGAGCAGGCTACACGAAGTGAGCCTGAACGGGGGTGGTTGTCAGAGCTTGAACTCATAATCCACGCTCATGGGCGCGTGGTCGGAAAAGCGCTGTTCCTTGTAGATGTGCTCGCTGCGGGCCAGCGCCGCGAAGGCGGGCGTGGCCAGGTGGTAGTCCAGGCGCCAGCCCACGTTCTTTGCATAGGCCTGGCCGCGGTTGCTCCACCAGGTGTAGGCCGCGTCGGTCGCCGTGGGCTGCAGTTTTCGGTAGACGTCGACGATGCCGCCGCCCCGGGTCGAAGGGCCGGTGCGCTGCGTCAACTCGTCGGCTGCCTCGTTGGCCAGTTCGGCGTCGCGCAGCAGTTCGGTCATCCAGGCGCGTTCCTCGGGCAGGAAGCCGCTGTTCTTTTTATTGCCCTTGAAGTTCTTCAGGTCGATTTCCTGGTGCGCGATGTTGATGTCGCCGCACAGCACGAAGTCGCGCGTTTCCTTCAGGGCCAGCAGGCGCGGGTAAAACTCGGCCAGGAAGCGGAATTTGGCGGCCTGGCGCTCCTCGCCCGAGGAGCCGCTCGGGAAGTAGCAGCTGATGATGGAGAGTTTGGGGCTCAGCTTGCGCCCGGGCCTGTCAAAGCGCAGCTCGACGTAGCGCCCTTCGGCGTCGAATTCGGTGGAGCCGTAGCCCACGATCACGTCGCTGGGCTCATGGCGCGTGTAGATGCCCACACCGGAATAGCCTTTTTTCTCGGCGAAATGAAAATAGCCCTTGAGGCCGGCAATTTCCTCGAAACGGCCGCTCATGTCGGCCGCCTGGGCCTTCAGCTCCTGCACGCAAATACAATCCGGCATGGACTGCGCAACCCAGTCCAGCAGGCCTTTACTGGCCGCGGAGCGGATACCGTTGAGGTTGAGGCTGGTCAATTTAAACATGGGACTTCCAATGAGCACGGCAGGGCAACAACAGGACAACAGGGACGGGGCAACTTCCGCGGACGGCGCGCTGGCACAGGAATTCGTGCAGTTCGCCGTGGAGGCGGGCGTGCTGCGCTTCGGGCAATTCAAGACCAAGGCCGGGCGCATGAGCCCGTATTTTTTCAACGCCGGCCTGTTCGACGACGGGGCCAAGCTGGGACGGCTGGCGCAATTCTATGCGCGCCACCTGCTGGCCGAGGAAAAGCGCACGGGCCTGGCCTTTGACATGATTTTCGGGCCGGCCTACAAGGGCATCCCGCTGGCCGCGGCGGTGGCCATCGAACTCGCGCGGCTGGGGCGCAACTACCCCTTCGCCTACAACCGCAAGGAAGCCAAGGATCACGGCGAAGGCGGCACACTGGTCGGCGCGCCGGTCAAGGGCCGTGTGCTCATCATTGACGACGTGATGTCCGCCGGCACGGCGGCGCGCGAATCGATCGCCATCATCCGGGCCGCTGGCGCAGTTCCCCACGCGGTGGCGCTGGCGCTGGACCGCCAGGAGAAGGCCACGGAAAACGGCGTGGATGTGAGCCATAGTGCCGTGCAATATGTTACGAAACACCTGGGCCTTCAGGTTTGCGCGATTGCGCGCCTGACGGACTTGCTGCAATATCTCTCAGCACAGGGCGACACGCCGGGGTCCGACGGTCCCGATGCACTGTCTCTGAAGACGCACTACCAGGCCGTGCTGGCCTACCGGGAACGCTACGGCGTGGATTAAGGAGTCGATTTGCTCTTGCGAACAGCGCTTATGGTCATCTGGGTGTCGGCTGCCTTCACGGCGAGTCAGGCCGCGGCCCAGCACATTTACACCTGTGTGGACGGCAAAGGCCGCAAGCTCACGGCCGACCGCCCGATCGCCGAGTGCATGGACCGCACCCAGAAGGAGCTGAACCGCTCGGGTACGGTGAAGCGCGAGGTGGGGCCCTCGCTGACCGCGCAGGAGCGCGCGGCGCAGGAAGAAAAGGACAAGGCCGCCGCCGAGGCGCGCGCGCGCGAGGCCGAGGACAAGCGCCGGGACCGCGCCCTGCTGCTGCGTTATCCCAGCCGCGCGGTGCATGACCAGGAACGCGTTATCGCCCTGGCCCAGGTCGACGAGGTCATCAAGGCCTCCAACAAGCGGACGGCGGAGCTGGCCGAGCAGCGCAAAACCCTCCAGGCCGAATTCGAGTTCTACGCCAAAGACCCCGGCAAGGCGCCGCCGGGGCTCAAGCGCAAAGTGGAAGAAAACGAGGCCAGCTCGGCCGTGCAGAGGAAGTTCGTCCAGGACCAGGAGCAGGAGAAAAAGCGCGTCAACCAGCGCTTTGACGAAGAGCTGGTCAAGCTCAAGCAGCTGTGGGCCTTGAGAGAAGGCCCTGTAAGCCCGGCGGCCCCCAGCGCCAAAAACTGAAGGGGCGGGCGCGGGCCGCCCGGTGTCCCCAGGCGCGGCCTCCTAAGCCAGTTTTTTCTTCAGCAGCTCGTTGACCTGCGCCGGGTTGGCCTTGCCCTTGGTGGCTTTCATGGCCTGGCCGACCAGCGCATTCATGGCCTTGGCATTGCCGGCTTTGACCTCTTCCACATTCTTGGCATTGGCGGCCAGCACCTCGTCGATGATCTTCTCGAGCTCGCCGGTATCGCTCATCTGCTTGAGGCCCTTGGCCTCGATGATGGCGTCGACGTTCGAACCCTCGCCGGTCCACAGCGCGTCGAACACCTGCTTGGCGGCATTGTTTGAAATCGTGCCGTCGGCGATGCGGGTGATCAGGCTCGCCAGTTGCGCGGCGCTGACGGTGGAGTCCTCGATCGGTTTTTCTTCGCTGTTCAGGCGCCGCGAGAGCTCCCCCATGACCCAGTTGCTGGCCAGCTTGGCTTGCTGGCTGGCCTCGGCCACCGCCTCAAAAAACGCGGCTGTCGCCTTGCTCTGCGTGAGCTGGCCGGCGTCGTATTCGGGCAGCCCGTAGTCCTTGACGAAACGCGCCGCCATCACGCGCGGCAGCTCGGACATTTCCGAGCGTGTTTTTTCCACCCAGTCGCGACCGATCACCAGCGGCGGCAGGTCGGGGTCGGGGAAATAGCGGTAGTCGGCCGCGTCTTCCTTGGTGCGCATGCTGCGCGTCTCGCCCGTGTCGGGGTCGAACAGCACGGTGGCCTGCTCGATGGCGTGGCCGTCTTCGATCTGCCCGATCTGCCAGCGCACCTCGTAGTCGATGGCCTGCTGCATGAAGCGAAAGCTGTTGAGGTTCTTGATTTCACGGCGCGTGCCCAGCGGCTCGCCCGGCTTGCGCACCGAGACGTTGGCGTCGCAGCGGAAGCTGCCTTCCTGCATGTTGCCGTCGCAGATGCCTATCCAGGTGACGATCTTGTGCAGTTCCTTGGCATAGGCGACGGCCTCGGCCGAGGAGCGCATGTCCGGCTCGGTCACGATCTCCAGCAGCGGCGTGCCCGCGCGGTTCAGGTCTATGCCGCTCATGCCGATGAAGTCTTCGTGCAGCGACTTGCCCGCGTCTTCCTCGAGGTGGGCGCGCACCAGGCGCACTGAGCGCTTTTCGCCGTCCAGGAAAAACTCGACGCTACCGCCTTGCACCACGGGAATTTCAAACTGGCTGATCTGGTAGCCCTTGGGCAGGTCGGGGTAGAAGTAGTTCTTGCGCGCGAAAACGCTGCGCTCGGCAATGTGCGCGTTGACGGCCAGGCCGAACTCGATGGCGCGCTGCACCGCGCCCTTGTTCATCACCGGCAGCGCGCCGGGCAGCGCGAAGTCCACGGCGCTGGCCTGCGTGTTCGGCTCGGCACCGAAGGCGGTGGAGGCGCGGCTGAAGATTTTCGATTGGGTGGTGAGCTGCGTGTGGGTCTCAAAGCCGATAACGACTTCGTAGCCCTGCACCAGCGGGGATTTCGTGTCTTTGCTCATGTCAGTCATGCCGATGTTGCTGGTGCGCGCGTGTGCCAGTCGGTCGCCAGCTGGAACTGGTGGGCCGCGCCCAGCAGCTGCGCTTCCTTGAAGTAGTTGCCGATCAGCTGCAGGCCCACGGGCATGCCGCCGGCGCCGAAGCCCGCCGGCACGCTCATGCCGGGCAGGCCGGCCAGGCTGGACGACAGGGTGTAGATGTCGGCCAGGTAGTTGGCCACCGGGTCGTCGGACTTTTCACCGATCTTCCAGGCGACGGTGGGTGACACCGGGCCGGCAATGATGTCGCACTGCGTGAAGGCGGTCTGGAAGTCCTGCGCGATCAGGCGGCGGATTTTTTGCGCCTTGAGGTAGTAGGCGTCGTAGTAGCCGTGCGAAAGCACATAGGTGCCTATCATGATGCGGCGCGTGGCCTCGTCGCCGAAGCCTTCGCTGCGCGACTTTTTGTACATATCGTTGAGGTCGCCGTACTGCGCCGCGCGGTGGCCGTAGCGCACGCCGTCAAAGCGGCTCAGGTTGCTGCTGGCCTCGGCCGGCGCGATGACGTAATACACCGGGATCGACAGCTCGGTCAGCGGCAGGCTGACGTCGACCAGCGTGGCGCCCAGCTTTTCATACTCGGCCAGCGCGCCGTGCACGGCGGCCAGCACGTCGGGCGCGCAGCCGGCGCCGAAGAACTGCGTGGGCAGGCCTATGCGCAGGCCCTTGAGCGGCTTGTCGCCGGCCGAGGCGGGGCGCGCGGCCAGCAGGTCGGCCGTATAGTCGGCGGCGGGCAGGTCCAGCGAGGTCGAGTCGCGGTCCGGGTCGGGCCCGGCCATGGCCGACAGCAGCAGGGCGCAGTCGAGCGCGCTGCGCGCCATCGGGCCGGCCTGGTCCAGGCTGGAGGCGAAGGCCACCATGCCGTAGCGCGAGCAGCGGCCGTAGGTGGGCTTGATGCCGGTGATGCCGGTCAGCGAGGCCGGCTGGCGTATCGAGCCGCCGGTGTCGGTGCCGGTGGCGGCCGGCACCAGGCGCGCGGCCACGGCGGCGGCCGAGCCGCCCGAGGAGCCGCCCGGAATGCGGCTGGTGTCCCAGGGGTTTTTCACGGGCTTGTAGGCGCTGTTGTCGTTGCCCGAACCCATGGCGAATTCGTCGCAGTTGAGCTTGCCCAGCGTGACCATGCCGGCGCCCTGCGGCCCCAGCTTGCCCACCACCGTGGCGTCAAAGGGGCTGCGGTAGTTTTCCAGTATCTTCGAGCCGGCGGTCGTGGGGAAGTCGCGCGTGACGAACACGTCCTTGTGCGCCAGCGGCACGCCCAGCAGCGGTGTGCGCTCGCCGGCGGCCAGCCGCGCGTCGGCGGCTTTGGCCTGCGCCAGGGACACGTCGGCGTTGGTGGCCAGGAAGGCGCCCAGGTTTTCGTGCTGGATGCGGGCCAGGAAATGCTGCGTGGCTTCCACGCTGGAGACTTCACGCGCGGCCAGTTTGGCGGCCAGCTGCGCGACGCCCAGGTCGTGCAGCGCGGTGTTGTTCAGGGCGCTGCTCATTCGATCACCCTGGGCACAAGAAACAGGCCGCGTTCCACGGCGGGCGCGCTGACCTGGCTGGCTTCGCGCTGGTTGGGTTCGCTGGCGACGTCCTCGCGCAGGCGCAGGGCGACGTCGCCGATCACCGCCGCCGGGTGGGCCAGTGGTTCCACGCCTTCGGTGTTGACGGCGTCCATCTGCTCCACCAGGGCGAAAAAGCCGTTGAGTTGGGCCAGGGTGTGCTCGGTTTCGTCGGGACGCAATTCCAGCCGCGCCAGGTTGGCGACGCGGGCGATGTCTTGAGGTGTCAGTGCCATGGGGTAGGGATGAAGGAAATACGGGGGAAAATAAACCAGAAAACAGGGGCTGAAACGAGGTGTAAAGCTGAAAAAACGGGCTCGCTAAAGCTATTGATCTATAGGGGATGCGTTATTATCCCGCCTTTGGTGTGAAATCAGGGTTGGATGCGGGCTTTAGGTGCTTTTTAGGTGCCAGAAGCAGATTTCAGAGCGCCTCTGGCCCAACTTCCCCATAATTGCTGATCAATAAAAAGGCGATGGAGCAACGAAGTTCGCTCATGCCCCAACTGGACCCCTGCATATGTTTGAAGCATTCCGTCGGTATTTTTCCACCGACCTGGCCATTGACCTTGGCACCGCCAACACCCTGATTTTTGTACGCGATCGCGGCATTGTGCTCGATGAGCCCTCCGTCGTCGCCATCCGCCACGAAGGCGGCCCCCAAGGCAAGAAGACCATCCAGGCTGTCGGCCACGAAGCCAAGGCCATGCTGGGCAAGGTCCCCGGCAACATCGAGGCGATCCGCCCGATGAAAGACGGCGTGATCGCCGACTTCACCGTGACCGAGCAGATGCTCAAGCAGTTCATCAAGATGGTGCACCCGCGCAGCCTGCTCAAGCCCAGCCCGCGCATCATCATCTGCGTGCCCTGCGGCTCGACCCAGGTCGAGCGCCGCGCGATCCGCGAAAGCGCCCTGGGTGCGGGCGCCAGCGACGTGTACCTGATTGAAGAGCCCATGGCCGCCGCGATAGGCGCGGGCCTGCCGGTGTCCGAAGCCAGCGGTTCCATGGTCGTCGACATCGGCGGCGGCACCACCGAGGTCGGCGTGATCTCGCTGGGCGGCATGGTCTACAAGGGCAGCGTGCGCGTCGGCGGCGACCGTTTCGACGAAGCCATCATCAATTACATCCGCCGCAACTACGGCATGCTGATCGGCGAGCCCACGGCCGAGGCCATCAAGAAGAGCATAGGCTCGGCCTTTCCCGGCTCCGAAGTCAAGGAAATGGAAGTCAAGGGCCGCAACCTCTCCGAAGGCGTGCCGCGCAGCTTCACGATTTCCAGCAACGAAATCCTGGAAGCCCTGACCGACCCGCTCAACAACATCGTGAGCGCCGTGAAGAACGCGCTGGAGCAGACGCCGCCCGAGCTGGGCGCCGACATCGCCGAGCGCGGCATGATGCTGACCGGCGGCGGCGCCTTGCTGCGCGACCTGGACCGCCTGCTGGCCGAGGAAACCGGCCTGCCGGTGCTGGTGGCCGAAGACCCGCTGACCTGCGTGGTGCGCGGCTGCGGCATCGCCCTGGAGCGCATGGATCGCCTGGGTTCCATCTTCACCTCGGAATAAGCGCAACGCCGTATCTCGTGCCGCGCGCCGGCATGAAGCGGGGCCAGCTTGACAGCGAACCATGCCCTTAGGAACCCTTGACAGATCCCCGCCGCCCTTTTTCAAGCAGGGGCCGTCGGCGCTGTCCAAGCTGATGTTCTTCAGCGCCTTGTCGCTGTTCCTGATGGTTGCCGACACCCGCTTTCGCATCACCCAGCCGGTGCGCGCCGTGCTCGCCACCGCGCTGTACCCGGTGCAATGGCTGGCGCTGCAGCCGGTACGCGCCATCCGCGGCGGCGGCGAATATTTCACCACCCTGAGCCAGGCCAAACTGGCCAGCGAGGAAGCCGGCCGCAAGCTGGCGCTGCAGTCGATGCGCGCCGGCCAGGTCGAGCAGCTGACCCAGGAAAACAACCGCCTGCGCAAGCTGCTGGGCCTGCGCGAGCAGCTCAGCACGCCGGTCATGGCCGCCGAGGTGCTGTACGACGCCGCCGACCCCTACACCCGCAAGGTGATCATCGACAAGGGCATGGCGCAGGGCGTGGACCTGGGCTCCCCGGTGCTGGACGAGTCCGGCGTGCTCGGCCAGGTCACGCGCGTGCATCCGCTGGTCAGCGAGGTCACCCTGCTGGTGGACCGCGACCTGGCCATTCCCGTGCTCAATGTGCGCACCGGCGCGCGCAGCGTGGCCTATGGCGACCCGGCGGTTTCCGGCAGCGGGTTGGAACTGCGCTTCATGGGCAGCAATTCGGATGTGCAGCAGGGCGACCTGCTGACCACCAGCGGCGTGGACGGCGTCTACCCGGCCGGCCTGCCGGTGGCCAAAATCAGCCGCATCGAGCGGCGCGCCGAGTCGGCCTTCGCCAAGATTTACTGCACGCCCCAGGCGCTGGTGACGGGAGCGCGGCACGTCATGGTGGTCAAGCCCGGCACCGGCCTGATCCCGCCGCGTCCCGAGGCCGACGCGCCCGAGGCCGCGCCCAGAAAGAAAGAGAAAGGGGCGGCCAAATGATCATGCGATCAGGCCAGCAGCTGCTGCTGCCCGCCAACCCGGTGTTCATCTGGTGCAGCCTCATCGCGGCGCTGCTGCTGGACATGCTGCCCCTGGGGCGCGTGCCCTGGATGCCCGACTTCCTCGCGCTGGTGCTGGTGTTCTGGAACGTGCACCAGCCGCTGCGCGTGGGCATAGGCGTGGCCTTCATGTTCGGCCTGGGCATGGACGTGCACCAGTCCTCGCTGCTGGGCCAGCACGCGCTGTCGTACACGGCGCTGAGCTTTTTCGCCACCATGATCCACCGCCGCCTGCTCTGGTTCACCGTACCCTCGCAGGCCCTGCAGGTGCTGCCGCTGTTCGCCGTGGCGCACGGCGTGGAACTCGTGATCCGCATGATAGGCGGCGGCATCTTCCCCGGCTGGATCATGCTGCTGGCGCCCCTGATCGAGGCCTTGCTGTGGCCTGTCGTGAGCGTGCTGCTGCTGGTGCCGCAGCGGCGCGCGCCCGACCCCGATCAGAACCGGCCGTTGTGATGGCCCCCACGCTTTTCACTGCGTGTAATGCGCTGCCCCCCGAGGGGGCCGCTGCGCCTGCGGCCCGGCAAAGCCGGTTCCGCGGCCCCTGCTGGCCTGTACGGCTCGCTTCGCATCGCCTCTTCTTCTCTAGGGGTAAGAATGGGGATTGCGGGCACTTTGTGCGGGTTGTAGAGTCGGACCACCATGACTGAGTTGCGGAATGTAGAAGCCGACCTGTCGCGCTTTCGCGCGCGGGTGCTGGTGGCCAGCCTGGTGGTGTTGTGCGCGTTTGCCTTGCTGGCGGCGCGGCTGGTGTATTTGCAGGTGTACCGCCATGCCGACCTGAACGAGCAGGCCGAAAGCAACCGCACGGCCATCGTGCCCATCGTGCCGAACCGGGGCCTGATCCTGGACCGCAACGGCATCGTGCTGGCGACCAACTACTCGGCCTATACGCTGGAGATCACGCCGTCCAAGGTCGAGAACCTCGAGGAAACGATTGCCGCGCTGGAAAAGGTGGTCGACATCCAGCTGCGCGACAAGCGGCGTTTCAAGCGCCTGCGCGAGGAGTCCAAGAATTTCGAGTCGCTGCCCATACGCACGCGCCTGACCGACGAGGAAGTGGCGCGCTTCGCGGCGCAGCGCTTTCGTTTTCCGGGCGTCGACATCAAGGCACGGCTGTTTCGCAGCTACCCCTACGGCGAGCTGGGCAGCCATGTGGTGGGCTATATAGGCCGTATCAACCAGGCCGAAAAGGAAAGCATCGAAGGCAGCGACGACGAGGGCAACTACCGCGGCACCGACTACATCGGCAAGCTCGGCGTCGAGCAAAGCTTCGAGCAGCAGCTGCACGGCACCACCGGCGTGGAGCAGGTGGAGACCTCGGCCGGCGGGCGCGCGGTGCGCAAGCTGGCCAGCAACCCGGCCACGCCCGGCAACACGGTGATGCTGTCGCTGGACATCCGCCTGCAAAAGCTGGTGGAAGACATGTTCGGCGAGCGGCGCGGCGCGCTGGTGGCGCTGGATCCGAAAACCGGCGACGTGCTGGCTTTTGTCAGCAAGCCGACCTTCGACCCCAACCTTTTCGTCGACGGCATCGACAGCGAAAGCTGGCAGGCGCTCAACGAGTCCATCGACAAGCCGCTGCTCAACCGCGCGCTGCGCGGCACCTATCCGCCGGGCTCGACCTACAAGCCTTTCATGGCCATGGCCGCGCTGCAGACCGGCAAGCGCTCGCCGACCTTCATCGTCAACGACAACGCCTCCTGGAGCTTCGGCGGCCACGTGTTCCGCAGCCACGGCGACATCGCGCTGGGCGCGGTCGACATGTACCGCTCCATCGTCAAGTCCAGCAATGTGTATTACTACTCGCTGGCCAATGAGATGGGCGTCGACGCCATGCACGACTTCATGAAGCCGCTGGGCTTCGGCCAGCTCACCGGCATCGACATCAACGGTGAGGTGCGCGGCGTGCTGCCCAGCCAGGAATGGAAGCGCAAGGCCTACAAGCGGCCCGAGCAGCAGAAGTGGTATCCCGGCGAAACGATTTCCCTGGGCATCGGCCAGGGCTACAACACCTTCACCATGCTGCAGCTGGCGCAGGCCACGGCGGCGCTGGCCAACGGCGGCATCAAGCACAGGCCGCGCCTGGTCATAGGCACGCAGGACCCGGTCACGCGCGTGATGCACCCGCTGCCGGCCGACCCGCCGCAGGACCTGGGCTACAAGCCGGAGAACGTGGCCATCGTGCGCAAGGCCCTGGTGGGCGTCACGCAGGAGGGCACTTCGGCGCGGGTGTTTGCCGGCGCGGGCTACCTCTCGGGCGGCAAGACCGGCACGGCCCAGGCCGTGACCATAGGCCAGAAGGACAAGTACAACAGCGCCAAGATGGAGGAGCACCAGCGCGACCACGCGGTGTACATGGCTTTCGCGCCGGCCGAGGACCCCAAGATCGCGCTGGCCGTGATTGTGGAAAACGCCGGCTGGGGCGCCGGCGTGGCCGCGCCCATCGCACGCCGGGTGTTTGACTACGTGCTGCTGGGCCAGTACCCGAGCGAGGAAGACATGATCGCGGTGCAAAAAGGCCTGGCCGCCGCGCCCATAGGCAAACCGCGCCAGGCCTCCGAGATGGCCGGCCTGCTGTCGGCAGGCGGCGGCGCCCCCGGGCCGACCACCGCCGCCGCGGCGGCGGCTGCCAAAGCCAAGGCGGCGGCCATTGCGGAGGCGCTCAGCAAGCTGCCCCCGCCCATGGCCGCGGCCGGCATCAACCCCGACTGAGTGCCGGACCCGCAAGCCTGCCGGAAAACGACAGGCATAAAAAAAGCGCTGGGGTTACCAGCGCTTTTTGCGACAAGGCATCTTTTGGAATGCCCTGTTGCTTGTGTACTTCTAATGGCTCTCTCGTGTCTCCTCGGCTCCTCGCGTTGCGAGCAGCGAGGCTCGTCAGCAAGTCATCCAATGTAGCCCGTGCACTGGCATAGTGCATTGGGGGTTTCCCGCCCCCGAAACCCCGCAGCATGCCCGCAGTCCGTGCCGCGGCGTGCCACAGCATGGCGCCCGCATGCACCTTGTGCACGCATTTGTACTTAAAACTACCTAAAAACCCCGCTGCCAGGCACTGGCACGAGTTATGCCTTCGGCCTTTAAATGTTACGGATTGTTGGCTGGATGCAAGAAAGGCGGGCATGTATGTACCTGAAGAGCTTTGTGGCGTGGGGCTTGACGATCTGGGTCGGCATAGCCTGCCAGCAGGCCATGGCGCAGGCGCCCGCCGCTTCGGCAACGGCCGCGGCCAGTGCCGCCGCCCAGGCCGCCGCGACCGCCGCGACTCCTGCGATTCCCGTGATTCCCGCGCTACCGCCGGCGGCCCCCGCGCCCGTGGCGCCGGCGCCCGCGGCGGCCGCATCCGCCCCGCCGCCTGCCGCACCCCTGACCCAGCCGGGCCTGGTGGGGGCTGAGACGCTCAACGGCGCCGACACCGCCTGGATGATGACCTCCACCGCCCTGGTGCTGCTCATGACGCTTCCGGGCATCGCCCTTTTTTACGGCGGCATGGTGCGCAAGAAAAGCGTGCTCAATGTCATGGCCTGCGTCGTCGCCATCTGCGCCGTCGTCAGTCTCCTGTGGTTCGCCTTGGGATACTCCATCGCGTTCACGCCCGGCAGCGGTGCCTGGGGCCATTACCTGGGCGGTACCGAGCGATTCTGGTTCACCGGGCTGGATTATGTGAAGGACGCGCAGAAGGTCGCGGTCAGCCACGTCGCGCCCAACATCCCGGAGTCGGTCTACGCGATGTTCCAGCTGACGTTTGCCATCATCACGGCGGCGCTGGTGGTCGGCTCCTTCGTCGAGCGCATGCGCTTTTCGGCGATGCTGATTTTCATGTCGCTGTGGACGGTCATCGTCTATGCGCCTATCGCCCACTGGGTGTGGGAGCCCAACGGCTGGCTGGCCCGCATGGGCGCGCTGGACTTTGCCGGCGGCTCGGTGGTGCACATCAATGCCGGTATCGCCGGGCTGGTCTGCGCCTATGTGCTCGGCCCGCGCCGCGGCTACGGCCGCGAGCCCTTCACGCCCTTCAACCTGGGCCTGACCATGGCCGGCGCCGGCATGCTGTGGGTCGGCTGGTTCGGCTTCAACGCCGGCTCCGCCGTGGCCTCCGACGGCCGGGCCGGCCTGGCCATGGCGGTCACCCACATCGCGGCCGCGGCCGGCGCGTTGTCGTGGATGGCCGCGGAGTGGGCGGTGCGCGGGCGGCCCTCGCTGCTGGGCCTGTGCTCGGGCCTGGTGGCCGGCCTGGTCGCGATCACGCCGGCCGCCGGTTTTGTCTCGCCGCGCGCGGCGCTGGTGTTCGGCGTGGCCGCCGGACTGGCCTGCTATTGGGGCGCCACCGGCCTGAAGCGCCTGCTCGATGCCGACGACTCGCTGGACGTGTTCGGCGTACACGGCGTGGGCGGCATCGTGGGCTCGCTGCTCACGGGCGTGTTCGCCAGCAAGGCCATCTCCGGCGCGCAGGGCGATGTGCTGACGCAGGCCATAGGCGCGGGCTCGGTCATGCTGTACAGCCTGTTCATGACGGCGCTGGCCTTGTGGATCACCTCGCTACTGGTCAGCCTGCGCGTCAGCGAAGCCTCGGAAAGCGACGGCCTGGACATCACCCAGCACGCCGAACGCCTGGGCACCTGAGTTGCCGGCATCTCACCCTTTGAAGGACACCACGCCATGCCTTCCAACGAGAAAATCGCCATCGCCGCCCACCTGCACGTGCTGCTGCGCCGCAAGACCGGCCGGGTGACCGACACCGAGTGGATGGCCGGCAACCTGGAGTACGCGGCCGAGATCGCGCGTTTTGCGCGCGAGAGGGCGGCCGAGGACGGCCATCCCGACCTGGCCGTCTGGGCCGACAGGCTGGAGGAGATCATGGCCGTGCCGGATCCCAAGCCGCGCCTGCCGCTGGTGCAGATGGTGTCGGAGGCCGTGAAGGAGCGCAGCGCCCCCGTGCTGGCCCCGCCGCCCCAGCCGGACCGCCAGAGCGCGCGCTCCATAGACACCGAGGAAGAGGTTTACCCGGAATCGGGCTTTATCGAATCGACCTTCGGCGCGATCTTCGGCGAAGAGGGCCATCGCGAGCGCAAGCACCGCGACCCGAACGCGCCGCGTTATGTGAAGAGCCTGCGCTAGTTCGCCGGCTGCGCTTGCCGCGCGCGGTTCAGGCTGTGCGCCAGCATGTTGCGGGTGCGTGTGCGGATGTTGGCGCTGGCTTCTTCCGCGAAGGCGGCTACATAGGGGTGGCCCGCGTTGTCGGCCAGGATGCTGCGCCGCACCTGCTCCAGGCCGGGCTCGCAGGCGGCCAGGGCGGTGTCGGCGAGCACAAAGACGGATTGGGCCGTGTCGGTTTTCAGCGGCAGCAGGGCCTGGTCCGCGCAGCGCTGGTAGTCATTGATGGCGGCCGCCACCGGCGCGCGGGCAATCGACAGCGGGTCCTGGCTGGTTCGCGGCGCCGAAGCGCAGGCGGACAAGGCCAGGAGCAGGGTGGCGGCCAGGGGAGGGGGCAGGTATTTCATGCGCCGCATTGTGTCATCGCCGGCCGGCCGCAAGCGGATGCCGCCCGTCTGCCGAGGCGCGCTTTTAAGGGTAATCACAGCTAGCCAGCCCCAAGGGCCGCCTTTAGCATGCGGGCTCTGTATAAGGAGTAACTTATGTTGCGCGATCTGATGGCATTGGTATTCGTCACAGTAGCCGGCCTGCTCGGGCCCGGCGCCGCACACGCACAAGCCCCGGCGCCGGCCCAGCAGCTGGTGCTGGGCATCAGCGAAGGCACCTCCGGCGGGCTGGACCATGCCCAGGTGATCGCCAAGTACCAGGGCCTGGCCGAGGTCATCGGCAAAGCCATGAAGGCCAAGGTCAGCGTGGTGTTCGCGCGCGAATTCAAGCAGCTGGAAGAAGGCATGCAGACCGGCCGCTTCGACCTGGTGATGGCCCGCCCCAGCGATTACCCGGCGCGCGGCATGCGCGACTACGGCTACAGCTACATCGCCAGCACCAAACCCGACGGGCAATGCTTCATCATCGCGCCCAAGGGTTCCGAGCTGAAATCCATCGATGACGTCAAGGGCAAGCGCATCGCCCTGCCCGAGCAGATTGCCTACATGTCGCGCTTTTGCGCCGCGGAACTGCGCGACAAAGGCATCCTGGTGGGCAAGGAAAACGTGCAGTTCGTGCGCGAGCAGGCCGCCGTCGGCTTTTACCTGGACAACAAGTTCGCCGACGTGGGCGGCGTGGCCTCCTATTCAGGCATCGCCAAGAAGTGGGAGAAAGACGGCGGGCGCATCATTCACAAGAGCGTGCCCCAGCCCTATTTTCCGATGGTGGCGCACAAGCGCATCAAGCCCGAGCAGCTCAAGGCCATCCAGGAAGAGCTGCTGGCCTTGCCCGCCAGCGACGCCGGCAAGGACGTGCTCAAGCGCATAGGCGTGGAGCAGTTCGACACCACGTCCGAGCCGCGCATGCGCGAGCTGCTCAAATGGCTCAATATCTGAGCCTTTGCTGATTCGAACCGTCATAAAGCCAGCCTGAACCGGGCTGCGCCTGCCGGGCGCCGCAGTCGCCCGCGCGCTTCTTTGTGCGCCGCCGCGATCCACCTCGCCTTTTCCGGCTCCTAGGGTTTTCACTGCCCAAAAAGCCGCCTGGTCTCGTTGTAATAGTTATGATTCATAATCATAATTGGCCTCACTGAAAAGATCCCTATGACCCAAAAACACCTGATTCTCGAAATGCGCGGCGACATCGCCGTGATCCGCCTGGCGCGCCCCGCCAAGCGCAATGCCCTGGGCGATGCCCTGGTGCTGGCGCTGCGCGACCTGTTTGAAACCCTGCCGTCCACCGCCAGGGCCGCCGTGATCCACGGGGAGGGCGACCACTTCTGCGCCGGCCTGGACCTCAGCGAACTGCAGGAGCGCGACGCCAGCCAGGGCCTGCACCATTCGCGCATGTGGCACGCCGCGCTGGACCGCCTGCAATACGGGCCCGTACCCGTGATCGCCGCGCTGCACGGCGCGGTGGTCGGCGGCGGCCTGGAGCTGGCCAGCGCCTGCCACATCCGGGTCGCCGATGAAAGCGCTTTTTACGCCCTGCCCGAAGGCTCGCGCGGCATTTTTGTCGGCGGCGGCGGCGCGGTGCGCATCCCGCGCCTGATAGGCACGGCCCGCATGACGGACATGATGCTGACCGGCCGTGTCTACAACGCCCAGGAAGGCGAACGCATAGGCCTGGCGCAATACCTGGTGCCGCAGGGCCAGGCCTTCGACAAGGCGCTGGAGCTCGCCGGCCAGGTCGCGAAAAACGCGCCGCTGACCAACTACGCCCTGATGCATGCCTTGCCGCGCATCGCCGAGCAGCCGGCCGACCAGGGATTCTTCACCGAGGCCCTGATGGCGGCGGTGGCGCAAAGCGCGCCCGAGGCCAAGGACCGCGTCAAGGAGTTTCTGAGCGGCAGGGCCGCCAAGGTGAAAAAAGCCTGAGCCCGCCGGTGGGCGCCACCAGGGCCCGGTGAGCAAGAGACGCAAAGCAAAAACAGCAGAGACAAGAGACAAGACACCATCATGAGCGCCCCCAAATTCCGCCCGCTGCGCTTTGGCGTGACCCGTGCCGTGCTGCGCGAAGGCCAGCCCGGCGTCCGCTACCTGCGTGCCGACCAGGCCCTGAAAGACTATCCCGAGCGCATCACCGACCGGCTGCGGCATTGGGCGCTGACCGCGCCCGAGCGCAGCTTCATGGCACGGCGCGAAAAGCTGGCCGGCGGCCGGGCCGGCGAATGGCAGCACCTGAGCTACGCCCAGGCCTGGGCGGCGGCGCGCAGCATCGCCCAGGGCTTGCTGGACCGCGGCCTCAGCGCCGAGCGGCCCGTGGTGATCCTGTCCGAGAACGGCCTGGAGCATGCACAGCTGGCCCTGGGCTGCCTGGTGGCCGGCGTGCCCTTCGTACCGGTTTCGCCGCCGTACTCGCTGGTCAGCCAGGACTACGACAAGCTGCGCCATGTGGTCAAGACCGTGACGCCGGGCCTGGTGTTTGCCGCCGACGCGCAGCGGTATGGCAAGGCCATCCAGGCCGTGCTGGAGCCCGGGGTCGAGGTGCTGCTGGGCGACGGGCAGATCGAGGGGTGCGCCAGCACGCGCTTCGCGGACCTGGCCGCGACGCCCGCGACAGCCGCGGTGGACCGCGCCATGCAGGCCACAGGCCCGGACACCATCGTGAAGTTCCTGTTCACCAGCGGCTCGACCAAGATGCCCAAGGCGGTGATCAACACCCAGCGCATGTGGTGCGCCAACCAGCAGCAGATGGCGCAGTCCATGCCGGTGTTGCAGGAGGAGCCGCCGGTGCTGGTCGACTGGCTGCCCTGGAACCACACTTTCGGCGGCAACCACAACTTCGGCATGGTGCTGTTCCACGGCGGAACGCTTTACATCGACGACGGAAAACCCACACCCGCGCTGATGCAAGAGACCTTGCGCAACCTGCGCGAAATCGCCCCCACGGTCTACTTCAATGTGCCGACCGGCTTTGAGGCCATCGCCAACGCCATGAAAACGGACGCGGAGCTGCGCCGCAATCTGCTGTCGCGCGTGAAGATGTTCTTTTATGCCGGGGCTTCGCTCGCCCAGCCGGTCTGGGACAGCCTGTATGAATCCGAGGAAAAGGAAGTGGGCGAGCGCATCGTCATGGCCACCGGCCTGGGCATGACCGAGTCCGGGCCCTTCGCCATCTTTGTGACCAGCCCCGAGGTCAAGGCCGGCGACCTGGGCGTTCCCGCGCCCGGCATCGAACTCAAGCTGGCCGACATCGACGGCAAGACCGAGGTCCGCTACAAGGGCCCCAACATCACGCCCGGCTACTGGCGGGCGCCGCAGGAAACGGCGCAGGCTTTTGACGAAGAAGGCTTTTTCTGCACCGGCGACGCCGTCAAATGGATAGACGAGGGCAACATCCACCTCGGCCTCAAGTTCGACGGGCGCATCGCCGAAGACTTCAAGCTCGCCACCGGCACTTTTGTCAGCGTGGGACCGCTGCGCGCAAAAATCATCGCGGCGGGCGCGCCTTATGTGCAGGACGTCGTCCTCACGGGCATCAACCTCAGGGAAGTGGGCGCGCTGGTCTTTCCGACACCCGCGGTGCGCGCGCTTTCGAGGCTTGCGCCCGAGGCGCCGCTGCGCGAGGTTCTCGAATGCGAACAGGTGATCGCGCATTTCCAGGCTGTGCTGGACACGCTTGCGCAGAGCGCCACCGGCAGCGCCAGCTGCATAGGCAGATTGCTCCTGATGCACGAGCCGCCATCTTTCGACAAGGGCGAGGTCACCGACAAGGGCTCCATCAACCAGCGCGCCGTGCTTACGCACCGGGCGGTGCTTGTGGCGGCCCTGCACGAGGACACCGCGCATCCCATCCTCAAACCCGCCGCACGCTAAAACCACGAACCCCAACACCATGCAACACAAAGGATTTTTCTCCGCCTTCCAGGACGTCTGGATACTGGACGGCATGCGCACGCCCATGGTCGACTATTGCGGCGCCCTGGGCCATATCTCGCCCACCGACCTCGGCATCAAGGCCGCGCGCGCCGTGCTGCAGCGCTCGGGCGTCAGCCCCGGCGATGTCGACTCGGTGATTGCCGGCAACATGGCCCCGGGCGATTTCGAGCAATTCATGCTGCCGCGCCATATCGGCCTGTACGCCGGCGTGCCGGTGGAAGTGCCCGCCATCATGGTGCAGCGCATCTGCGGCACCGGCTTCGAGCTGTTCCGGCAGGCCGGCGAACAGATCCAGAGCGGTGCGGCCAACGTGGCGCTGGTGGTCGGCGCCGAGAGCATGACGCGCAACCCGATCGCGGCCTTTGAGCACCGCACCGGCTTCAAGCTGGGCGCGCCCGTCGGCTTCAAGGACTTCATGTGGGAGGCCCTCAAGGACTCGGCCGCCGGCATCGACATGATCCAGACCGCGGAAAACCTCGCGAAGAAATACGGCATCACGCGCGAAGCGGTCGATGAATTCGCCTCCAGCTCCTTCGCCAAGGCCGTGGCGGCCCGGGATGCCGGCTTTCACGCCGGTGAGATCGTGCCGGTGGTCAGCGAGAAATTTGAACTCCCCGGCTACGCCACGCGCGGCATCAGCCTGGGCAAGCTTGCGGAAGTCGCGCAGGACACCCACGCACGGCCGTCCCCGGTCGAGGTCCTGGCCAAACTCCGGGCGGTGCATGCCGGCGGTGTGCAGACCGGCGGCAACAGCGCGGCACTGGTGGACGCGGCCGCCGCCGCCGTCGTGGCCTCCGGCGCCTATGTGAAAGCCCGGGGCGGCAAGCCGCTGGCACGCGTGGTGGCTGCCGCGGTGGTCGGTGTGCCGCCCGAGATCATGGGCATAGGCCCGGCTCCCGCGATCCGCCTGCTGCTCGAGCGCTGCGGCCTCAGGTTGGAGCAGATCGGCCGTTTTGAAATCAACGAAGCCCAGGGCGCGCAGACGCTGGCGGTCGCCCGCGAGCTGGACCTGGACCTCGGCAAGCTCAACGTCAACGGCGGGGCGATCGCCATGGGCCACCCCCTGGCGGTAACCGGCGTGCGCCTTACCGTCACCGTCGCGCGCGAGATCCAGCGCGCAGGCATGCGCTACGGCATTGCCTCGGCCTGTGTGGGCGGCGGCCAGGGCATTGCCCTGCTGCTGGAGAACCCGCAAGGAGAAGCGGCATGAACATCGAAGGACTCGCGGCACTGGTCACCGGCGGCGGCTCGGGACTGGGCGAAGCCACAGCCCGCGAACTGGCGCGCCTGGGCGCCAAGGTCGCCGTGCTGGACATCAACCTCGCCAATGCGGAGAAAGTTGCCGCCGATATTTGTGCGGCCCACGGCCCGGCCGCCGCGCTGGCCTGCGGTTGCGACATCACCGACAGCGCCAGCGTGCAGGCCGCGCTGGACAAGGCGGCTGGTGCGCACGGCGCCGCCCGCATCCTGATGAACATCGCCGGCATAGGGTCCGCCAAGCGCATCGTCGCCAAGGACGGCACACCGGCACCGCTGGAGGACTTTGCCAGGGTGGTCAACATCAACCTGGTCGGCAGCTACAACGTGAGCCGGCTGTTCGCGGCCGCCTGCGCCAAGCTGGCGCCGCTGGAGGACGGCCAGCGCGGCGTCATGATGTTCACCGCCTCGGTGGCCGCCTTCGACGGCCAGGTCGGGCAGCAGGCTTACAGCGCCTCCAAGGCCGGCCTGGCCGGCATGACGCTGCCCATGGCGCGCGACCTGGCGCAGCACGGCATCCGCGTCTGCACGGTGGCGCCCGGCCTGTTCGCCACGCCGCTGATGGCGCAGCTGCCCGAAGCGGTCCAGGCTTCGCTGGCCGCCAGCATCCCTTTTCCGCAGCGCCTGGGCAAGCCGCAGGAGTTCGCGCAACTGGCCGCGCACATCGTCCACAACGACCACCTGAACGGCGAAGTCATACGCCTGGACGGTGCACTGCGCATGGCGCCAAGGTGAGCCGCATGGAAAAGACCGTGGTGTATGAAGTGAAGGTCGCGTTCGGCGACTGCGATCCCGCCGGGATCGTGTTTTTCCCCAACTTCTCGCGCTGGATGGATGCCGCGTCACTGAATTTTTTCGCCGCATGCGGCGTGCCGCCCTGGCGAGAGCTGGTCAAGAGCACCGGCATCATAGGCACGCCCCTGCTGGAGATCAACACCCGCTTCAGCCTGCCCGCCACCTATGGCGAGACCCTGCAGATACATACCAGCGTGGAAGAGTGGCGAGACAAGGTGTTTATCCAGAAGCATGTGATCCGGCGCGGCGAGGACCTGATTTGCGAAGGCCGGGAAACCCGCGCCTTCTGCATACGCCACCCCGACAAACCCGAACGCATGAAAGCCATTCCCGTACCCCAGGATATCCGCCGCCAATGCAGTTGAACGGGCGCAACTGACGCGACCGGCTTGTCCGGTCCCCCGGCCCCCGGCGCTTGGCGGATTTTTGCTTTTTCGACCCGTGGACTTAACTACAAGGAGACATCTCATGCAAACACGTCGTCATTTTGTGCAGGGCGCCGCGGCGCTCTCAGCGGCCGCCCTCGCGCCTTTCCCGGCCCTGGCGCGGGCGCTCGAGCAGGTCAAGATCATTTACGGCTTCCCGGCCGGCAGCGCGGGCGACATCTGTGCGCGCCGCGTGGGCGACCGCCTCGGCGGCACTGCCTATTCCAATAACAATGCCATCGTGGACACCAAGACCGGTGCCGGCGGCCGCATCGCGCTGGAGGTGCTCAAGACGGCCCCGGCGGACGGGTCGGTGCTGGCGATGTCGCCGTTTTCCTGCCTGTCGCTGTACCCGCACATCTACAAAAAACTGTCCTATGAGCCGTTCGCGGATTTCGTCACGGTGGGCACCGCCTCCATGATCCACCATGGGCTGGCCGTCGGGCCGCTGGTGCCGGCCTCGGTCAAGACCGTGCAGGACTTTCTCGCCTGGGCCAAGGCCAACCCCAAGGACGCCAGCTACGGCTCGCCCGCGGCAGGGTCGACCCCGCACTTCATAGGCGCGCTGCTGGGCCTGAACAACCATGTGGAGCTCAAGCACGTGCCCTACCGTGGTTCGGTGCCCGGCGTGACCGACGTGGTCGGCGGCCAGCTCGCCGCGATGGTGACGCCGCACGGCGACTTCATTCCCAACCACAAGGCCGGCAAGCTGCGCATCCTGGCCACCTCGGGCAAGCAGCGCTCACCCTTCGTTCCCGAGGTGCCGACTTTCGCCGAGCAGGGTTTCGCCGACCTCACGGTGGAGGAGTGGTTCGGTTTCTACGCCCCCGCGAAAACACCCGCCAGCACGGTGGCCGCGGCCAACGCCGCCATCAATGCCGCCATCCAGGACAAATCCGTCATCGACTCGCTCACGGTGGTGGGACTGATTCCCTATGGAGGCACCGCGGACGACATGGCTTACAGCCAGAAGCGCGAGTTCGAACGCTGGGGCCCGCTGATCAAAAAAGTCGGCTTCACCGCCGAGTCCTGAGGTCCCCCGCCCGGCCGGCCCGGGCGCCGTCCGGGCGCGTTGGCATAATCGGGGCTAGCCTGGCCGCATGCCCGTGCCGGCAGCGTTGCCCGATAACGAAAGCGCCTTGATCCCCTATGCCAGTGTCGTCCAAACCCGCTCCCGCGGTAGAGGAGGTGGATACCTCCTATCTCGAAACCTTGGTGGGCTACAACGCCACGCGCGCCTCCCTCAAGGTCATTGAGTTGTTCAGCAAGCGCATGGCGGTCTATGACCTCCGGCATGTGGATTTTTCGATCCTGTCCCTGATCACGCACAACCCCGGCATCACCTCGCGCCAGCTTTGCGGCGCGCTCAGCATCCTGCCGCCCAACCTCGTCGGGAAAATCGTCACGCTGGAAAAACGCAAGCTGGTGCATCGCAAGCCGCATCCGCAGGACGGCCGCGCCGTGGGGCTTTACCTCACCGCCGCGGGCGAGGCCTTGATGCGCGATGCCGAAGGCACGGCCGTGGACCTGGAAACCGAGGCCACCCAGCGCCTGAGCGCCGCGGAAAAGAAGACGCTCATGCGCCTTCTGCAAAAGATCTACCGCTGAAGCGCGCGGCTCGCGGCCGCTCAGATCCCGGCCTGGATCCAGGCCGCCGCCTTCTCCGCGATCATCAGCGTGGGCGAGTTGGTGTTGCCGCTGGTGATCAGCGGCATCACGCCGGCATCGACCACGCGCAGGCCGCGGATGCCGCGCACCCTGAGGTGCGAATCCACCACCGCCATCGGGTCGTCGTCACGTCCCATCTTGGTGGTGCCCACCGGGTGGAAGATGGTGGTGGCGATGTCGCCGGCCAGCCGCGTGAGTTCCTCGTCCGTCTGGAACTGCACGCCCGGCTTGAACTCCTCGGGCCGGTACTTGGCCAGCGCGCTCTGGCTCACGATGTTGCGCGTCACGCGCAGCGAATCGGCCGCCACCTTGCGGTCTTCGGCCGTGCTCAGGTAGTTGGGCGCTATCGCCGGCGCATCCTCGAAGCGGCCGCTCTTGATGTGCACCGTGCCGCGGCTGGTCGGGTTCAGGTTGCAGACGCTGGCGGTAAAAGCATTGAAGCCGTGCAGCGGCTCGCCGAAGGCGTCCAGCGATAGCGGCTGCACGTGGTACTCGATGTTCGGATAGGGCTGCTCGGGCGAGCTGCGCGTGAACGCGCCCAGCTGCGAGGGCGCCATGCTCATGGGGCCGGTCTGGCGCAGCGCGTACTCCAGCCCGATGCGGGCCTTGCCCCAGAACGAGTTGGCCATGGTGTTGAGCGACAGGCCCCAGCGTTTGTCGCCTTGCACCTTGTAGACCGAGCGGATCTGCAGGTGGTCCTGCAGGTTGGCGCCCACGCCGGGCAGGTCTTGCAGCACGGGAATGCCGTGCTGCTGCAGCAGGGCGGCCGGGCCTATGCCCGAGAGCTGCAGGATTTGCGGCGAGCCTATGCTGCCCGCGCACAGGATGACTTCGCCCATGGGGCCGGAGTCGCGCGTGGCGCGCGCCGTGACGCGCTCGCTGCCGGCCCACACCTCCACGCCGGTGCAGCGCTGGCTGCCGTCCGGCTGCGCTTCTATCACCAGCTTGCATACCTGGGCGTTGTTCCACAGTTCGAAATTGGGGCGGGCGTAGCAGGCGGGCCGCAAAAAAGCCTTGGCGGTGTTCCAGCGCCAGCCGTTTTTCTGGTTGACCTCGAAGTAGCCCACGCCCTCGTTGTCGCCGCGGTTGAAGTCGCCGCTGGCCGGAATGCCGGCCTGCTGCGCCGCTTCGGCAAAGGCGTCCAGGATGTCCCAGCGCAGGCGCTGCTTTTCAACACGCCATTCGCCGCCGGCGTTGCGATGGCGCAGCACCTTCTGGTAGGGCTGGCTCTTGTCCTGCATCAGCTCGGGCGCCGTGCCGCGCGCGCCGTGCATCGCGTCGGCGCCCTTGTGGTGGTCCTCGTGCAGCTTGAAATGCGGCAGGGAATTTTCCCAGCGCCAGGCCATGTCGCCGGTCAGCTGGGCCCACTGGTCGTAGTCGCGCGCCTGGCCGCGCATATAGATCATGCCGTTGATGCTGGAGCAGCCGCCCAGGGTCTTGCCGCGCGGATAGCGCAGCGCCCGGCCGTTGAGCCCGGCGTCGGGCTCGGTGTTGTAAAGCCAGTCGGTGCGCGGGTTGCCTATGCAGTAGAGATAGCCCACCGGGATGTGGATCCAGTGGTAATCGTCCTTGCGGCCCGCCTCGATCAGCAGCACGCGCTTGGACGCATCGGCGCTCAGGCGGTTGGCCAGCAGGCAGCCCGCGGTGCCGGCGCCGATGATGATGTAGTCAAAAACCTGGCTCTCGTCTTGCATGGATGCCTTTGTCTCGTCGTTATTGGAAGATTAGCCGGAAAAACCGGGCCGCCGGCAGCGGCCGGAACGCACCGCAGGTGCCCATGCTGCCAGCCCAGCCTAACGCGGGGCTGACCACCGTGCCCCGGCTGATTGTGGCAAAACCCGGCGGCCGCACGGCGAGGATAACCCGCGGGATGCCGTGTGGCGCGTGGGTTCCGGCCGTCTACCGAATCACCCTGTAGGACCAGGGCGACAGCGCCGGTATCTGTGGGGCAAGGGCGTTTTCAGCAGTTACCATGCAACTTTGTGTTTCGTACATTGCAAACTGCCGGCTTGCGCCTGGCCTGACTGATGTTTATGGAAGACTCCACGCCCCGCATCGCACTGCAGGACACGCCGCAAGGCCGGCTGTTTGTCGTGCAAGGTGCGTGGACGGCCGCCGGCCTTACCGGTGAGAGCGTCTGGGATGGGCTGACCGCGCAGCTCCAGGGCCTGAAAGACGGCGGGGCTTCCCCTGCAGGCTGGAGTCTGGAACAGGTCGGCAAACTCGACCACCTGGGCGCGCAGGTGCTGTGGAACCACTGGGGCCGCAGCTGGCCGGCGCAGCTGCAGGTTGAGCCCAGCCAGCGCGCGGTGCTGGAAACCGTCGCCAAATTCAGCGCCGACCCGCCCAAACCCCGCAAGCCCGATTGGAGCCGGCCCTTTATCCTGCTGGGCACACGGGTGCTGCGGCTGCTGGACCACCTCAAGGGCCTGGTGCGCCTGATAGGACAGTTGCTGCTGGACATCATCCACCTGGTCCGGCGCCCGCAGGATGGCCCCTGGCGCGACCTGTCGGGCCATCTGTTCCACATAGGCGCCACCGCGCTGCCCATTACCGCGCTGGTCGGGTTTCTGATCGGCGTGGTGCTGGCCTACCTGATCTCGCAGCAGCTGCGCCAGTTCGGCGCCGACGCCTTCATCGTCAACATCCTGGGCATCTCGCTGATCCGCGAACTCGGCCCGGTGCTGGCCGCCATCCTGATCGCCGGGCGCAGCGGCTCGGCCATCACCGCGCAGATCGGCGTGATGCGCGTCACCGAGGAGCTCGACGCCATGCGCGTCATGGGCATTCCGCGCGGCTTTCGCCTGGTCATGCCGCGCGCGCTGGCGCTGGCTGTGGTGATGCCGCTGATCAGCGTCTGGACCACCATCGCCGCCTTGCTGGGCGGCATGCTGGCCGCCGACATTTCCATGGACGTCACGCCGTCCTACTTCGTCAACTCGCTGCCGGCCGCGGTGGACGTGGCCAACCTCACGCTGGCCACGGGCAAGTCGGTGGTCTTCGGCGTGCTGATCGCGCTGGTCGGCTGCCACTACGGCCTGCGCGTCAAACCCAACACCGAAAGCCTGGGGCAGGGGACCACGGCATCGGTGGTGACGTCGATCACGGTGGTGATCCTGGTCGATGCGTTGTTCGCGGTTCTTTTTAAGAGTGTCGGCATATGAGCGACCCCATCGTCGACATCAAAAAGCTCTGGACCGTGTTCCCCAACGGCGAGAAAAAAGCCGTGGTGCACAAGGACCTGGACCTGACGGTGGAGCGCGGCGAGGTGCTGTCCCTGGTAGGCGGCTCAGGCACCGGCAAGACCGTGCTGCTGCGCCAGATGCTGGGGCTGGAGAAACCAACCCAGGGAGAGATCACGGTGCTGGGCCGGCCGGCGGCCGAGCTCGGCAAGCAGGGCGCGGCCAGCCGTGTCGGCATGCTGTTCCAGCAGGGCGCGCTGTTCTCGGCCTTCACCGTGCTGGAGAACATCGCCTTTCCGCTGCGCGAACTCAAGACCCTGCCGCGCGCGCTGGTCTACGAGGCGGCCATGGTCAAGCTGCAGATGGTGGGCCTGGGGCCCGACGCGGCCGACAAGATGCCCAGCGACCTCTCGGGCGGCATGATCAAGCGTGTGGCCCTGGCGCGCGCCCTCATCATGGACCCGCCGCTGCTGCTGCTAGACGAACCCACGGCCGGGCTG
Organism: Polaromonas sp. P4_F6; assembly: GCF_056401275.1. Taxonomy (NCBI): domain Bacteria; kingdom Pseudomonadati; phylum Pseudomonadota; class Betaproteobacteria; order Burkholderiales; family Comamonadaceae; genus Polaromonas; species Polaromonas sp. P4_F6. The sequence continues at coordinate 181,184 of NZ_JBFUJQ010000003.1, read as the reverse complement.
GACCCGGAAAGCTCCGACAGCTTTGTTTCGCTGCTGCGCTCGCTGCACCGCGACATGGAACTCACGGTGGTCATGGTGACGCACGACCTGGACACGCTGTTCGAGCTCAGCACCCGCATCGCGGTGCTGGCCGAGCAGAAGGTCATCGTCAACGACGTGCCCAAAGAAGTGGTGGCCTTCCCGCACCCCTTTATCCACGAATTTTTCCTTGGGGAAAGGGGTCAGCGCGCGATGGAATTGTTGCGCGAATACCCTTTTACCGTCTAGAAAGGCATCACTATGGAAAACAAAGCCCATGCCATGGCCGCCGGCGCTTTTGTGCTGGTGGTCACCGCCTTGCTGGTCCTGCTGGCCGTCTGGCTCACGCGGGACAACACCCAGCGCGACCTCTACGACATGAGCACCAGCGAAACCGTCTCCGGCTTGCAGCCGCAGGCGGCGGTGCGGTTTCGCGGTGTGCCTGTGGGCAAGATCGAGCTCATAGGCTTTGACGAGAAGGTCAAAGGCAATGTGCTGATCCGCGTCTCCATAGACCGCGGCGCGCCCGTCACCAAGTCCACGTTCGCGACTGTCGCCTCGCAGGGTGTCACCGGGCTGGGTTTCATCCAGCTCGACGACGACGGCAAGTCCGCCGAGCGCCTGGCCGTCAACGATGACGACCCGCCGCGCATTCCGCTCAAGCCCGGCGGCCTGGACAAGCTGCTCAAGCAAAGCGAGGTGATCTTCAACCAGGTCGAGGAAGCCAGCACGCGGCTCAACAAGCTGCTGTCGGACGAAAACCAGCAGGCCATGACCGCGGCCGTCAAGCAGCTCGGCAACGCCGCCGGCAGCATGGACCGGGTCGCCAAAGGGCTGGAGCCCACGGTGGCGTCCCTGCCGGCCCTGTCGCGCGACACCACGGCCACGCTGAAGTCCGTCAAGACGGCCGCCGACGACATCAGCACCACCGCCACCCGCCTCAATGAAAAGGGCGGGCCGCTGGACAAGCTTTCCGAAGGCGGCACCGCGCTGGCCGCGGGCGTGGAGACCTTCAGCGCCGGCACGCTGCCCAAGCTCGGCGAGGTCGCCGACGAGACCGCGCGCGCCATGCGCCAGATGCGCCGCACCGTGAGCGCCGTCGACGACAACCCGCAGTCGCTGATCTTCGGCAACGGCCCGCCCGTGCCCGGCCCCGGCGAACCCGGCTTTTCCGCCTCTGGAGTGAAAAAATGATGCCCACTTTTTCCAAACCCCTTTCGCGGGCTGGTGGCTTGCTGTGCGCGCTGCTGGCCGCCCTGGTGCTGGCCGGCTGCTCGGGCCTGCCCGACAAGCCCACGCGCGCCACCATGTACGACTTCGGCCCGGGCCCGACCGCCACCCTGCCCACCACGCGCCAGGCGCCGCTACCGCCGCTGGCCCTGGACGACGTCTCCACCCCGGGCGGCGCGCTGGACAACATGGCGGTGCTGTACCGACTGGGCTATGCCGACACGCAGCAGCTGCGCCCCTATTCGCAGGCGCGCTGGAGCATGCCGCCCGCGCAGCTGGTGCGCCAGCGCGTGCGCGAACAATTGGGCCAACGCCGCGCCGTGTTCAACGCCGGGGCCAGCGTGGCACTGAACCGCAGCCAGAACGCGGCGCTGCCGCTGCTGCTGCGCCTGGACCTTGAAGAATTCAGCCACCTGTTCAGCTCGCCCACGGCCAGCGTCGGCCTGATCCGGCTGCGCGCCACGCTGCTGGAGGTCACGCCGGCCGGCGAAAAGCTGGTCGGCCAGCGCAATGTCATCGTGCAGCGGCCGGCGCCCAGCAGCGACGCGCCCGGCGGCGTCCAGGCCCTGACGGCCGCCACCGACGCGGCCATCGCCGAGATCGACCAATGGCTGCAGCAAACCCCCGCACGCTGAGGCGCGCCGCGCCATGAAAACGCTGCAGGAACAGCTGGACGCCGCCGGACTGCAGGTCTTCGGCTGCTGCGAACGCCTGAGTGCCTACGGCCCGGACCTGCTGCAGACCTCGCAGCTGCTGCAGGACTTCACGCCGGCCGAGGCCGACATCCTGGGCGCGTCCATGCTGCTGGTGCGCGCCGAGCCGGGCCAGGTGATGATCCGCGAAGGCGAAGCCGGCGACTGGATGATGCTGATCCTCAAGGGCACGGTCGATGTGACCAAGCGCCTGGAGTTGCCGGCCGACGCCGACGCCAATGCCGGCGCCGAAGCGGCTGTGTCGCGCGTGGCGGTGGTGCGCAGCGGCGCGGCGGTGGGCGACATGTCCATGCTCGACAGCGAGCCGCGCTATGCCACCTGCACCGCCATCGAAGCGGTGGAGGCCGGCGTCTGGGGACGCCACGAAATCGCCCTGTTGATCCGCGACCACCCCGGCGTGGGCGCCAAGCTGCTGGTCAAGATCACCCAGATGATGGCGCAGCGCCTGCGCAATACCAGCAACCAGCTGGTCCGACTCCTGAGGAAACACGCCGCCGCAGCCGCGGAAACACCGGCGCGCTGAAGCGCCTGCACTTCACTTTCGCTTCACACAGGCCGTGTGCAGCTCATGCTGCCTTCACACGCGGTTTGCAAACTCCCCTTCGTTGTTCAAACGAAAGGAAGTCATGAAACAGAAAGTCGCCGCACTCGCGCTGGTGATCGTGCTGCTGGTCGTCGCGTTGATGAAGATCAGCGATGTGGTGCAGGACCGCCAGACCTACCGCCAGATTGCCATCCAAAGCGTGGCCCAGAGCCTGGCCGGCCCGCAGACGCTGACCGGCCCGCTGATCCACCGGGCCTGCACCGAGGAGTGGGACGTCAAGGACGGTGACAAGAAAGTGCGCAGCGAGCGGCGCGAGTTCACGCTGATCGCCGCGCCGGCTTCATTAACGCTCAAGGGTGGCAGCAAGCTCGAGGCGCGCGCCCGAGGCCTGCATGCAACGCAGGTTTTCAACCTCAAGGCCGATATCATGGCCGAATGGGCCGATACCGAATCTCTCAAGCCGGTGGCCGAACATGCCGGCTCGCGCATGAACTGCGGCCAGCCGCTGCTCATGATGGCGGTGTCCGACGCGCGCGGCATACGCCATGCCAGCGTCAAGATCGGCGAGCAGTTGCTGGCGCTCAAGCCCGGCACTTTTTACGGCAGCTATCCGCGCGGCGTGCATGCGCCACTGTCCATGGCTATGGTGGGCCCGGCTCCGCTGCAGGCGCAGCTGGAACTGGAACTGGTTGGCACCGAGAGCATTTCGGTGGTGCCGCTGGGCGGCGACACCCGGGTGCAGCTCAGCTCCAACTGGCCGCACCCCAGCTTCAGCGGCCAGTTCCTGCCGGTGGACCGCAAGGTCACGCCCGAGGGTTTTGAAGCAAGCTGGCGCGTCAGCTCGCTGGCCAGCACGGCGCAGCAGGATGTGACCCAGCGGGACGCGGCCAAACGCAGGGGCACCTGCCCACCCTATGAGAGTTCGGTCAACAGCTCCTGCGTGGAGACCCTCAGCGTGGCCTTTGTCGACCCCTCCAACACCTACGCGCTCAGCGACCGGGCCACCAAATACGGCCTGCTGTTCATAGGCCTGACCTTTCTGGCGGTAGGCATGTTCGAGTTCATGAAATCGCTGCGCGTGCATCCCATCCAGTACCTGCTGGTCGGTGCGGCGATGAGCATGTTTTTCCTGCTGCTGGTGAGCCTTTCGGAGCACATGCCGTTTGAAAGCGCTTACGCGATCGCCTCGGCGGCCTGCGTGGTTCTGCTGACCTACTACGCCAGCCACATGCTGGGCCACTGGTCGCGCGGCCTGCCTTTCGGCCTGGGCATCGCCACGCTGTACGGCATGCTGTTCGTGCTGCTGCGCATGGAGCAGACGGCCCTGCTGCTGGGTGCCGTGGCGCTGTTCGCGGTGCTGGCCGCCGTGATGATGCTGACGCGCCGTGTTGACTGGTATGCGCGCTTCAAGCAGCCCGAAACCGTGAAGGCGGCCGGGTGATGGGCGCGGCCCGCCTAGAAATGCAGCTCGACCCGCAAACCGGGCTGGGTGTTGCGTACCACCATGCGGCCGCCATGCAGCAGCATGATCTGCCGCACGATGGCCAGCCCCAGGCCCGAGCCTTTGGTATGGCCGTCGGGGCGCACGGTCGAGAAAAAGCGTTCGCCCAGCCGGGGCAGGGCATAGTCGGCCACACCGGGGCCGCTGTCCTGCACGGCGACGTGGTGGGGCCCGGCCTCCAGCGTGATGGTCGAGCCCTGGGGCGCGAACGAGCGCGCGTTTTCCACCAGGTTGCTCAGCGCCAGGCCCAGCAGGCCGGGCTCCGCATGCACGTCGGCATGTTCCGGGCTGATTACGACTTTGACCGCATGCTGGGCCCGGCCGCCGGGCGCCACCTCAAAGGGTTTGAGGACGCCGGCCCAAGGAAGGCGCTCGCGCTCTACCTTTGCATGGCGCTGCTCCAGCTTCGTCAGCTCGAGCATGCGGTCCACCAGCGCCTGCATACGGCCGGACTGGGCCAATACCTGCCCCGAAAACTCGCGGCGCGCGTCTTCGGGGAGCTCGTCCTGCAGCAGCTCGCCCGCGCCGCGGATGGCGGCGAGCGGGCTTTTGAGTTCGTGCGTCAGGGCGCGCACGTAATCTTCTATGTACTCGTGGCCCTCGAGCTTCAGGCGCATGGCATCGACTGCCATGGCCAGCTCGCCAAGCTCACCCGGTATCTGCGGAATCGCGGGTTTTTCGCCCTGGCCGACGGCGTTGGCATAGCGGCGCAACTTGCGAATGCTCCACACCACCCACAGCGTTACCGCCACGCCGATGGCCAGCGACAGTACCAGCAGCAGCGCGCCGCTTAGCAGGATCTTGCGCTCGGCCCGGTCTATAAAGGCCTGTATGGTGGACATGGGCTTGGCGACGGTCAGCACACCGATGATTTTTCCGTCACGCTGCACCGGCGCGGCCACATACATCACCGATGTGCGGTCGTCCTGCTGCACCTCGCGGGTGGCGCGCGCGCCGTATTCGCCGCGCAGGGTCAGGGCCACGTCGCGCCAGCGCGAATAATCCTGGCCGGTCGCCGCGTTCTCCGAATCGAACACCACCTTGCCGCCGGCGTCGGTGACGTAAACGCGAAAATCCAGCGACTGCTTGGCCAGGCCCCAGATCTTCGCGTCTATGGGGCGCCTGGCGTAGTTGCGCACATGGCCGGCAAAGCGGCCGTCGGCGATGGCCCCGGCCGCCAGGTCGTCGCCGGCCAGTTCGGCCAGGATGTTGGCGGTGTCCACCATCATGTCTTCCATGACCTCGCGCACGCTGGGCTTCACTTCGGCCACAAAAACGCGCAGCGTGAAAAACGCCGCCAGCCCGGTGACCAGGAAAAAACCGAACAGCAGGCGTATGCCTAAACGCACGTCAGTCGCCCTGGATGCGGTTTATGTCAAGGCTGTAGCCCATGCCGCGGTGCGTCGTGATGCAGTCGTGCCCGGGGCTGGTCTCCTGCAGCTTGGCGCGCAGGGTCTTGATGTGGGTGTCCACGGTGCGATCCGTGCTGTCCGTGCCGGCCCCCCAGACGGCGTTCAGCAGCTCATCGCGCGAGCGTATGCGGCCGCGGTGGCGCAGCAAATCGGCCAGCAGGCCGAACTCGCGGCGCGTCAGGTTGAGCGGGCGGCCGTGCAGGCTCACGCGCTGGCCGGCCATGTCGATCTCAAAGGGGCCGGCCGCTGGCGCCGGCGTGGGGGGCGGCATGCGCGCGCGCCGCAGCAGGCTGCGCACGCGCGCCAGCAGCTCGCGCGGGCTGAAGGGCTTGCTCACGTAATCGTCGGCGCCCAGCTCCAGGCCCAGCACGCGGTCGATTTCCTCGCCCTGGGCGCTGAGCATCAGCACCGGCAGGCTGCCGGCGGCACGCAGCTCGCGGCACAAGTCCAGGCCGCTGCCGTCGGGCAGGCCGACGTCCAGTATCACGGCATCGGGCGGCTGCCGGCTGATCTGGGCGCGCGCATCGCCCAGCAGCAGGCTGTGGGTCACGTTCAGGCCGTCGCGCTCCAGCGTGTAGATGATGGAGCGGGCAATCGCCGGGTCGTCCTCAACCAGCAGGATGCGCGCGCTACTCATTCGCAGCGAGGCGGGGTGATCCCCGTAAAGGGTGCTTTCCCGCCGGGCCGCCTTATGCATCGAGTTTTATTCAAGCAGGGGCCGCGGAACCGGCTTTGCCGGGCCGCAGGCGCAGCGGCCCCCTCGGGGGGCAGCGCATTACACGAAGTGAAAAGCGTGGGGGCCATTAACTGCGGAGGATGGGGAACAGCTTGCCCAGGCCGTCGGCCATCACCTCAACCGAGAGCGCGGCCAGGATCAGGCCCATCAGCCGCGTCATGACGTTGATGCCGGTCTTGCCCAGCACGCGGGCAATCGGCTCGGCCAGTGAAAAGCAGATGGCGGTGGCCAGGGCGATCACGATGCCGTAACCGACCAGCATGGACAGCTGTAAGGCCGTCTTGGCCTTCTCGGCGTAAATCACGACGGTGGACATGGTGGCCGGCCCGGTCAGCAGCGGAATGGTCAGCGGCACCACGGCGATGCTGGCGCCGCGCGCGGCCTTGGCCGCGCCGTCTTCCATCTCATTGGTCTGCGGCTTGGCTTCGGCCGGCTGGGCGTTCAGCATGTTCATGGAGCTGATCAGCAGCAGCATGCCGCCGCCGACCTGGAAGCTCGCCAGCGAGATGCTGAAGAAGTCGAGGATCTGCAGGCCCAGCAGCGCGCTGATGGCAATCACGACAAAGGCGGTGAAGGACGCGACCAGCACGGTGCGGCGGCGCTGCTCGTCGGAAAAGTCCTGCGTGTAATGGATGAAAAAAGGCACGATGGCCAGCGGGTTGACGATGGCCAGCAGCGTCACAAGCGGTTTGAAATCCATCTACCTGCCTCCTGCTACATCCAGCAACGCGCCGGTGGTGTAGCCTGAATTGTCTCCCAATAGCCAGACAATCGAGGCGGCGACCTCATCGGCGGTGCCGGGCCGCTGCATGGGCACCTGGGGCGCCAGGTCGCGGGCGCGGTCGGGCAGGCCGCCCGAGGCGTGGATGTCGGTGTCGATGATGCCGGGGCGCACGGCATTCACGCGTATGCCCTCGGTGGCGACTTCCTTGGCCAGCCCGACGGTAAAGGTGTCGATCGCGCCCTTGGCCGACGCGTAGTCCACATACTGGCCCGGCGCGCCCAGGCGGGCCGCCGCGCTCGACAGATTGACGATGGAGCCGCCCGCGCCGCCGTAGCGGGTGCTCATGCGCTTGACGGCTTCGCGCGCGCAAAGGAAGGAGCCGAACACATTGATCTCGAACATGCGCTTGAGCCGCGCCAGGGTGATGGCGTCGACGCGGGTGGTGCGGTCCACCACGCCGGCGTTGTTGACCAGGCCGTCCAGCCGGCCCAGCTTGGCGTCCACTTTCTCGAACATGGCCAGCACCTGCGCCTCATCGGCCACGTCGGCCTGCACCGTGATGGCGTTGCCGCCGGCCTGGCGGATCTGCCGCACCACCTCGTCGGCGGCCAGCGAGTTGCTGGCGTAGTTGACGGCCACCGCCCAGCCCTGGCGCGCCGCCAGCAGGGCCGAGGCCGCGCCTATGCCGCGCGAGCCACCCGTGATCAGAACAACTTTTGACAAACCGCACCTCCTGCAGAAAATGGCAATCCCGGGTAAAAACAAGGATTGGGCGGATCAATGTACCCTAAGCCGTATCTTGCGCAATGCCCGGCCGCCGGCGGCGCGGCCCCCCATCCACAGACACTGACGGAGACACCCTTGAGCACCACCGTGGACTACTATTTCACCCCGCAAAGCCCCTGGACCTACCTGGGACACGAGCGCTTTGCGCAGATCGCCCGGGCGGCGGGCGCCGCCGTGCGGGTGCTGCCCATAGACCTGGGCGGCAAGGTGTTCCCGATCTCGGGCGGCTTGCCGCTGGCCCAGCGGGCACCGCAGCGCCAGGCCTACCGGCTGCTGGAGCTGCAGCGCTATTCAGACTACCTGCATGCGCCGCTGAACCTCAAGCCCAAGTACTTCCCGGTTTCCGGCGACGATGCGTCGCGCCTCATCATCGCCGTGGACCTGCACGACGGCAGCGAAGCCGCGATGAAAATCGGCGGCGCCATCTTCAGCGCTGTGTGGGTGCGCGAGCGCCATATCGCCGATGAAAAAGTGCTGGCCGAATTGCTCGCCGAATGCGGCCTGCCGGCAGAACGGCTGGAGCAGTCCTTCAGCCAGGCGGTGCAGGAGCGCTATGAGGCCAACACCCAGCAGGCAATCGACGCCGGCGTGTTCGGCGCGCCCAGCTATGTGGTGGATGGCGAACTGTTCTGGGGCCAGGACCGGCTCGACTTTGTCGAGCGCAAACTCATGGCGGGCGCCTGAAGCGGCTGCTGATTCATCCACCAACCCGACTTACGCAATCTTCAAGGAGCATCCCATGGGCCAATTTATCCAACTTACCGCCGCCGACGGCTTTGTCGTGCCGGCCTATGTCGCGCAACCCGAAGGCAAGCCGCGCGGCGGCGTCGTGGTGGTGCAGGAGATCTTCGGCGTCAACTCGCACATACGCGCCGTCACCGACCGTTTTGCCGCCCAGGGTTACCTCGCGGTGGCGCCCGCCACCTTTGAGCGCGTCAAGCCCGGCGTCGAGATGGGCTATACCGAGGAAGACATGAAAGCCGGTTTTGAGCTCAAAACCGCCGTCAGCGCCTTGCCCGGCGCCGGCGTGCTGCAGGACCTGCAGGCGGCGATAGACCATGCGGCCAAGGCCAGCGGCGGCAAGGTCGGCATCATCGGTTTTTGCTGGGGCGGGCTGCTGACCTGGCGGGCGGCCTGCCTGCTGGACGGCCTGTCGGCGGCGATTCCGTATTACGGCGGCGGCATCACGGCCGAGGAAGAAATCGCGCGCCAGCCCAAGTGCCCCGTCATGGCCCACTTCGGCGACCAGGACCACTGGATTCCCATGGAGGGCATAGAGGCTTTCAGCAAGGCGCATCCCGAAGTTGAGGTGCATGTCTACCCGGCCAACCACGGCTTTAACTGCGACCAGCGCGGCTCCTACAACGAGGCGGCGGCCAAGCTGGCGCGCGAGCGTTCGCTGGCTTTCTTCGCCGCCAAGCTGGCCTGAGCATGCGCGGCGCGTTTGCAGCAGCGCTTGTCCTGGCGGCCTGCGCAGCGCCGGGCTTTGCGGCCGACTATGCCGGGCCGCTGTTTGACACGCACCTGCATTACAACGAGGAGGCCTGGAACGGGAACAGCGGCCCGCACTCGCCGGCCGACGTGCTGGCGCGCATGCAGCGCAACGGCGTCAAGGCCATCGTCGCCAACTCGCGGCCCAACGACGGCACCAAGTCGCTCGCCGCCATGGCCGAGACGCGCAAGGCCGGTGTCACCGTGGTTCCCTTTATCCGCCTGTACCGCAACCGCGCCGATTACGACAACTGGTTTCGCGACGAGTCCATCTATGAGATGGTGCAGGCCGAGTTCGCGCGCGGCGTGGCCGGCGACCAGGCCGGGCCGTACAAGGGCATAGGCGAGTTCCACCTGTATGACAGCGCCAATGCCAACGGCCCGGTGGCCCGCAAGCTGATGCAGTTCGCCGCGAAGAACAAGCTCGCGGTGCTGGCCCATGTGGACGACACGGCCATAGACCTGCTGATGGCCCATGCGCCCGATGCCCGGCTGGTCTGGGCGCACACCGGCATAGGCGGCGCACCCGTGGAGAGGGTCGACGCACTGCTGGGCAAATACCCGCAGCTCATGGGCGAGCTGTCTTACCGGCCGGGCCTGACCTGCGACGCCGGAAAGCTGTGTCCCGAATGGCGCGCGCTGCTGCTCAAGTACCCGGGCCGCTTCATGATCGGTTCCGACACCTGGGTCAACCAGCGCTGGCTGTATTACGACGAACTCATGAAGGGCTACCGGGCTTGGCTGGGTGATCTGCCGCCCGACGTGGCGCGCAAAGTTGCCTGGGGCAATGCGGCTGGCATCTTCGGCATCGCGGCACAATAGCTTGATGTACCAACTGCACTTCTCCCCCAGCACCGCCGCCATGGCGCCCCATATCCTGCTGCAGGAACTGGGCGTTCCCTTTGAAAAAATCCTGGTCGACACCAGCACGGGTGCCCACCGCTCGGAAGCCTACCGCAAGCTCAATCCCAACGGCCTGATCCCGACGCTGGTCGACGGCGAGCTGGTGCTTTACGAGACCGCCGCAATCTGCCTGCACCTGTGCGACAGGCACCCCGAGGCCGGGCTGGCGCCCCCACTGGGCACCGTGGAGCGCGCGCATTTCTACAAGTGGCTGGTCTGGCTGACCAATACCGTGCAGTCCACGTTGATTGTTTATTTCTACACCGACCGCTGGATGGATGCGGGCAACAGCGCGGGTGTGGCCGAACTGAAATCGCATGCCGAAGCCAAGGTCGGCCTGATGCTGGACCAGTTGGACGCGGAACTCGCGCGGCTGGAAAAAATACATGAGCAGCCCTGGCTGCTGGGCGCGAAGTATTCGGCGGTGGACATCTACACGCTGATGCTGTGCCGCTGGACGCGCAACTTTGCGTCCAAACCCGCGCGTGACCGTGCGCACCTGGGTGCCTATTTGAAGCGCGCGCTGGCACGCCCCGCAGTGATCAAGGCCTTCGAGGCCGAGGGCCTGGCCCAGCCCTGGGTTTGAGCCGGGGCCGTTAGCAGGTCCTAATACTGGCCGCGCTGGCGCATGTCGCTGCGCAGGCGGTCCAACTGGTAGCTGGCATCGCGCACCGCGTAGCGGGCTTCTTCAATGCGCCGGTCCGAGCGCGCGAGCTGCTCGCGCAGCGTGCGCTTGCGGTCTTCGGCGGTTTTGGCGTCGCGCAGTTCCGCCTGCATCTGGTCCTGCTCGTACTGCAGCCGCGCCAGGGTCTTGCGGGCGTCCTGCTCGCGCCAGGCGATGCCGTGGATGTTGCGGAAGTTCTGGTCCATGGGCGCGGGGCAGACGCCTTCGTAGCTGTTGCCGGCCAGGCCTTCGTTGAGGGCGTTGGCTGGCTGGCAGTAGCTTTGCAGGCCCTGGTTGCGGCCGGCGCGGTAGACGGCCACGTTCACGGCAATGCCGGCCTTGGCGCAAGACTCGTAGTAGTCGGCGGCGCGGTCGGTGCGGCCGCGGCTGCCGTCCTGCACGCCCAGCTGGCGCCAGTCGGCGGTGGCGCACTCGGCCGGGCTCAGGCTCTCGCAGCCGGCCAGCAGTGCCGAGGCGGCCAGCAGGGCCAGCCAGGACGCCCGCGGCAGGAAAGGGCCGACGAAGAGGAGGCGGGTGAAGGCAACAGGCATGGCGGTGTCTCCTGCGAATGGACTGGGGATTGCGAAGCGCCTAGCCGCGAGTTCGGGCGATGTATTGTTTGCGCCAGAACACCGTCCCGACCACGGCGACGATCAGGACCATAAAACCGGCGGTCCACCAGAAGCCGGTGGAAGTGTGAAGGAAAGGCATGAACTCGAAATTCATGCCGAAGAAGCCGGTGATCAGGTTCAGCGGCAGGAAGATGGCGGTCAGCGCCGTCAGCGTGCGCATGATGTCGTTGGTGCGGTTGCTTTGCGCCGAAAAATGCATCTGCACCGCGGTTTCGGCGCTTTGCTCCATGCGGCGCACATGGTGGACCACGCGCTCTATGTGCTCCAGCACGTCGCGCGAGCGCACCTTGAGCAGCTCGCGCTCGCGCACCAGGGCGGGCGTGCCGCCTTCGGGCCAGGTTTCCACGGAATCGATCCAGTCCTGCACGGCCGAGCGCTGGTCCTCGCAGATTTCGTCCAGCTGGTGCATGGCCAGCCGCGCGTCGAGCACCGAGCTCCAGTTGGTAAAGCGCGTGCCGGGCCTGAGCAACTCGGACTGCCAGTGGTCGAGCTGGCGCGTGAGTTCTCGCCGCAACTCCAGGTAGCCGTCCACGATCTGGTTGACGATGCGCAGCATCATGTCGGCGGGGCTGGCGGGCAGCTTGACGCCGCTGGAGCGCGACTCGGCGGTGGTGGCGTTCAGCAGCCGGGACGCGTAGGCGTCGCGCACCGCGCAATCGGCGGGATGCACCGTCAGCAGCAACTGGTCGAACACGGCGAAACCGACCGGGCTGGTGTCTATGCGCTTGAGCACCGGCGGCCCGCTGCGCTTGAGGCGCGCCTGCAGCGGCTCGCCGGGCTGGCCGAGGTCGGTTTCGGTCTGACTGGCGGCCAGGCGGCGGAACACCAGGATGTCGTACTGCGAGGTGTAGTCATAGTGCGAGGGCAGCTGGTTGTTCAGCAGGTCGGAGACATGCAGGTCCACCAGTTGGGTGCCGCACAGCAGCTGCAGGCTGGCCTGGATCTGGGCCTGCAGCACCTCGAACTCGCGTCGGGCGCAGGCGATCCAGACAAAACCCTGCGCCGGCAGCTGGGTCGGCAAGGCCTCGGTTTCAACGACGCCCTGGCTGCCGGCCGTGATGGTGAAAACGCGCACCGCTCAGGCCTGGCGCAACTTGCGCGCGGCATCAATGGCGAAATAGGTCAGCACGCCGTCGGCGCCGGCGCGCTTGAAGGCCAGCAGGCTTTCCATCATGACCGCGTCGTGGTCCAGCCAGCCGTTTTGCGCGGCGGCCTTCATCATGGCGTATTCGCCGCTGACCTGGTAGGCGAAGGTGGGCACCTTGAACTCGTCCTTCACGCGGCGCACCACGTCCAGGTAAGGCATGCCGGGCTTGACCATCACCATGTCGGCGCCCTCGGCGATGTCCATGGCCACCTCGCGCAGCGCCTCGTCGCTGTTGCCCGGGTCCATCTGGTAGACCTTTTTGTCGGCCTTGCCGAGGTTGCCGGCCGAGCCCACCGCATCGCGGAAGGGGCCGTAAAAGGCGCTCGCGTACTTGGCGCTGTAGGCCATGATGCGCGTGTGGATCAGCTTTTGGGCTTCCAGTGCCTGGCGGATGGCGCCTATGCGGCCGTCCATCATGTCGCTGGGCGCGACCATGTCCACGCCGGCTTCGGCCTGGCACATCGCCTGCCGGACCAGCATGGCCACCGTCTCTTCATTGAGGATGTAACCGTTTTCATCCGGCAGGCCGTCCTGGCCGTGCGTGGTGAAAGGGTCCAGCGCGACGTCGGTCATCACGCCCAGGCCGGGGAAGTTCTTCTTGAGTTCGCGCACCACGCGCGGGATCAGGCCGTCCGGGTTGGTGGCTTCCTTGCCGTCGTAGGTCTTGAGCGAGGCGTCGACCACCGGGAACAAGGCCATGACCGGGATGCCCAGCTTCACGCATTCCTCGGCCACCGGCAGCAACAGGTCCAGGCTCAGCCTTTCAACGCCGGGCATGGAGGCCACCGGCTGGCGCTGCTGTTTGCCGTCCACCACAAACACAGGGTAGATCAGGTCATTTGCGGTAAGTGTGTGCTCGCGTACCAGGTTGCGGGTGAAGGTGTCGCGGCGCAGGCGCCGGGGGCGGCCCGCTGGAAAGGGGGCGAAGTTGGAGGCGTGGAAAGTCATGCGCAAATTGTGCCAAAGCTTTCGGAAAAGCCACTAGCTATTTGGCGGGCTGCCCGCACCCAGGCCGGCTGGGACAGCTTTACATGATTGTTTCTTAGGTTACTTAGAAAAGCATTGCCAAGGCCGGACGGCCGTGGTTAGAATTGATACGTGTGGTTACCATTTGGTGGCTGCATCCCGCTTTTCCTCCCTGAGCGGGGCCTTTGCGTGTGACAGCAAAAAGGCTTACCAGCCCGGTGGCTTATGCCTCCGGGCATTTTTTTTCCCCGCGCCGCAGTGTCGCCATCGTCTCAAGGGATGTGCGCGGGTGTTAAGCCAGCAGGGGCCGCGGAACCGGCTTTGCCGGGCCGCAGGCGCAGCGGCCCCCTCGGGGGGCAGCGCATTACACGAAGTGAAAAGCGTGGGGGCTACACTTCGTTATGCTCTGGGTCAAATCACTCCACATCGTTTTTATCGCCAGCTGGTTTGCCGGGCTGTTTTACCTGCCGCGCATTTTTGTGAACCTGGCGATGGTGCCGCCGGAAAGCGTGGCCGAGCGCGAGCGGCTGGTGCTGATGGCGCGCAAGCTGATGCGCTTCACCACCATCCTGGCCGTGCCGGCGCTGGCTTTTGGCCTGTGGCTCTACCTGGGTTACGGCATAGGCCGCGGCCCCGGCAACGGCTGGATGCACGCCAAGTTTGCCGTGGTGGTGCTGGTGATCGGCTACCACCATGCCTGCGGCCGCCTGCTCGCGAAGTTCGTCGCCAACCGCAACACGCGCAGCCACAAGTGGTTCCGCTGGTTCAATGAAGTGCCGGTACTGCTGCTGCTGGCCGCGGTCATCCTGGTCGTGGTCAAGCCTTTTTAGGCGCAAGACAGCAATCCTATGAAGCCCCCGACTCCACCAGCAGACGCGGGCGAACCGGCTTTGCCGGGCGCCTCGCGTCGCCCCCTGCAAGGGGGGGAGGAACTACACGAAGCGAAGCGCAGTGAGGACGGCGGGGGTGTGCACAGAACCACGGCCTGGCCCCTCGCGCTGGCCGCCATCTGCCTGATTGTTTACGCCAGCCTCTATCCCTTCACAGACTGGCGCGACCAGGGCATCTCGCCCTTTCGCTTCCTGACGGCGCCGCTGCCCCAGTACTGGACCGGGTTTGACGTGGGCGCCAACCTGCTCGGGTACGCGCCGCTGGGCTTTTTGCTGGCGCTGTCGGCCTTGCGCAGCCGGCGCGTGTCCTGGGCCGTGACGGTGGCGGTGCTGGCCAGCGGCCTGCTGTCGCTGGCGATGGAGACGCTGCAAAGCTACCTGCCGGTGCGCATTCCCTCCAATGTCGACCTGCTGCTGAACACGCTGGGCGCCTGGCTGGGGGCTTGCTTTGCCTGGGCGCTGGAGAAAACCGGCGTGGTGGACCGCTGGAGCCGCTTTCGCGCGCGCTGGTTTGCCCATGACGCGCGGGGCGCGCTGGTGTTGCTGGTGCTCTGGCCCATGGCGCTGCTGTTTCCGGCCTCTGTGCCCATGGGGCTGGGGCAGGTGTTCGAGCGGCTGGAGGCGGCCCTGGCCGATGCGCTGGCCGACACGCCTTTTTTGCAGTGGCTGCCGGTGCGCGATGTGGAACTGCAACCCCTGGTGCCCATCGCGGAACTGGTCTGCGTGGCGCTGGGCGCGCTGATTCCCTGCCTGCTGGGTTATTGCGTGATCCGCACGCTCTGGCAGCGGGCGGCCTTCTCGGCGGCGGTGATCGCGGCCGGCATCGTGGCATCGGCCCTCTCCGCGGCCCTGAGTTACGGCCCCGACCACGCCTGGGCCTGGCTGGACATACCGGTACAGGCGGGCCTGGGCCTGGCGGCCGTGCTGGCCCTGCTGCTGCTGGCCGTGCCGCGCCGTGCGGCGGCGGCGCTGGCGCTGCTGGCGCTGGCCATTCACCTGGGCCTGCTCAACCAGGCGCCGGCGGACCCCTATTTCGCGCAGACGCTGCAGACCTGGGAGCAGGGCCGTTTCATCCGCTTTCACGGGGTGGTCCAATGGCTGGGCTGGCTCTGGCCGTACGCGGCGCTTTTGTATGTGCTGGTGCGGCTGTCGGGCCGGGAACCCAAAGCCTAGCCGCACGCGGCATCCCCTTCATCTGCTACCATCGCACCGCGATCTCCCTCAAGAGTTGCCGTAAGCGTTTACGTCAATCAACGCGCCAACCACCGCCGGCCATGCCGGGCGTGTGTTTTCCCTTGGGCCTGCCGGCCTCGGGAAAGGCGCCTTGACTGGACGGCTTATGGAAACCTGTATGAACTCTTCGAAATCTTCATCGCGCACCCCTTTCGGTTTTGCCAAGCTCCCCGCACGCAGCGCGCGCTGGGTCACGCCCTTGCTGCTGTCGCTTTTCATGACCTGCATCGTCTCGCTCATCAGCACGTTCAAAGGCGTGGGCCTCGCGCCCGGCGTCCTGCGCATCTGGCTGGGCGCCTGGGCCGTTTCATGGGTCATTGCCTTCCCGATCTCGCTGGTGGTTCTTCCCCTGGTGAGGAAGGCGACGGCTTTTGTCGTCGAAACCGCCTGAGCCCCGGAACATATCGACCACCACATCCTCTAAAGTCACGACATGCCTGAACACAATTCCAATTCTTACTACGAACGCCATATCTTCTTTTGCCTGAACCAGCGCGCCAACGGTGAAGACTGCTGCGCCGACCACCGTGCCCAGGAAGGCTTTGACCGCTGCAAGTCCCAGGTCAAGGCCGCCGGGCTGGCCGGGCCCGGCAAGGTGCGGGTCAACAAGGCTGGCTGCCTGGACCGCTGCGCGGGCGGCCCGGTGGCCGTGGTCTATCCGGAAGCGGTCTGGTACACCTATGTGGACGCCAGCGACATCGACGAGATCGTCGAATCGCACCTCAAAAACGGCAAGGTGGTTGAGCGCCTGCTCACGCCCGCGCACCTGGGGCGCTAGGCCTTCCGATTGAAGAAAGCGGTTTTCGTGAACTCCCAAACCCAAAAATCCATCATCCAGGGCCCGGCGGGCGCGCTGGAAATCGCGCTGGACCTTCCCGCTGGCGATTCGCGCGGCGTGGCGGTCATCGCGCACCCGCATCCGCTGTTTGCCGGCACCATGGACAACAAGGTGGTGCAGACGCTGGCGCGGGCTTTTGTGCACTGTGGCTGGACGGCTGTGCGCTTTAACTTTCGCGGTGTGGGCGGTAGCGCGGGCGGCCACGACGAAGGCCGGGGCGAGCTCGAGGACCTGCTGGCGGTGGTGGAGCACGCCGCGCCGGCGAGTGCTGGGCAGACGCTGGCGCTTGCCGGGTTCTCCTTCGGCGCTTTTGTGACCACGCATGCCTTCCAGCGCCTGGCCGCCGGACGCACTATCGAGAAGCTGGTGCTGGTCGGCACCAGCGTGAGCCGCGCGCCGGCCGCGCCGATTGACCCGGCCGCGCACCTCAAAACCCTGGTGGTGCATGGCGAGCAGGACGACACCGTGCTGCTGTCGGCCGTGCTGGACTGGGCGCGCCCGCAGGCACTGCCTGTTACGGTTGTGCCCGGGGGCGGCCATTTCTTTCATGGACAATTGCCCCTGTTGAAAAATCTCGTGGTCCGCCACCTGTCCTCGCCTTCAGCCTGACCCACGCCGCCAGGCTTTTTGTTTTTTTAAATTCCTACTTTTCAGCGATACCCCATGCACCTTTCATTCAAGGCTTTCCGCCCGGCCGCCGGCCTGCGCGCCTTCGCCGCCGCCCTCCTGGCTTTCTCCGCGGTGCTGCCCCAGGCGCACGCCCAGGTGCCGCAAGCGCCTGAAATCGCCGCGCGTTCGTATTTGCTGCTGGACATCACCGCCAACCAGATCCTGGCCGCCAAGGACATCGATTCCCCGGTCGAGCCGGCCTCGCTGACCAAGCTGATGACCGAATACCTGGTCTTCGACGCCCTCAAATCCAAGAAGATCGACCTGAAGCAGACCTTCGGCGTCAGCGAGCGCGCCTGGAAAATGCCGGGTTCGCGCATGTTCATAGACCCGAAAATGCAGGTGCCCGTCGAGGACCTCATCAAGGGCATGGTGGTGCAGTCGGGCAACGACGCGACCATGGCGCTGGCCGAGGGCGTGGGCGGCACGGCCGAGCATTTTGTGCAGCTCATGAACGAGCAGGCCAAGGCGCTGGGCATGAAATCGACGTCCTACAGGAATCCCGAAGGCCTGACCGAGGTGGGCCACACCACCACGGCGCGTGACCTGAGCATCCTGGCCACGCGGCTGATGACGGATTTCCCCGACTACATCGGCTACTCGGCCATCAAGAAGTACCGCTACCCCGGCACGCCGGCCGCCAACGACACCAACCGCAACACTTTGCTGTTTCGTGACCCGACGGTGGACGGCCTCAAAACCGGCCACACCGACGCCGCCGGCTACTGCATGATCGCCACGGCCAAGCGCGACTTCCCCAACCTGGGCGCGGCCGGCGCGCCGGGCGGACGGCGCCTGCTGGCCATTGTGCTGGGCACGACCAGCGACAGCGCCCGCGCCAACGAGTCGCAAAAGCTGCTCAACTGGGGCTACACCGCCTATGAAGCCGTCAAGCTGTTTGACGCCGGCCAGGCCGTGGTCGCGCCATCCGTCTGGAAGGGCAAGTCGTCCACCGTGAAGCTGGGCCGGCCCCAGGCCATCGTGGTGGCCGTGGCCGCCGGTAGCGCGCCCAAGGTCAAAACCCAGGTGGCCCGGCCGGACCCGCTAGTCGCTCCTTTTGCCAAAGGGCAGGCGGTCGGCACGCTCAAGGTCATGCTGGGCGACAACCCGGCGCCGGTGGCCGAGGTGCCGCTGGTGGCCCTGGAGGCGGTGGAAGAAGCCGGCATTCTGGGCCGTGCCTGGGATGCCATCCGGCTTTGGATCAAATAAGGCAGGCCGAAAATCGGGAGTGTGCACTAACATTCTCGGTGGTTTGAGCCCGGCGGAGTGTCAAAACCCCGAAAAGGCCTGCTAGCCTTGCCCTGCGCGCGCAGGCATGGCCTGGCGCTTTCCGCCTTTTGCTTGAGCGTTTCCCCCAACCGGTTTATACTAGAAGGCTTTTCCGCTTTCACGGCGGGAAATATTTGTGCCCGTATCAACACGGTAAATCAGTTTTCAGACGTTTAGGGACGTTTTCAATGCCAACCATTAATCAGTTAGTCCGTCAGGGGCGCGAGGTCGAAAAGATCAAGTCCAAGAGCCCTGCGATGGAAAATTCCCCGCAGCGCCGCGGTGTGTGCACCCGTGTGTACACCACGACGCCTAAAAAGCCCAATTCCGCTCTGCGTAAGGTCGCCAAGGTGCGCCTGACCAACGGTTTTGAGGTCATCTCCTACATCGGCGGCGAAGGCCACAACCTGCAGGAACACAGCGTGGTGCTGGTTCGCGGCGGTCGTGTCAAGGACTTGCCCGGTGTGCGTTACCACATCGTCCGTGGTTCGCTCGACTTGCAAGGCGTGAAAGACCGCAAGCAGTCGCGCTCCAAGTACGGTGCGAAGAAGCCAAAGGCCAAATAAGCCAATCGGCTCGGGTTGTCTCTTCATTGAGAGCTCGCGCCAGAGGATGCTGTCACGAAAGTCTGTGATAGTTCTTCAAAAAACAGGTGTTTCATTCGCCCTGGCAGGTGTTTGAAACGAAGTGACCCAAGTGCAAATGGTTGCACCGGTCGAGTAAGTGAGGGTTTTGATAACTCTCGCGGTGTTGCAAAGATAGGATGTCTGGGCAATGCCAACTGAAGCAAAGAGGTGAAAAAATGCCACGTCGTCGCGAAGTCCCTAAACGTGAAATTCTTCCTGATCCGAAATTTGGCGATGTTGATCTCGCCAAGTTCATGAACGTGATCATGCAAGGCGGCAAGAAGGCCGTCGCAGAGCGCATCATTTATGGCGCGCTCGACTTTATCGAGAAAAAGAACCCCGGCAAAGATCCGCTCGAGGCCTTCCACATGGCCATCGGCAACATCAAGCCCATGGTTGAAGTGAAGTCCCGCCGCGTCGGCGGCGCCAACTACCAGGTGCCGGTTGAAGTGCGTCCTGTCCGCCGTATGGCCCTGGCCATGCGCTGGCTCAAGGAAGCCGCCAAGAAGCGCGGCGAGAAGTCCATGTCGCTGCGCCTGGCCAATGAGCTGATGGAAGCGACCGAAGGCCGTGGCGGCGCCATGAAAAAGCGTGACGAAGTTCACCGCATGGCAGAAGCCAACAAGGCATTCAGCCACTTCCGCTTCTGATTGTTGAGCGCAGTATTTGCTGCGCTGAATTGAGGGGTTGCCGGGTGATTTGAAGGTGTGAGCCACCTTGATCGCCGGCGGTTCAGCCCCAGTTTCTGCCAGCCGGGTGTCGTGCACAACATGATTCCCTGCAGGCAGACGCGTAGAAGAAATGAAGGATGTCCGGGTGCCGGGCAGTCTTTCAACGAGTCTTTGTTCGTAACCCCGAACTGAAAGTAATTTATGTCCCGCGCTACCCCCATTCAAAACTACCGCAACATTGGTATCTCCGCGCACATCGACGCCGGCAAGACCACCACCACCGAGCGGATCCTTTTTTACACCGGCGTGAACCACAAGATTGGTGAAGTGCACGACGGCGCAGCGACCATGGACTGGATGGAGCAGGAGCAGGAGCGTGGCATCACGATTACCTCCGCCGCCACCACCTGCTTCTGGCGCGGCATGGACACGTCCCTGCCCGAGCACCGCATCAACATCATCGACACCCCTGGCCACGTGGACTTCACCATCGAGGTGGAGCGTTCCATGCGCGTGCTTGACGGCGCCTGCATGGTGTACTGCGCCGTGGGCGGCGTTCAGCCCCAGTCCGAAACCGTCTGGCGCCAGGCCAACAAGTACAAGGTTCCTCGCCTTGCGTTCGTCAACAAGATGGACCGCACCGGCGCGAACTTCTTCAAGGTCGTTGAGCAGATGAAGCTGCGCCTGAAGGCCAGCCCCGTGCCCATGGTGATCCCCATCGGCGCCGAAGAAAACTTCACCGGCGTGGTCGACCTGATCAAGATGAAGGCCATCATCTGGGACGAAGCGTCCCAGGGCATGAAGTTCACCTACAGCGAGATTCCCGCTGAGCTGGTGGCGACCGCCAAGGAGTGGCGCGAGAAGATGGTCGAGGCTGCTGCCGAGGCGTCTGAAGAGTTCATGAACAAGTACCTCGAAGAGGGCGACCTGACCGAAGACGAAATCAAGCTGGGCATCCGCACGCGTACCATCGCCAGCGAAATCCAGCCGATGTACTGCGGCTCCGCCTTCAAGAACAAGGGCGTGCAGCGCATGCTGGACGCCGTGATCGAATTCATGCCTTCGCCCRTGGACATTCCGCCCGTGAGCGGCACCGACGAAGACGAAGCGCCTGTGTTCCGCAAGGCCGATGACGAAGAAAAGTTCTCCGCATTGGCCTTCAAGCTGATGACTGACCCGTTCGTGGGCCAGCTGACCTTTGTGCGCGTGTATTCCGGCGTCCTGAAAAAGGGCGACAGCGTCTACAACCCGGTCAAGGGCAAGAAAGAGCGTATCGGCCGTATCGTGCAGATGCACGCCAACAACCGTGAAGAAGTCAGCGAAATCCGCGCCGGCGACATCGCCGCCTGCGTGGGCCTCAAAGACGTGACCACCGGCGAAACGCTGTGCGATCCCGATGCCATCGTCATGCTCGAGCGCATGGTCTTCCCCGAGCCCGTGATTGCACAGGCCGTGGAACCCAAGACCAAGGCCGACCAGGAAAAAATGGGCATCGCCCTGCAGCGCCTGGCGCAGGAAGATCCTTCTTTCCGCGTCAAGACCGACGAAGAATCCGGCCAGACCATCATCGCCGGTATGGGCGAGCTGCACCTGGAAATCATTGTCGACCGCATGAAGCGCGAATTCGGCGTGGAAGCCAACGTGGGCAAACCCCAGGTGGCCTACCGCGAAACCATCCGCAAGACCGTGGAAGAAGCCGAAGGCAAGTTTGTGCGCCAGTCCGGCGGTAAGGGTCAGTACGGCCACGTTGTGCTCAAGATCGAACCCAACGAAGCCGGCAAGGGCATCGAGTTCGTCGACGCCATCAAGGGCGGTGTGGTTCCCCGTGAATTCATCCCCGCCGTGGAAAAGGGCATCAACGAAGCCGTCACGTCTGGCGTGCTGGCCGGCTACCCCGTGGTCGACGTCAAGGTCACGCTGCACTTCGGTTCGTACCACGACGTGGACTCGAACGAACTGGCCTTCAAGATGGCTGCCATCTTCGGCTTCAAGGAAGGCTGCAAGAAGGCCGGCCCCGTGATTCTGGAGCCGATGATGGCTGTGGAAGTCGAAACGCCTGAAGACTACGCCGGCAACGTGATGGGCGACCTGTCCTCACGCCGCGGCATGGTGCAGGGCATGGAAGACATGGTCGGTGGCGGCAAGGCCATCAAGGCCGAAGTGCCGCTGTCGGAAATGTTCGGTTATTCGACCACGCTGCGTTCGATGTCGCAGGGCCGTGCAACGTACTCCATGGAGTTCAAGCACTACTCTGAAGCTCCGCGCAACGTGTCGGAAGCCATCATGGCTGCCCGCGCCAAGTAAGTAACCCCGGCTGCCGGTCCCATGTGGGCCGGCGGCTTTTTTTCTTGTCTGCGATTGTGTGCCGCTTTGTACCCGTGCGAAGCGAACCAGCAACACAGTGCAGACGTTAAACCGTACACGGGCATGTTCTTTATCTGGAGAGAAAAATGGCAAAAGGCAAATTTGAGCGGACCAAGCCGCACGTCAACGTAGGCACGATTGGCCACGTGGACCATGGCAAGACGACGCTGACGGCGGCGATCACGACCGTTCTGGCATCGAAGTTCGGCGGCGAAGCCAAGGGCTACGACCAAATTGACGCGGCACCGGAAGAAAAAGCGCGCGGTATCACGATCAACACCGCCCACGTCGAATACGAAACGGCCAATCGCCACTACGCGCACGTGGACTGCCCCGGCCACGCCGACTATGTGAARAACATGATCACCGGCGCCGCCCAGATGGACGGCGCGATCCTGGTGTGCTCGGCCGCTGACGGCCCCATGCCCCAGACCCGYGAGCACATCCTGCTGGCCCGCCAGGTGGGTGTYCCTTACATCATCGTGTTCCTGAACAAGTGCGACATGGTCGACGAYGCCGAACTGCTCGARCTCGTTGAAATGGAAGTGCGCGAACTGCTGGACAAGTACGACTTCCCCGGCGACAAGACCCCCATCATCCACGGCTCGGCCAAGCTGGCCATGGAAGGCGACAAGGGCGAACTCGGCGAAGGCGCGATCTTCAAGCTCGCCGAAGCCCTGGACACCTACATCCCCCTGCCAGAGCGCGCTGTTGACGGCGCCTTCCTGATGCCCGTGGAAGACGTGTTCTCCATCTCCGGCCGCGGCACCGTCGTGACCGGCCGTGTCGAGCGCGGYGTGATCAAGGTCGGCGAGGAAATCGAAATCGTCGGTATCAAGGACACGCAAAAGACCACCTGCACCGGCGTGGAAATGTTCCGCAAGCTGCTGGACCAGGGCCAGGCCGGCGACAACGTCGGTATCCTGCTGCGCGGCACCAAGCGTGAAGACGTCGAGCGCGGCCAGGTGCTGTGCAAGCCCGGCTCCATCAAGCCGCACACGCACTTCACCGGCGAGATCTACGTTCTGAGCAAGGACGAGGGCGGCCGCCACACGCCTTTCTTCAACAACTACCGTCCCCAGTTCTACTTCCGCACGACGGACGTGACCGGCGCGATCGAGTTGCCAGAAGGCAAGGAAATGGTCATGCCTGGCGACAACGTGTCGATCACCGTCAAGCTGATCAACCCGATCGCCATGGAAGAAGGCCTGCGCTTCGCCATCCGTGAGGGCGGCAAGACCGTCGGCGCCGGCGTCGTGGCCAAGATCATTGCGTAATTCTGAAAAAACCAAGGAATTACCATGGCCACCAAGCAAAAAATCCGCATCCGCCTGAAGGCGTTTGACTACAAGCTGATCGACCAGTCGGCAGCTGAAATCGTTGACACCGCCAAGCGCACCGGCGCGATTGTCAAGGGCCCCGTGCCCCTGCCAACCCGCATGAAGCGTTTCGACATCCTGCGTTCGCCCCACGTCAACAAGACGAGCCGCGACCAGCTGGAAATCCGCACCCACCAGCGTCTGATGGACATCGTGGACCCCACGGACAAAACCGTGGACGCCCTGATGAAGCTCGACCTGCCGGCCGGCGTGGACGTCGAAATCAAGCTGCAGTAAGCGAAAAATCGGGGTTTCGGCCACAAGCCGGGCCCCAAATCGACAGGTTTTAGCCCAGGTTTGCCATTTTTGGCAGCCTGGGCTATACTCTTGGGCTGTCCATTGCATATTGGCTTTGTTGCCGGTATGGATTGGACGGTTTTATTAACTGTCTTTCACATCAAAACGTCTGCGGCCAATTGAAGTCGCAGCGGTGAAAGTTACGAAAGAACACATCATGAGTCTGAGCAACTCCCTCGGGTTGCTGGGCCGCAAAGTTGGCATGATGCGTCTGTTCACGGATGATGGGGACACAGTTCCTGTCACCGTGGTGGATGTATCCAACAACCGCGTGACCCAGGTTAAAACCGAAGCAAATGACGGCTACGATGCCCTTCAAGTGGCATTTGGCGCACGCAAAGCATCGCGCGTGACCAAGCCGGCCGCCGGCCACCTTGCGAAAGCAGGCGTTGAAGCTGGTGAAATCCTGAAAGAATTCCGCGTGACGCCCGACGTCGCAGGCAAGTATGCCGCCGGCACCGTTGTGCCCGCAGCCGACGTGTTTGCCGTGGGCCAGCTGGTGGACGTGCAGGGCACCTCCATCGGTAAAGGCTACGCAGGCACCATCAAGCGCCACAACATGAGCTCGCAGCGCGCGTCGCACGGTAACAGCCGTTCGCACAACGTTCCCGGCTCCATCGGTATGGCGCAGGATCCCGGCCGCGTGTTTCCCGGCAAACGCATGACGGGCCATCTGGGCGACGTCACCGTGACCACGCAAAACCTCAATATCGTGCGCATCGACGAAGCCCGTCAGCTGCTCATGATCCGCGGCGCTGTGCCTGGTTCCAAAGGTGGTTTTGTCACGGTTCGCGCCGCGATCAAGGCCAAGCCCGCCAACGCTGCTAAAGGAGCGAACTGATGCAGGTCGAACTCCTGAATGACCAAGGTCTGGCCTCGTCCAAAGTGGACGTGCCCGATACCGTGTTTGGTCGCGAATACAACGAAAGCCTGGTTCACCAGGTGGTCGTGGCCTTCCAGGCCAACGCCCGCCAAGGCACCCGTGCCCAGAAGGACCGTGAGCAGGTTCGTCACTCGACCAAGAAGCCTTTTAAACAAAAGGGCACCGGTCGCGCACGTGCCGGTATGACGTCTTCGCCCCTGTGGCGCGGCGGCGGTCGTATCTTCCCGAACATGCCTGACGAAAACTTCACGCAGAAGATCAACAAGAAGATGTACCGCGCCGGTATGGCGTCCATCCTCTCGCAGCTGGCCCGTGAAGGCCGCCTGGCTGTGGTTGACTCCCTGACCGTGGATTCGCCCAAGACCAAGGTCCTGGCCGACAAGTTCAAGGCCATGAATCTCAACTCGGTGCTGGTCATCGCTGATGAAGTCGATGAAAACCTGTACCTGGCTTCCCGCAACCTGGTGAACATCCTCGTGGTTGAGCCCCGTTACGCCGATCCGGTGTCGCTGGTCCACTACAAGAAGGTTCTGGTCACCAAGGCCGCCATGGACCAACTCAAGGAGATGTTCGCATGAGCGCCCGTAACCCATCTTCTCCAAAACTGAAATTCGACGAAGGCCGCCTGATGCAGGTCCTGGTCGCGCCCATCGTGTCCGAAAAGGCCACCATGATCGCCGACAAGACCAATGCCGTGACCTTCAAGGTGCTGCAGGATGCCACCAAATTTGAAATCAAGGCCGCTGTGCAGTTGATGTTCAAGGTGGACGTCCAGTCGGTCGCCGTTCTCAACATCAAGGGCAAGACCAAGCGCTTTGGCAAGTCCATCGGCCGCCGCGACAACGTTCGCAAGGCCTATGTGACGCTCAAGCCCGGTCAAGAGCTCAACCTCGGCGGGGAGACTGCGTAATGGCTGTCATTAAAATGAAACCCACCTCCCCCGGCATGCGCGGGATGGTGAAGATCTCCCGGGATCACCTGCACAAGGGTGAGCCTTACGCGCCGCTGCTGGAACCGCAATTCCAGAAGGCCGGCCGTAACAACAACGGGCACATCACGACGCGCCACAAAGGCGGCGGTCACAAGCACCACTACCGTGTGGTGGACTTCAAGCGCAACAAGGACGGCATTCCGGCCAAGGTCGAACGCATCGAGTACGACCCCAACCGTTCCGCCCACATTGCCCTGCTCTGCTACGCCGACGGCGAGCGCACCTACATCATCGCCCCCCGCGGCCTTGAAGTCGGCGCCACGCTGGTGAGCGGTTCGGAAGCCCCGATTCGCGCCGGCAACACGCTGCCCATCCGCAACATTCCCGTGGGTTCCACCATCCATTGCATCGAGATGCAAATCGGCAAGGGCGCGCAAATCGCCCGCTCCGCCGGCACCTCGGCAACGCTGCTGGCCCGCGAAGGTACCTACGCCCAGGTGCGTATGCGCTCCGGTGAAGTTCGCAAGATCCACATCGAGTGCCGCGCCACCATCGGTGAAGTCGCCAACGAAGAACACAGCCTGCGCCGCCTCGGCAAGGCCGGTGTGAAGCGCTGGATGGGTATTCGCCCGACCGTTCGCGGTGTGGTGATGAACCCGGTTGACCACCCGCACGGCGGTGGTGAAGGCAAGACCGGCGAAGGCCGCCATCCTGTCGATCCATGGGGTAACCTGACCAAGGGCTACCGCACCCGCAACAACAAGCGCACGCAAGTGATGATTGTTTCGCGTCGCAAGAAGTAAGGCTAACCCATGACACGTTCACTCAAAAAAGGTCCGTTTGTCGACCATCATTTGGTAGCAAAAGCCGACAAGGCCGTTACCAACAAGGACAAAAAGCCGATCAAGACCTGGTCGCGTCGCTCCATGATCCTGCCCGAGTTCATCGGCCTGACCATCGCCGTGCACAACGGCAAGCAGCACGTGCCTGTCTACATCACCGATCAAATGGTTGGCCACAAGCTGGGCGAGTTCGCACTCACCCGGACTTTCAAAGGTCATCCGGCTGATAAAAAAGTTGTGAGAAAGTAAGGAAAGACCATGGAAACACGTGCAACCCTCCGGGGCGTTCGTCTGTCGGTCGACAAAGGCCGTCTGGTCGCTGACCTGATCCGCGGCAAGAAAGTGGATCAAGCCCTCAACATCCTGAATTTCACGCAGAAAAAAGCTGCTGGAATCATCAAGAAGGTTGTTGAGTCCGCCATCGCCAACGCTGAACACAACGATGGTGCCGATATCGACGAACTGAAGGTGAAAACCATCTACGTCGAACAAGGCGCCACGCTCAAGCGTTTCTCCGCGCGCGCAAAAGGCCGCGGCAACAGCATCAGCAAACCCACGTGCCATGTGTACGTGGTAGTTGGCAACTAAAGGCAGCAGGATATGGGACAAAAAATCAACCCAACCGGGTTTCGCCTTGCAGTTAGCCGCAACTGGGCCAGCCGCTGGTACGCAAGCAACCGTGACTTCGCCGGCATGCTGGCCGAAGACATCAAGGTTCGCGAGTACCTCAAGGCCAAGCTCAAGAACGCAGCGGTTTCGCGCGTTCTGATCGAGCGCCCCGCCAAGAATGCCCGCATCACGATCTTCTCGGCACGTCCGGGCGTCGTGATCGGCAAAAAGGGCGAGGACATCGAGAACCTCAAGAAAGAACTGAGCCGCCAGCTGGGCGTGCCGGTCGCCGTGAACATCGAAGAAGTTCGCAAGCCTGAAATTGATGCCAAGCTCATCGCCGACAGCATCACGCAGCAGCTTGAAAAACGCATCATGTTCCGCCGTGCGATGAAGCGCGCCATGCAAAACGCCATGCGTCTGGGTGCCCTGGGCATCAAGATCATGTCGTCCGGCCGCCTCAACGGCATTGAAATCGCTCGCTGCGAGTGGTACCGCGAAGGCCGCGTGCCTCTTCACACCCTGCGCGCCGACATCGACTACGGCACCTCCGAAGCCAAGACCACCTATGGTGTGATCGGCGTCAAGGTCTGGGTCTACAAGGGCGACACGCTGGGCCGCAACGATGCGCCCGGCGCCAAGATGGTGGAAGTGCCTGACGAAGAACGCAAACCACGCGGCCCCCGCCGTGATGCGCGTCCTGGTGATCGTCCAGGCAGCGACCGTCCCGCTCCCCGTGGTGCTCGCGCACCGCGCGGCGCGACCAACACCGCCCCGGCGGATGGAAGCGACAAGCCGGCTGAAGCTACCCCTGGTAGCGAAGCCCCGAAAACCACCGTTAAGCGCGTCCGCAAAGCCGCGCCAGCTGCAGCAGCTGACGGTGCCAAGACCGAGTAATCGGTCTATTAACGGAGAATCAAAATGCTGCAACCCGCTCGCAGAAAATACCGCAAAGAGCAAAAAGGCCGCAACACCGGCGTCGCAACCCGGGGTTCCTCGGTTGCGTTCGGTGACTTCGGTCTCAAATGCACCGACCGTGGTCGCCTGACTGCTCGTCAAATTGAAGCCGCGCGCCGCGCGATTTCCCGTCACGTCAAACGTGGCGGCCGTATCTGGATCCGCGTCTTCCCGGACAAGCCGATTTCCCAAAAGCCCGCTGAAGTGCGTATGGGTAACGGTAAAGGTAACCCGGAGTACTACGTGGCTGAAATCCAGCCCGGCAAGATCGTCTTTGAAATCGTCGGTGTGCCTGAAGAGCTGGCCCGCGAAGCGTTCCGCCTGGCATCCGCCAAGCTGCCGCTGCGCACCACCTTCGTCAGCCGCATGATCGGCCAGTAAGGGGAAATGACAATGACCAAATCTACTGAACTGCGCCAAAAAGACGTTGCCGGCCTGAAAGCTGAAGTCAAAGAGCTGCAAAAAGCCCACTTTGGCCTGCGCATGCAAAAAGCCACGCAGCAACTGACCAACACTTCCACGCTGCGTTCCACGCGTCGCAGCATCGCTCGCGCCAAGACCATCCTGGCCGAAACCATCGTCAAGCAAGGAGCCAAAAAATGACGGAAGCTAAAAAATCCCTCAAGCGCACCTTGATCGGCAAGGTGGTGAGCGACAAGCGCGCCAAGACCGTGACGGTCCTGGTTGAGCGCCGTGTGAAGCACGAGCTCTACGGCAAGATCGTGTCCCTGTCCAGCAAGTACCACGCCCATGACGAAAAGGGCGAGTACCACACGGGCGACGTGATCGAGATCACCGAAAGCCGCCCGATCTCCAAGACCAAGAACTGGGTTGTAACCCGTCTGGTCGAAAAGGCTGCGATCGTTTAAGTCCCAGGTTTACCTGGAGCTGGCGTCAAGTCACTCTCTCAAAAACGGCTCACTTTGGTGGGCCGTTTTTGTTTGTGCCGGTGCTTGCCGATGTTTGTGTGCCGCTTCCCCGAAGATGACCTTCAGAGGCGAGCCAGTTTCCGTACAGTGAGCGCACGCTTGCCGTCCCCGCACTACACTTCGAGGGTTGATTTCCAACCCCTTCATTATTCTCAGAGGAGCACACCATGATCAAAGTAGGCGACACCCTTCCTGCCACCACGCTGATGGAATTTTCCGAAGTCGAAGGCAACGGCTGCAGCATAGGCCCCAACCCGGTCGACGTGGCCAAGGCCTCGGCCGGCAAGACCATTGCCCTGTTTGCCCTGCCCGGCGCGTTCACGCCCACCTGCTCGGCCAAGCACGTGCCCGGTTATGTGGAGAAATTCGCCGAGTTCAAGGCCGCCGGTGTCGATGAGATCTGGTGCCTGAGCGTCAACGACGCCTTTGTCATGGGCGCCTGGGCGCGCGACCAAAAGACCGGCGACAAGGTGCGCATGCTGGCCGACGGCAGCGCCGACTTTGCGAAAGCCGCGGGCCTGACGCTGGACCTGACGGCGCGCGGCATGGGCCTGCGCAGCAACCGTTATTCCATGCTGGTCAAGGACGGCAAGGTCGCCAGCCTCAATGTGGAAGGCCCCGGCAAGTTTGAAGTCAGCGATGCGGCCACGCTGCTGGCGCAAGCCAAGGGCTGAGAGGAGACTCCTCGCCAGGAAGCCACCGCGCGCAAGCCCGGTGGCTTTTTGTTGGGCCCTAGAGATCCACCTTGAGGTAATGCGCCCCCGCAATGGGGTTGTGATAGTAGGGCGGGATCTCGGCAAAGCCAAGCTCGGCATACAGCGCGCGCGCCGACTCCATATCGTCCAGCGTGTCCAGCAGCACCGAGTGGTAACCCGCCACACGCGCTGCGTCCAGGATGGCCTCCGCAAGCTGGCGGCCCAGGCCGAGGCGGCGAAAGGGCTTGCGCACATAAAGGCGCTTCATCTCACCGGCATTGGGATAGTCGACCGAATCCAGCGCGCGCAGCGCGCAGCAGCCCGCGACTTCACCGTCCACCAGCGCCAGCAGCAGCGCGCCTTCGGGCTCATCGTATTCACCGGGCAGCTCGGCCAGTTCGGCCTCAAAGTTCTGGAAGCACAGGTCCACGCCCAGCTGCTCGGCATACTCGCGAAAGATCAGCCGCGTGGCGGCCAGCTCTTCGGGCGAGTCGGGTGTGATGAACTGGATGGAAGGACGCTGCACGGGGTCGGCGGTGAAAGGTCGACAACCAGTTTAACGTGATTTGCCGCCGTCGCCGGCCAGCGCAAGCCCGGCCCCGGCCTGCCGCGGAGCCTCAGAAAGCCGGTGCCGCCAGCGTCGAAACCCAATAGGCCACGCCGGCGCAAACCGCGAGGATCAGCACCGCCGCCACACGCGACACCGTGTCATCGCGCGAGGGCGGCGCCTGCACCACCAGCTCCTTGTCGCCGTGCAGCATGGCGCCCACCAGGTTGTGCTTGCGGCTCAGGTAAAAAACGATGGCCGCGATGTGCAGCAGCACCAGCGCCAGCAGCACCCACTTGCCGATGTTCTTGTGGTAGTTGGTCGTCAGGCTGACCGTGGCGTTGGAGACAAAGCGCGTCAGCGGGCCGGCAAAAGCGATCTCGTCGTCGCTGAGCAGCCCCGTGCCGACCTGTGCCACCAGGAAACCCAGCATGGCGAACACCGACCCCGCGCCTATCGGGCTGTGGCCGATACCGTGCTCGGGCTTGCCCTGGCCCTTGAGGTAGTTGATGACGCTTTGCGGCGCATAAATGAACGCACCAAAACGGGACCAGCGCCCACCCACCAGGCCCCACACGATGCGAAACAGCAACAAGGCCAGCACCGTGTAGCCGAAGCGGAAGTGCCAGACCATGGCGTTGCCGCCCACGGTGCCGGTGATGGCCAGGCCGATGACGCAGGCCACCAGCGCCCAGTGGAAAACCCGCGTGGGCAGGTCCCACACTCGCACCTTGTGAAGATTTTTATTGGTGTACACGCTCACTCCTCGTTCATGTGGGTTGTTTTATGCAAGGCATTGTCCGTGGCCGTCCCGCTGCAGGCTTGGTGCTTTCCCGTAGTGCATAAGTTCCTGCGGAACTTATCAGGCTTGGCTAAACTCAGCCACATGGCAGCAGGCCCAGCACGCTGCCATGGCCCGTCATCGACCATATCCTAAAAAAACCTCACGAGGAAAACCATGAAATTTTTCGCCAGCATCGCAGCGGCCGCCACCCTGGCGGCCATGGCCGCCCCGGCCTCCGCGCAGTTCGCCAAACCGGAAGACGCCATCAAATACCGCCAGAGCGCGCTGTTTGTCATGGCCCAGCATTTCGGCCGCGTCGGCGCCATGGCCAACGGCCGTGTTCCCTTCGACGCCAAAGTCGCTGCCGAGAACGCCGATATCGTGGCCGACATGGCCAAGCTCCCGTGGGCTGGTTTCGCACCCGGCACCGACAAGGGCGGCAACACCAAGGCCAAGCCCGAAATCTGGACCGAGCAGGCCAAGTTCAAGGAAGGCCATGAAAAGCTGGTCGCTGAAACCGCCAAGCTGGCCGCCGCCGCCAAAACCGGCAACCTCGATACGCTGAAGACCGCTTTTACCTCCACGGCCGGCACCTGCAAAGCTTGCCACGACGCGTACCGAAATCAGTAACACCCCGTCGGACGCTCACTTCGTGTAGCGCCTTCCCCCCTTGCAGGGGGCTGCGCCTGCGGCCTGGCAAAGCCAGTTCCGCGGCCCATGCTCGAAAGAGCAATAAAAAAGCCGGTTCGTTTGAACCGGCTTTTTTGTTGCGAAATCCAATCGCGTCAGGTCTCGGCGAGCAGCTTTTCAATCAACTGGTGCAGCGCCGCAAAATCCGGCTCGCCCACATACTGCTTGACGATCTCGCCGCGCTTGTTCACCAGGTAAGTGGTCGGCGTGAGCTGCACGTCGCCCCAGGCCTTGGCGACCGCGCCGGTGTTGTCGATCGCCACCTTGAAGGGCAGCTTGCGCGTTTCGGTGTAATTCACGACATAGCTGGGCGGGTCGTAGCTCATGGCCACGGCCAGGGTGTCGTAGCCCTGGCTCTGGTATTTGTTGTAGGTGGAAATCACCTTGGGCATCTCGGCCACGCAGGTCACGCAGCTGGTGGCCCAGAAGTTAACGAGGGTGACCTTGCCCTTGAGGTCGGCCGTGGTTTTCTTGCTGCCGTCCAGCAGCACGAAGGTCGACTCGGGTGCGGCCTGCGCGCCGCTGCATCCGGGCAGGCTGGCGAAAGCCGCCAGTGCCAAAATACCGGCCAGCGCCATGCGGCATACTGTCCAGCTGGATGTCAATTTCATGGGAGACCTCATCATGCAACGTCGCAATTTTAACCAAGCCGGCGTCAGCGCGTTGGGCGCACTGATATTGGCCACTTACCACCAGGCCCAGGCACTGTCGCTGGGCGACCTGTCCGGCATCAGCAACGCAGACGCCAGCGCCGGCCTCAAAACCGCCCTTGAAAAGGGCGCCATCGCGGCCGTCGCCCTGCTGGGCAAGACGGATGGATTCCTCGGAAACCCAAAAGTTCGCATTCCTTTGCCCGGTTACCTTGAAGACGCGTCGAAACTGCTGAAAAACTTCGGCCAGGGCAAGCGCATCGACGAGCTGGTCACCTCCATCAACCGCGCCGCCGAAGCGGCCGTGCCCATGGGCAAGGACCTGCTGGTCAATGCGGTACGCACCATGAGCGTGACCGATGCCAAGAACATCCTGACCGGCGGCGAAACCTCGGTCACCACCTTTTTCGCGGAAAAGACGCGCGCGCCGCTGGGCGTCAAATTCCTGCCCGTGGTCACCAAGGCCACCGAAAAGGTCGGGCTGGCCAACAAGTACAACGAGTTCGCCGGCAAGGCCGCCGGTTTCGGCCTGGTCAAAAAAGAAGACGCCAACATCCAGCAATATGTCACCGGCAAGTCCCTGGACGGCCTCTACCTCATCATCGGCGAGGAAGAAAAGAAGATCCGCCAGGACCCGGTGGGCACCGGCAGCGCGATCCTCAAGAAGGTCTTCGGGTCAATGAAATAAAAAGTTCTAACGAACTTGGGGGCTAGGCGTGGCGAAGGACTGAGCGCGCCGGTGCTGCGCCTCATCCTCTATCTGGAGGAGGCGAAGCATTTCCTTACATAGTGTTGGTAAATGTGCCCACACGGGAAATGCCCTTGCGGCACGGCGGATAAACGTGCTCTGATTGAGACTGGTTGCAGTTAACGATCAGGAGGACAGCAGCCGTGCAAATAACAAAGTCGGTGTTGGCGTACGTCCGCGGGAGCAGGCACTGCGTGCGGCCTGGGAGGGCCGGCGTGCACTCGGCCGCAGCGCGTTTTGCGGCACTGCTTCTGGCGGCTGCGGCTGTGTGGACAGCTCCCACCGCCATCGCCGCGCCCCTGCTCGACGAACCGATACAACCGGTTCCCCTGACGCTCAAACAGGACCCGGCCCGCGCGGACATCGGGCGCCAGCTGTTTCGTGATACCCGCCTGTCCGGCAACGGCCGCATCTCCTGCGCCAGCTGCCACGACATCAGCAAGGGCGGCGGCGATGGGCGCGACCGCTCGGTGGGCCTGCATGGCGGCCTCACCAGCGTCAACGCCCCGACCGTGCTCAATGCCGCGCTCAACTTCAAGCAATTCTGGAACGGCCGTGCCGAGTCGCTCGAAGCGCAGGCCGACCACGTCATGCAGAACCCGGTCGAGATGGGCTCGAAATGGGAGGAGGTGGTCCAGAAGGTCTCGCAGGACCCCAGGTACAAGGCCGCGTTCGCCGCCTCCTACAAGGACGGCGTCACCAAGGCGAACATCCAGAACGCCATCGCCACTTTCGAGCGCACCTTGATCACGCCCAACTCGCGTTTTGACAAATACCTGCGCGGCGACGCCAACGCGATCACGGCCGCGGAGAAAGCCGGCTATGCGAAGTTCAAGCAGTATGGCTGCGTCGCCTGCCACCAGGGCGTGAACGTCGGCGGCAATATGTTCCAGAAGTTCGGCGTCATGGGCGACTACTTCGCCAAACGCGGCAACCCGACGGAAGCCGACCTCGGCCGCTACCTCGTCACCAAGGTGGAAAGCGACAAGCACGTCTTCAAGGTTCCCAGTCTGCGCAACATCGCGCTCACCGCACCCTATTTCCACGACGCCTCGGCAAAAACCCTGGACGAGGCCGTCGACATCATGTTCCGCTACCAGCTCGGCCGCGTCGCTTCCAAGGAAGACAAGGAGGCCATCATCCGCTTCCTCAACACACTCACCGGCGAACTGGACCCCAAACCGTGAAAAAAACGAATCGACTGGCCTGGATGCCCATGGCGGCGGTCACCGCCGTGCTGCTGTCCATCCTGGTGTTTCTGTACGCCAAGACCCAGAGCTTCGACGAGTCGCATTATTTCGAGGACATCGCTGTGCTGCGCCACCTCAAGCAGCTCGATGCGCAATGGGAACTGGACGTGCTGAAGTCCAGGATAGGCATCACAACGCATTACGACGCGTTGGCGGACAACCAGAGCGAGATGGCCCGGCTCATGGAACAAATGCAGTCGGACACGGACGAACATCACCACGATGCGGCCGCGCAGGCGGACAAGCTCGCGGCGCTGCAACGCGCCATCCAGGACAAGGCCCAGCTGATCGAGCAGTTCAAGTCACACAACTCGGTGCTGCGCAATTCGCTGGCCTTTCTCCCCACCGCGGCGGAGGACGTCCAGCAGTCGCTCGGGACCGGCCGCGGCGCCGCGCAGCCGGCGTTCCAGCTGATTTCGGCCGGCGTGAGCAGGCTGCTGCTTGCGAGCATGCTGTACAGCCAGAGCCCGACCGGCGAGAAGGGCGCCGAAATACACGACGAGCTGGGCCGGCTGGATGGCACGCTGCGCCTTGCACCGCCGGGCATACGCGACAGGCTGGATATCTTTCGTGCGCATGTCCAGGCCATTTTGCGCGAACAGAAAACCGTCAATGAGCTCCTCGCCGGTATCTCCGCGGCGCCGACCGGAAAGCTGCTTGATGACGCCAACGACACCTTGACGGTCGAGCAGCAGCAAGCCGGCGCGGAGGGCGAGCGCTACGGCCGTTACCTGCTGATTTTCTCGGCGGTGCTGGTGGCGCTGCTGCTGTACGCCGCGATCGACCTCCTGCGCAGCCACTCGACCATACGTCGCGTCAACGAAGAACTCCAGGGCGCCAATGAAACCCTGGAGCAGCGCGTGCGGGAGCGCACCCTCGCGCTGCATGCCAGCGAAACCCAGCTGCACCTGATCACGGACACGGTGCCGGCCCTGATTGCCTATATCGATGCCGACCAGCGATTCCAGTTCCACAACCTGGCGTATGAAGAACGCTTTGGCCTGAAGCGCGAGCAGATCCACGGCAAGACCATGCGCCAGATGATGGGGCATGAGCTCTACGAGAAAGAGCGCGGCAAGATCCAGGAGGCCCTGGCGGGCTACGCGGCGGAGTACGACCGCATCCAGGAAGCCGCCGACGGCCAGCTGCACGACTACGTCATGCAGTACTTCCCGCGCTATGGCGAGGGCGAGGACGAGGGCAAGGTGCTGGGCTTTTATTCGCTGGGCACCGACGTGACCGCGCTCAAGCGCGTCGACCGCATGAAGAGCGAGTTCGTCTCCACCGTCAGCCACGAGCTGCGCACGCCGCTGACCTCCATACGCGGTTCGCTGGGCCTGATCGTCGGCGGCGTCGCCGGGGAGCTGCCGCCCATGGCCAAGAATCTGGTCGGCATCGCCACCAGCAACTGCGAGCGGCTCATCCGGCTGATCAACGACATCCTCGACAGCGAAAAAATCGAATCCGGCAAGATGCGCTTTGACATGCAGGTCACGGAACTGGCGCCGCTGCTGGCCCAGGTCCTGGTGGCCAATGAAGGCTTCGCGGACCAACACAAGGTCAAGCTGGCGCTGGATATCCAGGCTGAAGGGGTCAGGGTCAGCGTCGACAGTGACCGGCTGACCCAGGCCGCCACCAACCTGATCTCCAACGCCGTGAAGTTCTCACCGGCGGATTCCTTTGTCTATATCAGGCTGCTGTGCAGCAACAGGCGGGTCCGGGTCGAGGTCGCCGACAGCGGCCCCGGCATTCCCGAGGAATTCCGCAAGCGCATCTTCCAGAAGTTCTCGCAGGCCGACACCTCCGACACCCGGCAAAAAGGCGGCACCGGCCTGGGCCTGAACATCTCGCGAGCCATCGTGGAGCGCATGGGCGGCAGCGTGGGCTTTACCTCGCAGACCGGCGTGGGAACGGTGTTTTATTTCGAGCTGCCCGAAGCGGTGGCCCTGCCGGTGGAAGAGGCCAGCGTCGATGAGACCAAAACCAAGACCGGCGCACCGCCCAGGCCCTTGATCCTGGTCTGCGAGGACGACCCCGACATCGCCCACCTGATCAAGCTGATGCTCGACAAGGGCGGGTTCGACTCGGACATGGTCTACCGCGCCGCGCAGGCCATGGAGCAGGTGGTGAAACGGCCCTATGCCGCCATGACGGTCGACCTGGGCCTGCCCGACCTGGACGGCATCAGCCTGATCCGCAAGCTGCGCCTGGAAGAGCGCACGCGCGAACTGCCCATCGTCGTGGTGTCGGCCAACGCCGAAGCCGGCGAGCTTGAATTCAACAACCAGCCGTTGGCGGTGTCGACCTGGCTGGAAAAGCCCATCGACGAAAACAAGCTGATCCTCAGCCTGCAACGCGCCATCGCCAACATGGCCGAAGGCAGGCCGCGCATCCTGCATGTCGAGGACGACCTGGACATCCAGCGCATCGCCGCCACCATCGCCCAGGACTTCGCCACCTTCGAGTTCGCCGCCAGCCTGCGCGAAGCGCGCGAACAGCTGGGCAAACACCACTACGACCTGGTGCTGCTGGACCTCACGCTCAAGGACGGCTCGGGCTGGGAATTGCTGGACACCATAGAGGACCTGAACCCGGCGCCGCCAGTGGTGGTGTTCTCCGCGAGCGACGCGGTGGCCCTGGACAGCGACCGCGTGGAGGCCGTGCTGGTGAAAGCCCACACCTCCAACGACCAGCTGCTGCGCACCCTGCAGCGTGTGCTCGACGAAAGCCTGTGGGGGACGGTGCATCCGCCGTTGAGTGTTTAGCTCACCCCCGTCGGACGCTCACTTCGTGTAGCGCCTTCCCCCCTTCCAGGGGGCGGCGCCTGCGGTCTGGCAAAGCCAGTCCCGCGGCCCCTGCTGGGTTGCAGATTCAGGGTGTATTCAATGGGCACAGTCCGCCAGTGGGGGCCGAGGGTCCGGCTTCGCCGGCCCCAGGCGCCGCCCCCTTGAGGGGGGAACAGGCTACACGCAGTGAGCCTGGACGGGGGTGTTACTTCTTCTGGCTTGAGCGGTAGACCTGCATCACCGTCGCGAAGTCGCGGTCGAAGTTGATCGGCAGGAAGGTGTCGTTGCCGGGCAGCTGCTTCTTCAGCGTGGGCGAGAAGCTGTAGTTGAACGAGCATTTCTTGACCCTGGCCTGCAGCTCGGGCGACACGTCCTTGTTCATGGTCCAGGTTTCCGTCATGAAGGGGGGGCTCTCCCAGATCGTGCGTATGCTCGATCCCTTGACGTCGCCCTTGACGACCATGCGCTGGTACAAATCGCTGGCCACGGCCGCTGCCGGAAAGAAGCCGTGCATCACGCCCGTCACCGAGCGCTCATGCCCGTTGGAGAACACCACTTCGTAGTCCTTGTCCGGCGTCAGGCCCAGGGCCGGGAACAGCGCGCGCGGCGCCAGGTTGCCCGAGTTGGAGGTCGGCGTGGTGTGGGCGATCTTTTTGCCGATCAGGTCCTTGGGTTCCCGGTAGGGGCTGTCGACGCGCGTGATCAGGATCAGCTTGTAGGAATTGCGCAGGCCGGTGGCCTTGTTGCCTGGCACCGCGAAGGGCGGGGCCTGCCCGGCCGTCACCATCTGCGCGGCCAGCCCCGGGTTCACCTGCCCGATCTGGGCCTTGCCGGTCGAAAGAGCCTCGATCAGCTCTTTTTCGCCCAGGATGTCGACGTTGCTGGTGCGCTCCAGGGAATCGCCCTGGGCATTTTGCAGCTCCACATTGGCGCAGCGCGACAGGTGGCTGAAGTAGTCGCCCCACAAGGCCATGGTCTCGGTCTTGCCGTAGGTCTTGGGCATGGCCACCACCAGTTTTTCGCGCGGGCCGGTGAATTTTTCCACCGCCGGCGCGGCCGTGGCCTTGGTTTTT
This sequence comes from Polaromonas sp. P4_F6, assembly GCF_056401275.1. NCBI lineage: Bacteria > Pseudomonadati > Pseudomonadota > Betaproteobacteria > Burkholderiales > Comamonadaceae > Polaromonas > Polaromonas sp. P4_F6. The sequence continues at coordinate 143,107 of NZ_JBFUJQ010000003.1, read as the reverse complement.
TTCGAGGGCGGGGTTTCGGTTTGTGCCACGGCAGAAGCCAGAGCCAGCGCCGCACCCGACAGCACCGCCACATTACGCAATAAAACCATCATGTTGATCGCCCCTAGTCATTGATGAACCGCATCCCACGGCAAGCACGGCCGCAGGGCCGTGCACCCAGTGTGCGGCCAAACCAACTTTTACTTACAAAAAGGCGGACGCAAAAGCGACAAGCAGCGGGAATACCCCGGGGTGATCCGTGGTTTTTTTGTCGAAAGAAGAGGGCGCCAAGGTAGCGCGCCAAGCGCCTTTTCTGATAAGTCGGCGTTACAAATCGCGGCCGGCGGTCGTGGCGCGCGACGCATCGATCTTGCCGAGCAGCCACTGCAGTCCGGCCAGGTGCTGCTGGTCGTGGCTGCACAGGTAGTGCACCAGGCTGCGCAAGCTCAGCGCGCCGTAGCCCTCGAACTCCGCCGTGCGCTCCAGCGCCTCTGGCGTGAGGCCCGCGAGAAGCTCCAGGGTCTTGGCGCGCGCCACGCGAAAAGCCGCCAGGGCTTCCCGCGCGTCGGCTGTTGCGTAGCCGCGTTCGCGCTCCAGCGCATACCCGTCCAGCGATGCCAGCAGCGGGTTTGTCTCCGCCAGCGTGCGCTGTATGCGCACATGGTAGCCATCGATCTCAATGTCCCGCACATGGCAGACCTGGCCCAGTGCCGAGAAGGTCTCGCTCGGGATGCCGTCCCAGGACTGCGGTGTCCAGTTGCGGTGGCTTTCGGGAATGGCCGCGTAAAACAGCTCCAGCTGGCGCGGGAAATCCGCCATGGCCTGCAGGGTTGCCGGGTTCAGCGGCGCGGGAACGCTCATTGAGCGCCCCTGTGTGCCGACGGCCAGAGCAGCGCCTGCGCCACGATGACGCGCTCGCCGTTAAAGGTCGCCGCCGGCGAGCCGTAAAGCGTGTAACCCAAAGCCAGGGCTTCGCTCACGCGATGGCAAAAACTTGCGTCATCCGGGCCGGTGAGCAAACGGTAAATGGGGAGGCCGTCGGGCGGCATGTTCGTGGCTGATGTCATGGCGGCATGGGGGCTGGTGAACGGAGGGCGATATTACCGTGTCCGCCCCCATGCTGCACAGGCGCCCGCCCTCAGGCTTTCGCCATGCCCGGCAATAGCATGCTGCGCTCCCGCCCCGGCATGCCGGTAAACGCAAAATCGACTTCCGGCACGCGCCCGCTCACGATGTCGGCAATCGCCGCGCCCGAGCCGCAGGCATGCGTCCAGCCCAGCGTGCCATGGCCCGTGTTGAGGAACAGATTGGACGTTTTGCTTTTGCCGATGTAAGGCACGTTGCTCGGTGTGGCCGGGCGCAGGCCGGTCCAGAACTGCGCGCCTTCGCCGTCCGTCATCTCCGGGAAGAGCTGCTTCACGCGGCGGACGATGGCCTGGCAGCGCACCAGGTTCAGCTCGGTGTTGTAGCCGTTGAGTTCCGCCGTGCCCGCAATGCGCAGGCGATTGCCCAGGCGCGAGAACACCAGCTTGTACTCGTCGTCCGTCAGGCTCACCTGGTAAGAGGCCGCCTCGTTGATCACCGGCAGCGTCACCGAATAACCCTTGGCCGGGTAGATGCGCAGGCTTTGCCCCAGTTTTTTGGCCCAGGGCGCGCTGAAGGCGCCCAGGCACATCACATAGGCGTCGGCCTTGAGCGTTTCAATGCGCCCGCCCGCCTCGCCGCTGCCCCTGGCGACCTGCACACCATCGAGTTGCCCGCCGCTGGCCTGCACGTCAAGGATGGTGGTGTTGTAGAGAAACTTGACGCCTGCCTGCTCGCAGCGCGCGGCCAGCGCGGCGGTAAAGGCCTGGGCGTCGCCCGACTCGTCGCTGGGCGTCATGCTGCCGCCCACGATGCTGCCGCGGCACTGGGCCAGCGCGGGCTCTATGGCCACACACTCTTCGGCGGTTTTCATGTCCAGCTCGCAGCCGTGCTCACGCATGATGCGCGCCGGTTCTTGCGCGGCGTCGTATTCGGCCTGGCTGGTGTAGAAATGCAGGATTCCCTGGGTCTTCGCGTCGTACTGCAGGCCCAGTTCGGCTCGCAGTTTTTGCAGCGCACCGCGGCTGTACATGCCCAGGTTCACGATCTGCCGGATGTTTTGCGCGGTGCGCGCCGGCGTGCAGTTGCGCAGAAACTCCAGGCCCCACAGCCACTGGTTCACATCGGCGCGCAGCCGGAATAGCAACGGCGCGTCCTCGCGCGCCAGCCACTGCAACACCTTGAGCGGCGCGCCCGGGTTGGCCCAGGGCTCCGCATGGCTGACGGAAATCTGCCCGCCGTTGGCAAAACTGGTTTCCATCGCGGCCGCGCCGCGCCGTTCGATGACCGTGACTTCGTGTCCGCGCTGCGCCAGATACCAGGCCGTCGTGACCCCCGTGACACCCGCACCCAAAACCATGACTTTCATGGTGATTCCTTCTCAAGCAGAAATGGCAGTTGCGCAAGCGCCATGGCTTGGGGGTGCTTGAATCAAAAAAAGAATCATGGCAACCGCCAAGCCATCAGGTGCTTGCGGCCGCTTCCACTGTCCTTGTTACCTGAGAGATTCAGCCGCGGCTTACGCTTGGGGCTTTGCTCCTTCGGTGCGCCGCACCTTGCATGCGGCGTCTCTCCAGACGGCTGTGTGTTTCCGGGCAGTACGGGACCTGAGCGATTATGGAAGTTTGCGCCTTCGGTGGCTGCCTTGCGGCAGCGCTCTCCTGCTTGAACGCCTTGAATTTACCACCTAAGCCCTGTTCGCCAAGGGCCCAGGGGGCATTAGTACAGGTCCAGCGGGGTGATTTGGCGGCTTAATAGTAGCGGCGCATGCGGGGCTTCAGCCTTCGCACACCGAGCGCACAAACTCCGCCTTGGCCTCGGTATAGGCCTCGCGGTCGGCCGGGTATTTGGCCGCCAGCTCGGCCTTGAGCGCCGCATAGTGCCAGGCCAGCGCGGCGTCCGCGCGCAGCGCATCCCGAAATTGCAGGCGCTGCGCCCACACCGGGCCGCCGTGCACCACCAGGTGCAGGTGGTGGGTGCGGTGGCTGTCGGCCCAGCGCATCAGCCACTGGCGGTCGACCAGCGTCGCGTTGAATTCGGCTGAGGTCGTATAGTCCTGCGCGCACAGCGGCGCCACCAGCGCCCTGGCCGCCGCCATGGAGGCCACGCCGCCCAGGATGTCTATCACCGGCTTGGCCGCCAGCCCCGGCACCGCCGTGCTGCCCATATGCTCTATCGCGATGAAGTCATCGGGAAACAGCGCCAGCAGCCGTTCCCGCTCAGCCTCAAACATCGCGGGCCAGTGCGGGTCGTAGGCCCGCAGCGCCACCTCCTCGTGGATGGCGGCCTGCAGCGACTCGGCGTCCGTCATGGTGAGGCCTTAACGCAGCGCCACCACGGCCCGGCGCGCCAGCACCAGGCGCTCGTCCAGGTAGGCGCCGTAAAAATCCGGGATGGCCGCGCCCACCAGCGGCTCGGCCAGTGCCTGCCCCTGCGGGCCCAGAAACAGCACCGTGGGCGTAAACGTCGCCTTGGCGGCCCTGGTCCAGGCGGCCGCCGTCGTGGGCTTGCCATCAAAACCCGTCAGCGGCGTGCGGCTGTCCGTCACATTGAGCTGCCAGGCCTGAAGGCCGCTTTCCTGGCGTGCCGGCAGCAGGTAGTTGCGCCGCACCAGCTCGCAATAAGGGCAGCCGGGCAGGGTGACCAGCAGCACCAGTGGCTCGCCGCGCGCCGCGGCCAGCCCGGCCGCCTCGGGCAGCGAGGCTGGTACGGGCAGGGCGCTGTCCTTGGCCTGGGCCTGCAGCGGCCAGGCCAGGCTGCCCGCCAGCGCGGCCGTGAAGCCGCGGCGGCCTACCGTCTTCATTCGGCGCACTCCAGCAGGATGCGCGCCAGCGCCGCAGGCTCGGTGACCATGGGGTCGTGGCCGGTGGCCAGCTCCAGCACTCGCGAATTCGGCAGCCAGGCGCCGCCCCAGAATTGCGGGTCGCGCGCGCGCAGCCGGCTGGGCGTGATGGTCGCCAGCGCCGGCGCGGTGCAGCTCACAAAAGTGCGCGGCACGGCCGCCACGCGTTTCACATCAAAATCCAGCGGCGCCTGGTAGGTGTTGCCCGGGTGCGGCGTTTGCCGGCGCTGCACCCAGTCGTGGTCGGCGCCCGCCAGGCCGTACACCTCGGGGTCGGGCGGCGGAAAGCTGAAGCAGGTCGAGGCCTGCGCCGCCACCATGCGCTTTTGCTGCGTGGCCGCATCGTGGGTGCTGCTCCAGCTTTCGCCCGGCTGCGGCAGCACCGCATCCACATACACCAGGTGCTTGAGCCGTTCGCCCAGGCGATCCGCCACCGCCGTGCCTATCATCCCGGCGTAGGAATGCACGGCCAGCGTCACTTCGTGCAGCTCCTCGGCCTCGATGAGGTTGATCACGTCGTTGATGTGGGTATCGAGGTTGATCGCGGGCGACAGCAGGTGGGCCCGCTCGCCCAGGCCCGTCAGCGTCACCGCAAAAGCCTTGTGGTGGTCCAGCTGCAAGACCTGCGCCACACGCCGCCAGCACCAGCCGCCATGCCATGCGCCGTGCACCAGAACAAAATTGTGTTTCATTGCATCACCTCCTGCTTGGGGGTTGCCGCCTCAAATCGTCTTGCCGCCCTTTAGTTCGGACAGTTTCGCCTCGGAATAGTTCAGCAGCTCGCGCAGCACCTGCTCGGTATGCTGGCCCAGCAAGGGCGGCGGCAAATCGGTACGCACCGGCGTCGCGCTCAGGCGAATGGGGCTGGAGACCAGCTTTAAATCGTTTTTCACCGGATGCTGCCACTCGGTCACCATGCCGCGCGCCGCGATCTGCGGGTCGGCAAACACCTCGGCCAGGTTGTTGATCGCGCCGCAAGGCACTTTCGCGGCCTCCAGCGCGGCCAGCCAGTCGGCCTTGCCGCGCGTCTTCATCACGGCTTCCAGGATGGGCACCAGCTTGGCCCGATTCTGTACCCGGTTGCGATTCGTGGCAAACAGCGGGTTGGTCGCGAGTTCAGGGATATGGGCCACCGCGCAGAACTTCGCATACTGCGAGTCATTGCCCACGGCCAGGATCAAGTGGTCCTTGCTTCCGTCAGCCGCCGGCGCCACCTCAAACACCTGGTAGGGCACGATGTTCTGGTGCGCATTGCCGGCCCGGCCCGGCGCCTCGCCGCTGACCAGATAGTTGGCGCCCAGGTTGGCCAGCATGGCCACCTGCGTGTCCAGCAGTGCCATGTCCACCCGCTGGCCCTCGCCGGTTTTTTCGGCATGGCGCAGCGCGGCGAGTATGGCCACCGTCGCATACATGCCCGTCATCAAATCGGCCACCGCCACGCCCACCTTTTGCGGCCCGCCGCCCAGGTCGTCGCGCTCGCCCGTCACACTCATCAGCCCGCCCATGCCCTGGATCGCATAGTCATACCCCGCGCGCTCGGCATAAGGCCCGTTCTGCCCAAACCCGGTGACCGAGCAGTACACGAGGCGCGGGTTGATGGCCTTGAGTGAGGCGTAATCCAGCCCATAACGCGCCATATCGCCCACCTTGAAGTTCTCCACAAACACGTCGCAATGCGCGGCCAGCTCCCGCACCAGCGCCTGGCCCGCGGGCTGGGCAATGTCGCAGGTCACCGAGCGCTTGTTGCGGTTGGTGCCCAGGTAGTAGGCCGCCTCGGTATCCGCGCCCTGCGCGTCCTTCAAAAAGGGCGGTCCCCAGGTCCGCGTATCGTCGCCCGTGCCGGGCCGCTCGATCTTGATCACATCGGCCCCAAGGTCGGCCAAAGTCTGGGTGCACCAGGGGCCCGCGAGCACGCGGGAGAGGTCTAGGATGCGGATGCCGGATAGGGAGTTCATATGTACATTTTGCCTTCAGCTCAGGAAAAAACTGACGATCATTGCCATGTCGGGTCCTATCGAGGCATACATTACGCTAGTTGTTTGTTGCTCACGCGACCTTTCCGTACAAAACATACTTAGTGGGAGATTCTTTTGAACGCATTGAAAGCACTATTTCTGTCGACCGTCCTGGTCGGATGTGCCACACCCCCTCGTGTCGAGCCTCAGGCAAGGGCGCCGGGATGGATCGAATATCGTGGCATTGTCTCCAGCGCTTCTGAGGTTCCTCCCGCCCGAGCCTTCGGGGGCGTTGTGAATACTCCCGGCATGGCGTTGTTTGGCTCCGTTGGTGCTCTCGCCGCAGGATCCGCATCGGCACGCAACGAGACTCGTGGCGTCAATACGATCGTTGTAGCTGTTTCATCCGCATTGTCTTTGTCGGTGCCCGTGAATCAGATCTTTAAATCCGGCGACTGCGTCCAGCTCTTCGTCGATCCGACCCTGAAAGATCTTCTTGCCAGGAAAGATGTACCGGTGATGAGCATGCCCGTGGGCTCAACGCAGGTCCAGAAAGCAGCGTGCCAGTGATGACGGCCAAGCTGCCGTCCCCGGACTGTTCTTGCATCTAAGAGGTGCATGATCCAAGCACAGACTCCAACACCTGCCATGATGATGAAGACTGCTCCCGCTTCAAATCCTGATGCTTATGTTGCTGGCTTGTCCGGATGGCGGCGCGCAGCGGTCGAGCAGCTGCGGACAGCCGTTATGGGCGCCGGCACGCTGGATGAAGCGATCAAATGGGGCCACCTGGTCTATTTGTCGAATGGCCCCGTGCTGCTGATTCGCGCCGAGGAGAGCCGCGTGCTGTTCGGCTTCTGGCGAGGTCAACGCCTTCGCGAAATGGACCCGCTGCTAAAACCCGGCGGCAAGTATGAAATGGCGACCAGAGAGTTTCGCGAGGGTAATGAGGTCAATGCGGTCTTATCGCGTCGGCTCGCCAAAGAGGCGGTGCGGCTTAACAAGGCGCTTGGCGATCCGACGAAACTCTAGTGATGCATCAAATAGGGGCGGGTCAGTCAGCGTCTTCAGTGTCTAGCGGGAAGAGCTTGGTGGGTTGCGCTAAAACGCCACTCCCCCTCCGATTGGAGGACGTGCCCAATTCGATAGAGGCCTAAAATTCTTGGACAGTTGATGCCGGGTTTGGCCACCCCATTTATCCCTGTATAAATTTGGCCATCTTTCTCGCAAGGTCAATGCGGGCGGCTTTTTCAAGAGAATTACTTGTCCAAGTTATAGCGCGGCCGCCGAGTTATAACGCAGAAGCAAAATATGTGGACCCTTAATAAGAACACTTGGCATGAACCCGTTGCATACGCATGCGCCATTATCGTGACCGCGCTGGGAATTTGGGCGGGTCTGAAGAATGAGCCAGCTTGGTTGGGACGCGCTGGCTCTGTAGTCGTTGTCGTCGGGGTACTTCTTGCCTCTTCGCGGAAGATTGACGAATTGCACCAACGCGTCCTCAAATTTGTCGAGGACTTCCGAACTGCCAACCCGAACGAAGTGCGAGGTGAGTATAAGAACCTCAAAGGCAAGGAGCCCACGGAGGCCGAAGTACGGGCACTTGAGGGCGCAGTGTACGAATCCGCGAAATCTGGCATTGGAGAACTCATTGAGGAGCGCCGCAGGGTATTTAAGCTGCACGAGGTCACTCTCGTCGTCGCGGGAACTCTTATGAATGGCTTCGGCGAGTGGCTGATAAAACTGGTGATCGCCCATGTGGTCTAGCAAGTCGTTCGACACGGACGTCCTATCGGCCGGCTTCGCCTCCCTACTGCCCACCGGTTAGCTCCAACGCTAGCTCTCTCGCTATGCATTTGCCCCTCGACGATCAACACTTAAGGTACGTATTGACCGCGCAGACCGCGCTTGTAGCGCGTCCGATTGGAGATTTACAAGACTCGCAGTGGAGAATCGTAAGTATCGCTCTGTCGGCCCTGTATCAGGCTTCAACATGCTACCGAGGGTGCAATGGCGGCCCACATGTCTTGGAGGCGCTGGTGGGCAGAAGCTACAACCTCGCCTGTTCGGCGTTGGGGCTAATGAGACTCGCCCAGTACGACGAAGCCCTGGGGTTGATTCGGAGCATGGGCGAGATACACAACTTGCTCCTTATGTTCGCCCTTGAATCGGACAGCATCAAGAAATGGCTGAACGCGGATAAGAAGACCAGACTGAGAGACTTCAGTCCCGTCAAGGTGCGAATCGTCATCGAAAAGCATGGGCCGATTCCCGTAGTCAACGAAGGCTGGTACTCTGAGATGTGCGAGAAGTATGTCCATGTACAGCCGGGCACTCGCCCGAACAATCACTCTGAAGGTAAGCCCGGATGGGTCGGGGGCGTCGTGCAGCCCGAGGGCGAGAGCAAAGTGCTTGGAGAGCTGTTTCAGGTCAGTTTCGCTACAGCGCTAGGTGTGTGTCGGTGGTTCTCATTTGAAGACTTGATGAAGGAACTGAGCGAGGCATTTGAAAGTATGCGTGGAGAGGTCTAACTTGTCTGTCAACGCGGACGCCTCGCGGCGTCCCAGCCATTCGGGCTTCTTTCCGCAAGCCGCCGGTTATGGTTACGTTAGGTGTCACACCGGTCATTCATCCGAACACAAGTAAATCTATGCCTATCATCAAGAACTATGGCTTTCTTTGGGATCGGAACCACGTCTATCGTGGAGCTGGAAGCAACGCAGGTCACCTGAAAGGCACTGCTTCTGGGCTAAAAGTCGCTGACTTCCGAGAACAGATTGGTGTGTATGTGCTTTACGATTCCGGTCAGCGCATCGTGTATGTTGGGCAGGCGGGAAACGGAAACGCGACCCTGTTCACACGCATGAAGAACCACATGGACGGTCGACTCTGGAACCGCTGGCAGTACTTTAGCTGGGTTGGGTTTAGGGACGTCAATGCGGACGGAAGCCTCAGCGCTCAACAGAACGTGGACTCGGGCGTATCGGGATTTAGATACGCAGATGCCCTCAATGAGATCGAAGGAATTCTCATTGAGATTATTGAGCCAAAGCTGAACAAGCAATCGGGCCGGTTGAAGAGTGCAAGAGAATATTTTCAGTACCGCGACAACCGACTGGACGACGTTACTGCCTCAGATGTTCTGGAGGAGTTACAGGCTATTCGCCGAGAGTTAAAGTCGAAATGATCATGGCGGCAGGCCGTCCGGTGACGCCTAACAGGTCGGTCGCCACCGACACGTAGCGACAGTGCACCGGTGCGTGCCTGCCCCATCGAGCGCTAGACCGCACAATCGCAGTCGTCAATAAGTCTTGTACGGCAAAAACTTCCCCGACAACACCACATTCACGCGATCGCCTTTTGGGTCGGGTTGCCGCACGATGTCCATGCTGAAATCAATCGCGCTCATGATGCCGTCGCCGAATTCCTCGTGGATCAGTTCCTTGATCGTCGTGCCGTAGACACTCACGATTTCATACCAGCGGTAGATCAGCGGGTCGGTCGGCACGGGCGTGGGCAGCGAGCCTTTGTAGGGCACAACCTGCAGCCATTTCTGTTCTTCGGCCGTGAGGCCAAAAATCTTGCCAATCACTTTCGCCTGCTTGGCGTCAAAGGTCATCTGGCCCAGGCAGCCGGCGGTTGTCCATTCCTTGCTGAGGCCGACTTTTTTGGCGACGGACTCCCAGGTGATGCCTTTGCTGACTTTGACGGTAATGATTTTTTCGGTGATGTCGTTGCGGTTCATGGGTTTGCTCCGTGTTTGAAGTGGGTGTGAAGGAAAAAGCGAAAAGAGCGGTCAATGCGCCTTGGCGCGCGTGACCAGGAAATCGACGATATGGTTGCGCAGCTCGTAGTAGCCGGGCAGGTGGTGCAGGCCGGCGCGGGTGCGTTCGCGGGGCAGCGGGTTGCTCACCTCTTCGGCAATGCGGCCCGGCGCGTAAACACCGTTGTTGTCCGTGCCGTTGCTCATCAGAAGGATGCGGTCGGCCAGCAAAATCGCTTCGTCGACGTCGTGGGTGATCATGAAAACCGTCTGCTGCGTTTCGCGCACGATGGCCATGAGTTCGTCCTGTATGGTGCCGCGGGTCAGCGCGTCGAGCGCGCCAAAGGGCTCGTCGAGCAGCAGCATCTTGGGCTGGATCGCAAAGGCGCGGGCAATGCCCACGCGCTGCTTCATGCCGCCCGAGAGCTGGGACGGTTTTTTGTCGATGGCGGCCGACAGGCCCACCATGGCGACAAATTTTTCGACATGGGTGTTGACCTGTGCGGCCGTCCAGTCGGGCCAGCGCGAGACGACGGCAAAGGCGATGTTCTTGCGCACCGTGAGCCAGGGCATGAGCGCATGGCTCTGGAACACCACGCCGCGCTCCAGGCTTGGGCCGCCTATCTCGCGCTTGTCCATAAACACGTGGCCGGCGCTTGCGCTATCCAGCCCGGCCAGCACATTGAGGATGGTGGTCTTGCCGCAGCCCGAGTGGCCGATGATGCAGACAAACTCGCCCTTGCCGATGCTGAAGGACACATCGGCAAACACCGGCCGGTTGGCGCTAAAGGCCTTGCCAAGCTTTTCGACCTTGAGGAATTCCTGCATGGCGTGTTCTTTCTTTGGGGCGTTGGCTGCCGGGGCACGCGTCGTGGGCTCACTCCACATAAGTCACCACCTTCTGCAGCTGCGCAAACGCCAGGTCCAGCAGCATGCCGACGATGCCTATGACCAGGATGGCGAAGATCACATTGGTGAGCGAGAGGTTGTTCCACTCGTTCCAGACGAAATAGCCTATGCCGGTGCCGCCCACCAGCATCTCGGCCGCCACGATGACCAGCCAGGCAATGCCCATGGAGATGCGCATGCCGGTCAATATCGTGGGCGCGGCCGCAGGCAGGATGACCTGGAAGGCCTTGCGCAGGGGGCTGACTTCCAGCGTGCTGGCGACGTTCAGCCATTCGCGCTTGACCGAGGCCACGCCAAAGGCGGTGTTGATCAGCATGGGCCAGACCGAGCAGATAAAGATCACAAAAATGCCCGAGATCGACGAGTCCTTGATGGTGTAAAGCGCCAGCGGCATCCAGGCCAGCGGCGAGATCGGCTTGAGCACCTGGATAAACGGGTCCAGGGCGCGGCGCAGCAGCGGCGACATGCCAATCACAAAACCCAGCGGCACGGCGGCCGCGCAGGCCAGCAAAAAGCCCAGGCCCACACGCGCCAGCGAATGCCCCAGCTGGATCAGGATGCCCTTGTCGTTGGGGCCGTTGTCGTAAAGCGGGTTGGAGACCTGCTTCCAGATCGCCGTGCCCATCTGGCCCAGGGTGGGGAAACCCGTGGTCTTGCTGCTGCCCGGGTCCTTGCCCATCATCTTCTGGTATTCGATCTGCTCGGCGCTCAGGCCCGAGGTGCTGGCGGCCGGCGTGCCCGGCGCGGGCTGTGTGGCGGTGTACCAGATGCCCAGCAGGGCCAGGAAGATCAGCAGCGAGACCAGGGCCGCTTTTAAATTTAAAGACTTCATGAGAGCTTGTTGATGGCGAAGCTTTTCACGTAGTCGTCAGGCTTGGCCGGGTCAAACTCCTTGCCCATGACCTTGAATTTTTTGTACGCGCCTTCGGGCGGCTTGAAGCCCGCCAGCACCATCTGCTTCTTGGCGTCGGTCAGCATGAAGACCTTCTCGGCGATCTGTTTGTAGTTGACCTCGCCCTTCACATAACCCCAGCGCTTCATCTGCGTGAGCATCCACACGGCCATGCTCTGCCAGGGCACGGGGTCGAAGTTGGCGCGGTCCGGCACATTGCGGATGTTGCCCAGGCCGTCGGCGAACTTGCCGCTCAGCACCTGCTGCAGCACGGCCTCGGGCTGGTTCAGGTATTGCGTGGGCGCGATCACCTTGGCGATCAGGTCGCGGTCCTTGGGCTGGCTGGCCATGAAGGAGGCGCCCAGCACCGCGCGGTACAGCGCGGCAAAGGTGTTGGGGTTCTGTTTGATGAACTCGTCGCTGACGCCAAAGGCGCAGCAGGGGTGGCCGTCCCAGATTTCCTTGGACAGGATGTGGATGAAACCGACTTCGTCGTACACCGCGCGCTGGTTGAAAGGGTCGGGGCCCAGGAAGCCGTCGATGTTGCCGGCGCGCAGATTGGCCACCATTTCGGGCGGCGGCACCACGCGCAGCTGCACGTCGGTGTCGGGGTTCAGGCCGTTCTCGGCCAGGTAGTAGCGCAACAGGAAGTTGTGCATGCTGTACTCAAAGGGAATCGCGAACTTGAAGCCCTTCCAGTTTTTCGGGTCGCGGTTCGCCTTGTGCTTGACGTGCAGCGTGATGGCCTGGCCGTTGGTGTTCTGGATGCTGGCGACATTCATGTTGACCTGGTTGGAGCCCAGGCCCATGGTCATGGCCAGCGGCATGGGCGACAGGAAGTGCGAGGCGTCATGCTCTTTGTTGATCATCTTGTCGCGTATCAGCGCCCAGCCTGCCGTCTTGTTGAGCTGCACGTTGAGGCCTTCTTTTTTGTAAAAGCCCAGCGGGTCGGCCATGATGAGCGGGCTGGCGCAGGTGATGGCGATAAAGCCTATCTTGAGGTCTTTCTTTTCCAGCGGGCCGCGCTCCTGCGCCATGGCCTGCAGCGCGCCCAGCGGCAGCACCGAGGCAATCGCCGCGCGCGCCGTGTTGGCGCCCACTGCGCGCAGGAAGTTGCGGCGCACGCTGTCGACCGGGAACAGCGCTTTCACCAGGCTGGCTTCCATGAAGTCCTGCGAGAGCTGCTGCGGGCTGGCGGCGGCACTGCCGTGTTCACCGGGTGCATGGTTTTCGCCGCAGGCGCAGCGCAGCATCAGCGGACGGTCGGCATCGTAGGCATCAAAACGCTTGGACATGAAAAACCCCTGTGGCAAAGATGCGGGATTCCATGCAAGGCCCGGGCCTGTGGGCGCGGTTTGCGGGGGGGCTGCCGCAAATCGCCGGGCCCCGCCCTAAGCGCTGTAGGGCCAGCCCTACAAATTCGGCGCTTTGGCCAGGCGCTCGGCGTACAGCGCGAGCTCCACGTCGTTGCGGGTGCCGGTTTTTTCGAGGATGCGCGCGCGGTAGGTGCTCACGGTGTTGGCCGCCAGGTTCAGCTGCGCACCAATTTCGCCCACGGACTTGCCGGCCGTGAGCAGGCGGAACACCTGGTACTCGCGGTGCGAGAGCGATTCGGTGCCACCGCCGCCGGCCGCGCTGCCGCCCACCGCGCCGGCCAGGGCCTCGGCGGCAATCGCCGAGACATAAATGCCGCCGCCGGCCACCTTGCGCACCGCGGCAATCATGTCGTCGGGATTCGCACTTTTGTTCAGGTAGCCGGCCGCGCCCAGCTTGATGCAGCGCACGGCGTATTGTTTTTCGGGGTAGGTGCTGAGCATCAGCACCGGCAGGCGCGGCCATTGTTTCTTCAGGGTCTGCAGCACATCCAGGCCGTCGCGGTCGGGCAGGGCGATGTCCAGCAGCACCGCGTCCAGGCCTTTGTCGCCGTCCAGGGCCTGCACGCGCTGCAGGACCTCGGGGCCGGTTTCGGCCTCGGCCGCCACCTCGATCTCGGGTGCGTCGGCCAGCACCTGCTTCAGGCCCTCGCGCACGATGCGGTGGTCGTCGCCTATCAGGATCCTGAGCGTCTTCATAGCGGGTTGGCGGCCGCGGGTGGCGGCGCGATGCGCAGGTGGAACAGCGAGCCGCGCCCGGGTTCGCTGCTGATCTCCAGGCTGCCGCCCAGGTGGCGGGCGCGCTCGCGCATGCCCATCACGCCGTAGGCGTCGGCCGCTTCAAAGGCGGCGGCTTCGGCGCCGCGGCCGTTGTCTTGCACCGCGATGCTGATGCCGGCCGCGTCGGCCTGTATGTGTATGGCGACCGCGCTGGCCGCGGCGTGCCGGCCCACGTTGCTGAGCATTTCCTGGAAGATGCGGAAGATGGCGATCGCCGAAGGCTCGGGCAGCGGCGCGGCGCCGGCCACGTCCATGCGCCAGTCGAGCGCCAGCTCGGCCGACTGCACGAACTCATGCGCCTGCCAGTCCAGCGCGGCCCACAGGCCCTGGTGGTCCAGGATGCTGGGGCGCAGGTCGGTGATGATGCGGCCCACGTTGTCGACGGCGCTTTCGATCAGCCGGCCCATGTTCTGGCATTTGCAGCGCATGGTCTCGCGCATGGCCTGGGCCGCTTCAGGGTCGCGCTGCTGCTGCTCGCCCAGGCGCTTGTCCAGCCAGCCCACGTCCATCTTGAGCGCCACCAGCAGGCTGCCGAGCTCGTCGTGCACCTCGCGCGCGATGCGCGTGCGCTCTTCCTCGCGCACGCTGTGGGTGTAGGCCGTGAGTTCGCGCAGGTGCTGCAGGGCTTCCGAGAGGGCGTGGGTGCGTTCGCTCACGCGCTGCTCCAGCACCGCATGGGCCTGGCGCAGCGCGTCCTCGGCCTGGCGGCGCGCCGAGATGTCGACAAAGGTGACCACCGCGCCCTGCACCACACCGCCTTCGACGATGGGATAGGAGGAATACTCGACCGCGAAGGCGCTGCCGTTCTTGCGCCAGAAAAATTCACTGTCGATGCGGCAGGGCAGGGCTTTGCGGAAGGCATTGAAGATGGGGCACAGCTGCTCGGGGTAGTGGTCGCCGCCGGCATGCGAGTGGTGGGCCAGCTCGTGCATATTGCGGCCCAGCACTTCGGCCGGCGCATAGCCCAGCTGCTCGGCGCCGGCCCGGTTGATAAAGGTGCAGCAACCGTCCATGTCGATGCCGAAGATGCCCTCGCCGGTGGATTCCAGCAGCTGCGACAGCCTGTCGCGCCACACGGCTTGGCCCGCGCCCGGCAAGCCCGGCAAGTCGGGCGGCAGGGGCCTGACCGGGGGCGGCATGGCGGGCAGGAACACGTCTTCGAACATGCATCCCCATTAGCAAGCAACGTGCCCAGCTTGGTGCAAAGGCGGCGGCCCCTGGCGCGCCAAAGCGGTGCAAAAAACCGCCAAACGGCCGGGCTAGCCCCGCGAAAAGCGGGCGCTGAGCTTCCAGCTGCCGTCTGCCCCTGGCTTTCCGGACACCACCAGCTGGCGAACGTTGGGATTCGGCTGGTCGAAGTCCTGACGGGGCGCGGAAATGTCGAGCACGTCCAGCTGGATGGCGTTGCCTTCAAACTGCACGGCCAGGCGTCTGCCTTTTTGTGCCAGAAAGGCGGTGCGGCCCTCCAGCCTGACCTCGGCCTCGGTGGCCATCGCCCACCGGATGGTGCTGCCGGGGCGGGCGCCGAGAAGCTCGTCGTCAAGTTGCACCCCGTCATCCAGGAAACGGGCGCGGCGGTTGGCCTGGGTGACCTGGCCGGGCAACAGCGCGGGGGTCAGGTCTATCAGGGCCTCGCGCTCGCCAACCATGCGCAGCGTGGCCATGCCGCGGACACTGTGTGCCTGGCCGTCCAGCGTCAGTGTGTTGTGCGCTTCGGCGGACAGCCTGAAGACCTGCCAGCGTGTTGAATCCGCCTTCATGTTCCACAGGTCTATGCCGCGTGATTCCAGGCTGCCGTAGTCCTGCGCGCCGAGGTCTTTGGCCCAGCGCAGGCCATCCAGTTCGAGCACAAAACTGCCGGCATCCATGTGCGCATGGCTGTGCGCCGCTCCGCCCGCCTTGATGGCGAACCACCACGCGTTGGGGTCGGACCATGATGAGCGCCAGATGGCGAGCGGCTGCGCCCCCTGGCCCGAGAAGCTTGTGGGCAGGGCATTTCCGCCCGTCTTGGTGGGCCACCACAACACCGAGAGAGGCGCGAAGCGGTCGGACAGGCCCTGCTGCTGGCGGATCATCTCGCGCTTGGCTGTCAACAGTGCGGGCTGGTCCAGTTCACGGGCCAGGTAGACGATGGCGCATGGCAATTCCTGGCTCTCGATGCTGTCGGCAAAATCGAAGTGCTTCCCGGACGGGCCGATGGAGTGTGTATAGAACTCGGCGCTGCGCCTGAAGCCAGGCGCATCCAGCAAGCCCCAGTCGCCGCCTTTGCGGCCACGGAGTGCGGCGGCCAGCAGCACCGTAAAGCTGGTCCCATAACTCCAGTAGTTCGGCCCCTCAGGGTAGACCCCGTCCGGCCGGTAGGCATTCAGCCCGATGGATACGCCTTCACGCGCCGCCGCGAGGAGGTCGGCTGCGAGTGCGGGTTCATCTTCCTCCACGGCCAGCGCTCCCAGGACCATGCCGCCTATGCAAACCTGGTTCCAGTTGTTGGTGGACCTGAAAGCCCTGTTGCCGTGGCGCGCCTGGGCAATGCTCTTGTCGACCATCGCAGCGCGCAGGGCGGCACGGTCACCGGCCGACAGGTCCTTGAAAAGCCAGCCATAGGAAATGGCCATGCCCGTGGTGATCTCGGCAAGCTCCAGATAATGCTCCGGCCAGTCGCTGAATGCGGCGACGGCGAGCATTTCCTGCCGGGCGCGGTCGAGGAAAACCCGTTCCCTTGTCACCCGGTACGCGTAAGCCCACTGCAGGCTTCGGCGAATGAATTCGCGCGAAACAGGGAGCAGGCGGCCGTCCTCGGATGTGCGCTCCAGCGAAGGCAGGGCGATGTCATTGCGGGCGCGTGCCAGCAGTGCTGCGTTGAAACGGCCAAGATCAGGGTCTGCCTTGCATCGATCGGCCAGGGAGGACCAATCGCTTTCGCTTGCAAGCAGTGGCGGGTGAGCTTGAACTTGCTCTGTCGGCGGCGATTCGGCAACCGCCTGCATGCTCCCGCACCCAGCCAGCGGGGCGGTGGCCGGCAACATCGCTGCAAGAAACTCTCGGCGGTTGAAAGGCATCCTTTTTGTCCTTCGCCCTTTTGTCGTTCATTCAGATTGCGTTGGCTTGCGTTGGCTTTACACCCTGGCCAGAGCTTTGACTACTCCGTAAATTCAGTAAACATCGGCTCAGGGCAACGCCCGCTTGCACCATTGCGTGCGTAGTAGTTCCAGCGCCAGGCCATTTCGGTGTTGTCCCGGCAGGCCGCGCCCTTGTACAGCTTGCCATAAGTGGCCCTGGCACCTGAGGATGAACGGTAGCTGTCCAGCGTTTCAGTGACCAGCGCGCCGTCTTTGGGGTAGACCTTCAGCACGCCAAACGACGCATTGCTCGGGATGTCGTACTCCACATACAGTTCGGTCCGCCCAGGGTCGGGGTAGGCCTTCTCGACCAGGATAAAAACCGCCTGCTGTTGCGCCACCAGTTCTTGCTGCGTCAGGTGGGTAAAGGTTTGGGACTGGACTTTTTTGCCGAATTTCAGCGCCGGGCCCAGCACCAGCAAAGGTTTGCGCTCATCCGCAACTGCCGGGTTGAAGCGATGCAGAAGCGGCTTTTTAAACCGGTTCACGACAGCCGAGAAAATTTCATCGTCGCTGAAGTTCTGGTTCTGCAGCTCCAAGGCCCCAACAGGGTTTGCGGCCCATAGCAGTATCGCCATGAATAAGTGTGGTTTGAAAGAGGTCATCACCAAAGCTTACCAAGCAAGGCGCCCGGGGGTGGAGCGATCCTCGGTCCGCGAAGCGCGCCAAGGCAGATCCATGAATCGCTGTAAAGTCCAAGGCATGCTTACGATTTGCGGGTACACCGCCCGTCCCGTCGCTGCTTTGCTGGCGGCCATGACCCTGTTGGCGGCCTGCAGCCCCACCCTGAACTGGCGCGAAGTGCGGCCCGAGGGCACGCGCCTGGCGCTGCTGCTGCCCTGCAAGCCCGACAAGGCGCAAAAAACCGTGCCCCTGGGCGGGCCGGCGACGCCGCTGTCCATGCTGGGCTGTGATGCCGGCGGCGCGACCTTTGCCGTGGCGGTGGCACAACTCGGTGATGCGGCCCAGGCCGAGCCCGTGCTGGCGCAATGGCAAAGCCTGACGCTGGCGAATATGAAAGCCGGGCCCGCGCAGCTGGCGCCGCTCAAGGTTTCCGGCGCAGCCGCCGTGCTGGTCAAGGCCCAGGGCCGTCGCCCCGACGGCGCGGTGGTCGAGGGGCAGGCCGCCTATTTCGCCCAGGGCGCACAGGCCTTCCAGGTGGTGCTGTATGCCGACCGCATTGCGCCCGAGGTGGCCGAGACTTTTTTCTCCAGCCTGAAATTCGAATGATTCGAATGACGAGCGCCCAAACCTCTATGTCCGCCGCGCGCAATACATCGGTCGCGCCGTCCGAGGCCGGCCGGCTGGATGCCTGGACGGGCGCGGTGGTGTTTCTGGCCTTTGCCGCGGCCTACTTTTGTTCGGCGCTGGTGCGGGCCATCACAGCCACCTTGTCGCCGGTGCTGACGCAGGAGTTTTCGCTGCATGCGCGCGACCTGGGCTTGCTGGCCGGCGGTTATTTCCTGGGTTTTGCGGCCACGCAGCTGCCGCTGGGTACCTGGCTGGACCGCCATGGGCCCAAGCGCGTGATCCTGAGTTTTTTAAGCATTGCCGTGCTGGGCTGCCTGGCGTTTTCGCAGGCCACGAGTTTTGCCTGGCTGCTGGCGGCGCGTGTGCTGGTGGGCATGGGCGTGAGCGCCTGCCTGATGGCGCCGCTCACCGGCTACCGCCGCTGGTTCGAGCCGGGCACGGTCTTGCGCGCCAATTCCTGGATGCTGATGACGGGCTCGCTGGGCATGCTGGCCTCCACCCTGCCGGTGCAGTGGCTGATGCCGGTCACGGGCTGGCGGCCGCTGTTCTGGATACTGGCGGCCATGATTGTGCTGTCCATGGCGGCCATCGCCTGGGTGGCGCCGGTGTGGAAAACCGGCCATGCCGCGGGGCCGGCCGGGGAGGCTGAAGAGTCCGGTTACGCGCCCATCTGGCGCAGCCGCTATTTCCGCAAGATGACGCCCATGGCCTTCTTCAACTACGGCGGGCTGGTCGCGGTGCAGACCTTGTGGGCCGGGCCCTGGATGGTCAAGGTCGCGGGCTACACGCCGCTTGAGGCCGCCACCGGCCTCTTCTATATCAATGCCACCATGCTGCTGACCTTCTGGAGCTGGGGCATGGTCAATCCCTGGCTGTCGCGCCAGGGCTGGTCGGCGGACCGGCTGATCACCTGGGGCGTGCCCGTCAGCATCGCGGTGCTGGCCTTTAACATCGCGGCCGGCGCGTCCACCGGCTGGCTGGGCTGGGCCTTGTTCTGCATGGGCTGCAGCGTGATGGGCCTGGCGCAGCCGGCGGTGGGCATGGCCTTCAAGCCTTCGCTGGCGGGGCGGGCGCTGTCGGCCTACAACCTCATGATTTTTGCCGGCGTGTTTGTCGTGCAGTGGGGCATAGGCCTGCTGATCGACGTGTTTGCCGCCCTGGGCCTGGGCACGCTGGCGAGCTTCCAGGCGGCCATGGGGGTGTTATTGTGTTGTTGTATCGCCTCATATGGGTATTTCCTCAGTGTGCGCGCCGATAATTCAGTGGAACCCGAAAACCCATGAACGGCATCTTCATCATCGCCCACGCCCCGCTGGCCTCCGCCCTGCGCCAGTGCGTGCTGCATGTCTTCCCCGACAACGCGCCCGGCGTCGCCGCGCTGGACGTGCAGCCCAACATGCCGCCCGAGGAAACCCTGGCCCAGGCCCGCATCATGCTGGCCCAGCTGGGCACCTCGCATGCGCTGGTGCTGGCCGACGTCTTCGGGGCCACGCCTTGCAACGTGGCGCAAAAACTCGTCGACGGCGTTCATTCCAAACTCATCACCGGCATCAACCTGCCCATGCTGCTGCGCACCGTGTCCTACCGGCACGAGTCGCTGGACGCCCTGGTGGCGCGCGCCCTCATAGGCGCCACGCAGGGCGTGATGCAAGTCGCCATTACCGCACCGCAAAACCAGGTGCGCCGAAACCATGATCAAGACCAGCACGAACATCAGCAATAAGCTGGGCCTGCACGCCCGCGCCTCCGCCAAACTCACCAAACTCGCCGGCAGCTTCGGCTGCGAGGTCTGGATGAGCAAGGGCGAGCGCCGCGTCAATGCCAAAAGCATCATGGGCGTCATGATGCTGGCCGCCGGCCTGGGCAGCACCGTCGAGGTCGAGACCAACGGCAACGATGAACAGGCCGCGATGGAGGCCATCCTGGCCTTGATCGCCGACAAGTTTGGGGAAGGTGAATGACCTTTTCCGTCCACGGCCTGGCAGTCTCGCGAGGCATCGCGATAGGCCGTGCCGTGCTCGTGGCCTCCAGCCGCGCCGACGTGGCGCACTATTTCATCGAGGACGAGAAGACGGCCGATGAGATCACGCGGGTGCGGATTTCGCGCAACGCGGTGATGGAGGAAATCACGCGCCTGCAGCAGGACCTGCCCAAGGACGCGCCGCACGAGCTGGCCGCCTTGCTGGACGTGCACCTGATGCTGCTGCAGGACGAGCAGCTGATCAGCGGCGTCAAGCACTGGATCGTGGATCGCCACTACAACGCCGAGTGGGCGCTGACCACGCAGTACGAAATCATCGCGCGCCAGTTCGACGACATGGAGGACGAGTACCTGCGCGAGCGCAAGGCCGACCTCGAGCAGGTGGTCGAGCGCATCCTGCGCCACATGAAGGGCGTGGCCTCGCCGGTGCAGCCGGCTGCCCAGGCGGGCGCGGGCCGCAAGCTTTCGCAGCAGGACCTTCTGCTGGACGACACCACCGACGTGCCGCTGGTGCTGGTGGCGCACGACCTCTCGCCGGCCGACATGCTGCAGTTCAAGCAAAGCCTGTTCGCGGGTTTTGCCACCGACGTGGGCGGCAAGACCTCGCACACCGCCATCGTGGCGCGCAGCATGGACATCCCGGCCGTGGTGGGCGCGCGCAGCGCCAGCCAGCTGATCAAGCAGGACGACTGGGTCATCATCGACGGCGATGCCGGCGTGCTGATCGTCGACCCCTCGCCCATCATCCTGGCCGAGTACGGCTTCAAGCAGCGCCAGGGCGAGCTGGAGCGCCAGCGCCTGAACCGGCTGAAAAACACCCCCTCGCTGACGATTGACGGGCAGCGCGTGGAGCTGCTGGCGAATATTGAAATGCCCGAGGACACCCTGGGCGCGGTGACGGCCGGCGCGGTCGGCGTCGGGCTGTTCCGCAGCGAATTCCTGTTCATGGGGCGCAGCGGCAAGCTGCCCGACGAGGAAGAGCAGTACCAGGCCTACCGCAAGGCGATTGAAGGCATGCACGGGCTGCCGGTCACCATACGCACGGTGGACATAGGCTCGGACAAGCCGCTGGACCGCCATGCCAAGGCCCAGGACACCCATTTGAACCCGGCGCTGGGCCTGCGCGCCATACGCTGGAGCCTGGCGGACCCGCCCATGTTCCTCACGCAGCTGCGCGCCATCCTGCGCGCGGCCGCGCACGGCCAGGTCAACCTGCTGGTGCCCATGCTGGCGCACGCCACGGAAATCCGCCAGACCATGTCGCTGATAGACCATGCGCGCGCCACGCTGGACAACAACGGCACGCCCTACGGCCCGGTGCGCCTGGGCGCGATGATTGAAATCCCGGCGGCCGCGCTCACGCTCAAGCTGTTCCTGAAGTACTTCGACTTTTTGTCGATAGGCACCAACGACCTGATCCAGTACACGCTGGCCATAGACCGCGCCGACGAGGCGGTCTCGCACCTGTACGACCCCTGCCACCCGGCGGTGCTGCGCCTGATCGCCGACACCATTGCCGAATGCGATGCCCAGGGCAAGGGCGTGAGCGTCTGCGGCGAGATGGCCGGCGACGTGGGCATGACGCGGCTGCTGCTGGGCCTGGGCCTGCGCAGCTTTTCCATGCATCCCTCGCAAATCCTGGCGGTCAAGCAGCAGATCCTGCGCGCCGACGCCTCCAAGCTGCAGCCCTGGGCCGAACAGGTGCTGGCCAGCGAGGACCCGGCCGCACTGCTGCAGTCCGCCTGAGCGTTCAGGCGCCCCAGTTCTTCCCGGTCACCAGCCGCCAGGCATTGCCATAGGCGATCTTGTGGCGCGCGGCTTCGCTGAGCGGCGCCAGGATCAGGTTGCGTTGCCGGCCCATGGCGGTCCGGTACATGGATTCGACCGGCGGCCGGTAGTCGCTGGCCGCCACAAAGCGCTCGGGAAATTTCTCGAGCAAAGCCTGCCATTCGCTGCCCAGCCGCCCGCCCTGGAAGAGGGTGGAGTCGCGTGCCCCCGAAGGGCGGTAGATGTTCTCGGGGCGCGGCACCGCCAGGTCGAAATGCAGGCCGGGAAAGCGTGTGATCAGCGAGGCCACGTAAGCGGGGTTGTAGGTCTTGGCGCGCTCCGGGTAGCGGACCATGCCCAGGTGGCACCAGATGACCTGCGCCTTGGGGTAGCGCGCCAGCATGCCTTCCAGCACCGGGAGCAGGCTGTCTTCGATTTCGTAGTGGATCTGGAAGGCCGTGCCGCTGTCCTCGCTGAGCTGGAACAGCGCCTGGCCCGCGGGCCCGTCCAGCGGCACGGTGATGTCGCGGGCGAAGTTGCGGGCTTCAACCTGTTCGGGGGAGGGGTAGTGGCGAAATTCGTACTCCCCCATGGTGTGGTAGCGGCCGGTCTTGAGGTCACCGGCCACCTTGCTCACAAAGGCGTCGGGGTTGTTCCACCAGCGCGGGAACTCGCCGCTGCTGGTCGTGGGGATGAAATAGCCGGGGTACTGGCGGTGCAGTTCCAGCGAGGGCTCGGAGTCCGGTGAAAAGGCCGGCGCAAAAGCGATCTGCGCAATGTCGGTCTCGTCCATCCAGGCCATGATCTGGGGGATGTTGGTGGTGCCGGCCACATAGGTGGCCTCCATGTCGATGAGGGGCAGGCGGCCCTTGTCGAGCATGCCCTGCAGCCGTTGCCGCCAGGCTTCGATGGAGGCGGCGCGCGCGGCCGGGTCGGCGGCGCTTGCGGGCAAAGCTTGTGAAAAAGCCGGCAGGCTCAGGGTGGCCAGCGCGGCGGCCGGTGCTGCTGCGGTGCGCTGCAGAAAACGTCGACGATCCATGTGTTTGATCCCTCCTCGGGGCCCCCGGCCCTTTTTTCGCTGCCTATCTTAGGGGAAGAGCCCCGCCGAAACAAAGCGAAACATGCCGCAACCGTCGCGAAAACACCGCCGCGCCCGGCGCGGGCACCATGAAGAACCTCAACACCTCCCGCAAGGCTCTTCATGAAACACCGCATCAAAAAAACCCTGCTCGGCCTGTTTGGCGGGGCGCTCATCATCGGCAGCCTGGGCGCCTGCTCGCACGGCGGCCACGGCTGGCATGGTGACCCGGGCTCACCCGAAGCGCGCGCCCGCATCGTCGAAAAAATCGGCTCGCGCCTGGACCTGGACGCCGCGCAGAAACAAAAGCTCGCCGTGCTGGCCGACAAGCTGCAGGCCCAGCGCACCGCGCTGCGCGGCGCCACCGAGCCGCGCGAGGCCTTTCGCGGCCTGTTTGCCGGCAACAAGCTGGACCAGGCCGGCGCCAAAAAGCTGATCGATGAAAAAACCGCGGCCCTGCAGTCCGGCAGCCCCGAGGTGATCGCCGCCGCGGCCGACTTCTTCGACAACCTGCGGCCCGAGCAGCAGCAGAAAGTGCGCGACTTCATGGAGCGCGGCCGCCGCTGGGGCTACCGTGGCTGAGGCGCTGGTCTTTCTGCCCGGCCGCATGGCGCGCAGCGTGCGCCGCGAGGCGGCGGCGACGCCCGGCAGCGCCAATGGCGGCGTGCGCCTGCTGCTGCGCGCCGAGGGGCTCGTGGTGCTCGCCGCCTCGGTGGCGGCCTATGCCCAGTTCGGCGCGGGCTGGGGCTGGTTCGCGGCGCTGTTCCTGCTGCCCGACCTGTCCTTCGCGGCTTACCTGGCCGGGCCGCGCTGGGGTGCGCTGGTTTACAACGCGGCGCATTCCTATCTAGGCGCCGTCGGCCTGCTGGCCGTGGGCGTGGTCGGTGCTTCGCCCCTGCTGCTGGCCGCGGCGCTGGTCTGGTGCGCGCACATCGGCTTTGACCGCCTGCTCGGCTACGGCCTCAAGTACGGTGCGGGTTTTGGCCATACCCACCTGGGCCGGCTCGGACCGCAGGACCCATGGTGATGGCTGCCCAGGCCTCGCGCATGCTGCGTGGTTTTCTGCTGCTGGAGGCCGGCCTGCTGGGCGCGGCCTCCATGGTGCATGCCGGCCTGTTGCTGCAAGGCCATGCCCATGGCCAGGCGCGCATCGCCGAGGCGGTGATTGCTGCCGTGCTGATGGCGGCCTGGGCCCTGAGCTTCGCACTGCCGGGTCGCACGCGCAAGCTGGCGCTGCTGGGCCAGGCTTTCGCCTTGCTCGGCACGCTGGTGGGCCTGTTCACCATCGCCGTCGGCATAGGGCCGCAGTCGGCGCCCGACCTGGTGTTTCACTTCGCGCTGGCCGCCTTGCTGCTGGCGGGGCTGTACTTCGCGCGCCGCGCGCACGCCTGAGGCGGGCCGCGATTTCTCCCTATGATGCTTGCATGCCCCGCATACTCCTGATCGACGACGACGAGCACCTGGCCGCGCCGCTGGCCGCCTACTTCGCGCGTTTTGACTTTGTGCTGGACAGCGCCCTGCGCCCCGGCGAGGGCCTGGCCAAACTGCGCGCCGGCACTTACGACGCGGCCATCCTGGACGTCATGCTGCCCGAGATGGACGGCTTCGCGCTGTGCCGCGAGATCCGCAAGGAAAGCGACATCCCGGTCATCATGCTGACCGCGCGCGGCGACGTGATGGACCGCGTGGTCGGCCTGGAGCTGGGTGCCGACGACTACCTGCCCAAGCCTTTTGAGCCGCGCGAACTGGTGGCGCGCGTGCAGACCATTTTGCGGCGCCAGCGTGCCGTGGCACCGGCGGCCGGCCCGCGCCGTGTGTTCGAGGGCCTGGCGATCAACCTGGAAACCCGCGAGGTGCTGCGCCTGGGCGAGAAGGTCGAGCTGACCGGCACCGAGTTCGAGCTGCTGGCGCTGCTGGCGGCCGACCCGGGCAAGGTCTTCAACCGCGACGACATCCTGAACCGCCTGCGCGGCCACGAGGCCGAGCTGTACACGCGCGCCGTTGACATCGTGGTGAGCCGGCTGCGCAAAAAACTCGAGCCGCTGGACTGCATCAAGACGCTGCGCAACGCCGGCTACACGCTGGCGGTGGGCAAGCCGGGCGCGCCATGAGGCGCAAGCACTGCCGCCCTTCGCGGCCCGAGCGCTGGCGCCGCCGCTGGGGGCATTCGCTGCGGCTGCGCCTGATCACGGTCTTCCTGCTGCTGGCGCTGGCCATGGGCGCGGTCTTCATGAGCGGAATGCAGCGCGCCTTTTCCAGCGGCTGGCGCGATGCGGCCAGGCCCCTGGTCAGCGACTACATGGACCGGCTGGTGGCCGACCTCGGCTCGCCGCCCGACCTGGGCCGCGCGCAGGCGCTGGCGGCGCGGCTGCCGATCTCGATACGCATAGAGGGGCCGCAGGTCAACTGGCAGTCGCACCCGGACCGGCAGTTCTTCGGCGGCCGCGCCAGCGAGTGGCTCAGCCGCACCACGGCCGACGGCCACAAGGTGGTGTTCGGCCCCGGCACCATTCCCTCGCACGGCATGTTCGGCTGGATCACGCTGTCGCTGCTGCTGTGCCTGCTGGTGGGCGCCTATGCCTATGTGCGGCGCCTGCTGCGACCGCTGGACGACATACGCGCCGGGGCCGAGCGCTTCGGCCGCGGTGTGTTCGACACGCCCATCCCGCTGCGCCGGCGCGACGAGCTCGGCGACCTGGCCGCGCGCGTCAACACCATGGCGCACGACATCAAGGCCATGCTGGACGCCAAGCGCGGGCTGCTGCTGGCGCTGAGCCACGAGCTGCGCTCGCCGCTGACGCGCGCGCGCCTCAATGCCGAGCTGCTGCCGGTGCAGGGCGAGGGCAGCGCGCCGCGCGAGCGCGAGGCGCTGCTGCGCGACCTCGGCGAGATGCGCGACCTGATCAGCGACCTGCTGGAAAGCGAACGCCTGGCCAGCCCGCACGCGGCGCTGCAGCGCGAGACCGTGGACCTGGCCGCGCTGGCGCGCGAGGTGGCGGCCGACATGCCGCAGGCGGCCGCCGTGGTGCTGGACTTGGCGCCGGACCTGCCGGCGCTGGCGCTGGACCGCATGCGCGTGCGTCTGCTGCTGCGCAACCTGCTGGACAACGCGCTGCGCTACAGCGCCGGCGCGGCCCAGCCGCCGCATTTGTCGCTGCAGGCCGGGGAGGGCGGCGGCGTGATGCTGGAGGTGCGCGACTTCGGCCCCGGCGTGGACCCGGCGCAGCTGGCGCATTTGACCGAGCCTTTTTTCCGCACCGATGGCGCGCGCCAGCGCGCCACCGGCGGTGTCGGCCTGGGCATGTACTTGTGCCGGCTGGTGGCGCAGGCGCATGGCACGACGCTGGAGGTGCGCAATGCGGCGCCGGGGCTGGCGGTGCAGGTGCTGTGGCGCTAGAGCGCTACTGACTGCCCGGCACACACCTCGCGCACGCAGGCGCGCAGCCAGCGGTGCGCCGGGTCGGCATCCAGCCGTGGGTGCCACAGCAAGGACACGGTGAACTCGGGCGTGGCGACCGGCAGCGCAAAACTCAGCATGCCGGCGCGCAGCTTGCCGGTATGGCGTTCGGGCAGGCTGGCGACCAGGTCGGAATCGCCGGCCAGGGCCAGCGCGGCCGAAAAACTGCCGACGATGGCGGCGACCTCTCTTTGCAGGCCCAGCGGCGCCAGGGCCTCGTCCACCGGCTCGGCGCCCAGGCCGCGCCGCGAGACGGCGATGTGCCGGGCGGCCGCGTAACGTGCGGGTGTGATCTCGCCTTCGGCCAGCGGATGGCCCTGGCGCACCACGCCGATGAAACGGTCGCGGAACAAGGCCTGCACGCGCAGCTCAGGCGCGGTGGCCTTGCCGATCACACCGGTTTCCAGGTCGACATCGCCATCGCGCAGCGCTGTGCTGTCCTTGTCGAGTTTTTGCACAAAACACAGGCGCACGCCGGGCGCTTCCCGGCTTAGGCGGGCAAGCAGCGCGGAGCCGAAGTTCTCCACAAAACCTTCACGGGTGCGCAGGGTGAAGGTGCGCGCGAGCTGCTGCAGGTCGAGCTTTTCGGCGGGGCGCAGCGTGGCCTCCACGTGCTGCACCAGTTGACCGACCTGCTCGCGCAATTCAATGGCCCGGGGTGTGGGCACCAGGCCGCGCCCGGCCCTGACCAGCAGCGGGTCGCCCGTGGTTTCGCGCAGGCGGGCCAGCGCCCGGCTCATGGCCGAGGGGCTGAGCCGCAAACGCCTGGCCGCGCCGGCCACGCTGCCTTCGGCGAGCAGCACGTCGAGCACCACCAGCAGGTTGAAATCGGGCATGGACATGCCCGCACCATAGCGCATTTGGGCTTGGCATGGCGTCAAACGCACGAATAAAGTGCAAATGCTGCGTCTTCCGCTATGACTGGCAAAAACCTAGGCTTGAGGCAGCCCTGTTGCGGGTTTTGTCTAACTAAATAAGAGAGCGGAATCCATGTCCAAGCCAATCCCTACACAAGCCGGTGCCGCTGCGGCATCGCCGCCCATGCCGCCCGCGGCTCGCTGGGCGCTGGCCAGCCTGTCGCTGTCCATGCTGCTGTCCGCGTTGGGCACCAGCATCGCCAATGTGGGCCTGCCCACGCTGGCGCAGGCCTTCAATGCCTCTTTCCAGGAGGTGCAATGGATAGTGCTGGCTTACCTGCTGGCCATCACCACCTTGATCGTGGGCGCCGGGCGGCTGGGCGACATGCTCGGACGGCGGCGCCTGTTGCTGGCCGGTATCAGCCTGTTCACGGCGGCTTCGCTGCTGTGCGCCGCCGCGCCCACGCTGGGGCTGCTGGTCGGGGCCCGCGCGCTGCAGGGCCTGGGCGCCGCCGTGATGATGGCGCTGACCATGGCGTTTGTCGGCGAGACGGTGCCCAAGGCCAGGACCGGCAGCGCCATGGGCCTGCTGGGAACCATGTCGGCGGTGGGCACCGCCCTGGGCCCCTCGCTGGGCGGCGTGCTGATCGCCGGCCTGGGCTGGCGGGCGCTGTTTTTTGTCAATCTGCCGCTGGGCTTGCTGGCGCTGTTCCTGGCTTACCGCCACCTGCCGCTTGACCGCAGGAACGCGGCCGGCAAGGCCGGGTTTGATGTGCTGGGCACGCTGCTGCTGGCCCTGGCGCTCGCGGCCTATGCGCTGGCCGTGACCCTGGGCCGCGGCAGTTTCGGTTCGCTCAATATCGCGCTGTTGCTGGCGGCGGCCCTGGGCGCGGGCCTGTTTGTGCTGGCCCAGTCGCGGGTCGCCTCGCCGCTGCTGCGGCTGGCGATGTTTCGCGACCGCGTGCTGAGCGCCAGCCTGGTGATGAATGTGCTGGTCGCCACGGTGATGATGGCGACGCTGGTGGTCGGGCCTTTTTATTTGTCCCGCGCGCTGGGCCTGGGCACGGCCATGGTGGGGCTGGTGCTGTCGGTGGGCCCGGTGATTTCCGCGCTGAGCGGCGTGCTGGCCGGCCGGGTGGTCGACCGCCTGGGCGCGCCGGCCATGGTTGCCGCGGGGCTGGCCGCCATGGTGGCGGGCTCGGCGGCGCTGTCCGTGCTGCCGGGGCTGTTCGGCCTGGCGGGTTATATCGCCGCCATCGCCGTGCTGACGCCGGGCTACCAGCTGTTCCAGGCCGCCAACAACACGGCGGTCATGGTGGATGTGCCGCCGGACCGGCGTGGTGTGGTCTCCGGCCTGCTCAATTTGTCGCGCAACCTGGGCTTGATCACCGGGGCTTCCGTCATGGGCGCGGTGTTCGCGTTGGCCTCGGCGGCCAGCGATATCACGGCGGCCAACCCTGACGCGGTGGCCGGCGGCATGCGCACCAGCTTCGCGGTCGCGGCCGTACTGGCCTCAATCGCGCTGGCCCTGGCGCTGGCCAGCCGCGCGCTCGCGGCGCGGCCTAGCGGGCCCGCGTGCCCAGCACCGCCGCGCCTATGATCATCGCCGCCGCCAGGCCTATGCTCCAGCTCAGCGCGCGGCCGCTCACCAACATCAGCAGCGCGGTGGAGCCCAGCGGCGTGAGGTAGCTCAGGATGCCTATCTGCCGCGCGTCGCCCAGCTTGAGGGCCTTGTCCCAGAGGAAAAAAGCCGCGCCCAGCGGGCCCAGGCCCATCACGGCCAGCAGCAGCCAGTCTTGTGCCGACAGCGTCGCCGCCGGCTCCAGCGCCCAGTGGCACAGCAGCGAGAGCAAACCCGACACCAGGCCGAACAGGCCTATGGCCGCGGTGGGAAAAGCCGGCACGCGCTGGGTCAGCAGCGAGTAGCTGGCCCAGATCAAGGCCGAGCCCAGCGCCGGCAGGTAACCCCAGGACCAGCCCCCTGCGGCGGTCCCGCCGGCCGCGCCCAGGATGGCAATCGCCGCGCCGGCAAACCCCAGCAGGGCCGCGGCCACATGCACGCCGCGCAGCCGCACGCCGCGAAGAAACAGCGGCGACAGCACCACCATGAACAGCGGCCACAGGTAGTTGACCAGGTTGGCCTCGACGGCGGGCGCGTGGCGCAGCGCGATAAAGAGCAGGAAGTGAAAACCGAAAAGGCCGTAGACGCCCAGCGCGAGTGTGGCGGCGGGAATTTTCCATAAGGCGCGGTCCCGCAGCACAAAAGGCAGGGCCAGCAGGCTGCCGGCCAGCAGCGCCACACCGGTCAGCAGAAAAGGCGGAACATGTTTGAGCGACACGCCTAGCGAGGCAAGCAGGGCCCAGAGGGCGATGGCGCCCAATGCATAAAGATTGGCAGGCATGGCGCGAGCATAAAAGCCGCCGCGGCTGGAATCGTCGCGCAACGACGCTGTTCCAGCGCACAACGACGTTGAAGAGCTCGCGCCAGGGCCATGTGCGCCTGCCGTCCTACAGCAATGCCTACATCCGGTAACCAGTTTCACCTGGCGGGTGTGTGCCGGACACTTCCCGGGCGCGGCTGGCGCGTTCAATGAGGGTGCAGATGTTCTGACAACACACCGAGGCCCGCAGCCTCAAGGAGACTCTCATGAAAAAGCTTTCCATCCTCCTGCTCTCGCTCGTGGGCTTTCTGGCCTTGTCGGGTTGCGTGGCCTATCCCGTGCCTTACGACAACGGGCCGCATTACCGCGGCGGCCCCGGTCCTGGCCCGCGTTATGACCGTGACGGCGACGGTGTCAGCGACCGCTACGACCGCCGGCCCAACAATCCCTACCGCTATTGAGGTTGTGACTGCCGCCTGAGCGCGGCCGTCAGCGCCGAGGGCGAGTGGTAGCCGCAGTGCAGCGCGGTGTCGGCCACGCTCATGCCGCGGCCGCGCAGTTGCAAGGCCAGTTCCAGGCGTTGCCGGCGCAGCCAGTGCATCACGCTGAGGCCGGTTTCGCGCCGGCAGCGCGCGGCGAACTGCGTGGGGCTTAAAAACACCTGGGCGGCGAGCTGCGCCACGCTGAGCGGTTCGTGCAGGCGCTGCTGTGTCCAGGCGGCCAGCTGTTCCCAGTCTATGGGGCGGCGGTAGCGCGTGGTGCGCGGCGCAAACTGCGCCAGCGGCTGCCAGGATTCCAGCAGCAGGGCCGGGCCGTAGTGCTGGGCCAGGCTGCCGCGCTGCTGCAGCGCGTGGGCCAGGTAGTTGCCCAGGGCCAGGGCCTGCGCGGCGTTGGCCGGGTCGGCGGCGCAGCGCGCCCAGCCTGCGTGTGGGGTGTCCAGCACGATGCAGCGGCTGCCTTCGCGCGATTCAAAGTCGTGGTGCTCGCCGGGCGCGATCACACAGCCCTGGCCGGCCGCGACGCGGCGCCCGCGTCCCCGCAGCTCGAGTTCGAGCACGCCGTCCAGTCCCAGCAAGACTTGGAAATGCGGGTGCGCATGGCTGCCGTGGGAGGCGCCGTAGCGGCGCAGCGACAGGGAGCCTTGCGGCGCGTTCATGTTCCGTGGATTAAACGGCGGCAGCCGCCGCGTCGGCCTTGTCGGCCACGCCGGCGGCATGGGCCTGCTGGTCGGCGTGGTAGCTGCTGCGCACCATGGCGCCCACGGCGGCGTGGGTAAAGCCCATTTTGTAGGCTTCTTCCTCGAACATCTTGAAGGTGTCGGGGTGCACGTAGCGGCGCACCGGCAGGTGGCTGGTCGACGGCGCGAGGTACTGGCCTATGGTCAGCATGTCGATGTTGTGGGCGCGCATGTCGCGCATCACTTGCAAAATTTCCTCGTCGGTCTCGCCCAGGCCCACCATGATGCCGCTCTTGGTCGGCACATCGGGGTGCAGGGCCTTGAACTTCTTGAGCAGGTTCAGGCTGAAGGCGTAGTCGCTGCCGGGGCGCGCTTCTTTGTAGAGGCGCGGCGCGGTCTCGAGGTTGTGGTTCATCACGTCGGGCGGCGCGGCTTTCAGGATCTCGAGCGCGCGGTCGTCGCGGCCGCGGAAGTCGGGCACCAGGATTTCAATCGTGGTGGCGGGCGAGAGTTCGCGGATTTTCTGGATGCATTCAACAAAGTGGCCGCTGCCGCCGTCGCGCAGGTCGTCGCGGTCCACGCTGGTGATCACCACGTATTTGAGCTTCAGCGCCGCGATGGTTTTCGCCAGGTTCAGCGGTTCGTTGACGTCCAGCGGGTCCGGCCGGCCGTGGCCCACGTCGCAAAACGGGCAGCGGCGCGTGCATTTGTCACCCATGATCATGAAGGTAGCCGTGCCCTTGCCGAAACATTCGCCGATGTTGGGGCAGCTGGCTTCTTCGCAGACGGTGTTGAGCTTGTTTTCGCGCAGGATCTGCTTGATCTCGTAAAAGCGCGTGGTCGGGCTACCGGCCTTGACGCGAATCCAGTCGGGCTTTTTGAGCATTTCGCCCTGCACCACCTTGACGGGGATGCGCGAGAGCTTGGCCGCGGCCTTTTGTTTGGCCAGCGGGTTGTAGCCTTCCAGGGCCTGGACTTCGCGGACCACGGGGTTGGCCGTGGTTTGGAGGGGGTCGGGTGTGCTCATGAATGTGTTTCGTGTTGGCGGCAGGGGGCATTTGCGCCTCAGGGCGCCAGGTAGGTGGCGAGCTTGCGGCCCAGCACATCCGCGGCGTCCTGCCAGCTTGCCGATACCCCGATTGTAGAAAGGTCTGTGGTTTGCAGTCCTACGTAGCCGCAAGGGTTGATGCGCGAGAAGGGTTCCAGGTCCATGGCCACATTGAGCGCCACGCCGTGGTAGGTGCAGTGCCGGCTGACCTTGATGCCCAGCGCGGCGATCTTGCCCAGGCCGCGAAACGGGTCGGCCGGGTGCATGGGGCCGGTCAGTGCGGCGTGCGAGGCCGGGTCGTCCAGGCGCACATAAATGCCGGGCGAGCCGGCCACGCGGTGGCCGGTGACGCCGAAGTGCGCCAGGGTCTTGATGACGGACTCTTCGATGCGGTAGACATATTCCTTGACGTAGTAGCCGGCGCGCTTCAAGTCAATAAGCGGGTAGGCCACGACCTGGCCGGGGCCGTGGTAAGTCACCTGGCCGCCGCGGTTGGTCTGCACCACCGGGATGGCGCCGGGATTGAGCAGATGGTCGGGCTTGCCCGCCAGGCCCTGGGTATAAACCGGCGGGTGCTCGCAAATCCACAGCTGGTCGGGCTCGCCCTCATCGGCGCCCGGGTGGCGGGCGGCCGTGAAGGCCTGCATGGCTTCGTAGGTGGGTAGGTAGTCGACCCGGCCCAGGTGGCGTGTTTCAGCCTGCATGTCTGCAGCTTCAGCGGTGGCCTAGAGGACCACCTTGACCATGGGATGCGTGGACAGCGTGCGGTAGAGCTCATCGAGCTGTTCGCGGCTGGTGGCGGTGACAGTGACGGTGACGCCCAGGTATTTGCCGCCCTTGCTTTCACGCAGCTCTATGGTGGAGGCGTCGAAGTTCGGGTCGAACTGGTGCGCCACCGAGGTAATGGCGGCGACCAGCCCGTCGACCTTGTGGCCCATGACCTTGATGGGGAACTGCGAGGGGTATTCGATCAGCGACTCCTGGCGCGAAGGCTCGGAGCCGGGAACTCCGATGATTTTCGGGGTGTCGGGCGATGTGGTCATTACAAGGGGTCCTTTCAGGCCTGTTTGGCGCGCTGGTATTGGGCGTACAGCTTGGCATAGATGGGGCCGGGCTTGCCCTTTTCCAGCCCGTGGCCCACGGGCTGGCCGTCCAGCTGGGTGACCGGCAGCACTTCCTTGGTGGCCGAGGACAGCAAAACCTCATCGGCCGCCAGCACCTCGGCGCGCGTGATGCGGCGCAGCTCAAAGGGGATGCCGGCGGCGCGGCAGATTTCCTCGATCAGGCCGAAGCGTATGCCTTCGAGCACCAGGTTGTCCTTGGGCGGGCCCAGCACCTTGCCGTCCTTGACGATCCAGACGTTGCTCGACGCGGCTTCGCTGAGGTACTCGCCGCGAAACATCACGGTTTCCACCGCGCCGGCATCGACGCTGATCTGGCGCGCGAACACCGCGCCCAGCAGGCTGGTGCTTTTGATATGGGCTTTTTCCCAGCGGAAGTCGTCGGCCGTCACACAGGCCACGCCGGCCTCGCGCTGCTGCGCAGCGGGCAGCTTCATGGTATTGGCCACCACGAACACGGTGGGCGTGAGGCCGGGCAGCATGGGGTGGTCGCGCATGGCGACGCCGCGGCTGAGCTGGATGTAGACCAGCTGGTTGCCGCTGTCGGCCGGCGCCCCGGAGGATTGCGCATGGGCCGCGATCAGCTTCAGGGCCACGGCCTGCCACTCGGCGCGCGTCATCGGGTTCGGGATGCGCAGCTCGGCCAGGCTGCGTTCCAGGCGCGCCATGTGCTGCTCAAAACGGAACAGCCGGCCGCCATAGGCCGGCACCACTTCGTACACACCGTCACCGAAGATGAAGCCGCGGTCCATCACGCTGATCTTGGCGTCCTTGAGGGGGGTGTATTCGCCGTTGAGGTAGCAGGGCGTGTCGGGAAGGCTGGCAAGGCTGGCAAGGCTGGTAGGGGGCGTGGTCATGGTGGCTTGAAACGAAGAAAGAGGAGAAGAAGAAAGAAAAAGAAGCGTAAATACCCGATTGTCCAGGGTCCGGCGTTCAGCGGCGGCGGCGCTTGAACCAGATGCGCAAACGCCAGGCCAGCTTGACCAGCAGGTAGCCGGCGGCGGAGCCCAGCACCGCGAACAAACCCATGCCCAGTATGGCAGGCCCGCCAAACGATGCCAGCCAGCTGATCACACCCGCGCCTTCGGACATGGGCACCGGCGGCGGCGCGTCCAGCAGCAGGCTGCCGGCCTGGTAGGCCAGCCAGAGCCAGAAGCCCACGGTGAAGGGGTTGGTGATGAAAGTGATGCCGACGGCGACCGGAATATTGGCGCGCCACCAGACGCTGTGGGCGGCGGCCGCGACGATTTGCGCGAAGGGCAGGGCAAAGGCCCAGAAGATGCCTATGGCCGCGCCGCGCGCCACGGCTTCGTGTTGCAGCCGCCACAGCTGCGGGTCCAGCAGGCGATGCGCCACGGGCCTGAGCCAGGGATGGGCGGCCAGGGCTTCGCGGGTCGGCACCGAGGCCTTCAGGCGCTCCAGCCAGCCGGTTTTTTGGAGGGGTTCGGGCCGCGCCTTCTTCACGCGAGAAAAATGACGGCGGCAATGGCCAGCGCGCCCAGTGCGAGGTTGGCCATGGCCAGGGTGGCGATCTGCCCGACGCGGCGCCCGCCTTCGGGCCAGTCGGACGCGGCCACGGCCTGCTTGAGGCGGCGGAAGGGGCCGAAATACAGGTGGCCGAACAGCGCGAACATCAACAGGCCCAGGCCGAACATCATGTGCCAGCCGGTGGGGGCGCTTTTCATGCCGACGGCCAGCAGCATGGCCAGGCCCGTCAGCAGCAGGACCGCGATGCCGGCCCACACCCCGACGAAGAAACGCCGCAGGACCTGCACGATCAGGGGCAGGCGCTGCGGCGGCGCGAGCTGCTCGGCCGCGGCGGGGCGCAGGGCGAACAGCATGAAGGAAATCCCGCCCAGCCAGGCGATGGCGGCGGCGAGGTGCAGGAATTTCATCAGGGCGTGCATGGGGGATCTTTCGGTGGGGCGTTGTGGGCCAGCCCATTGTGAACCACCGCCTGCCGCCGGCCCCGGCGCACGCGTAAGAGGCCCCTAATTCACCCGCAAGCGGGGTTTTTTATGGGGGTGCAGGGGTTTCTACGTATAATCAAGGGCTTTGCTAATAGCGGCCCCTGTAACTTTCCCGTAATTTGTAGGTTTCAGAATGACAAATTCGGCGAATTCGGCGACGGACCCGGTCCCCCGGGCAGTTACATATGAGCTTGAGGCGGACGACGCGGGTTTCAAGACCCTGACGCGGGAAGAAGCCCAAAAGCTTCGTGAAACGAGTCCGTCGATCTCCCCCTGGTCGGTATTGGCGGGGCAACTGGTGGTCGGGGTTCTGGTGGCATGTGCCGCCTGGGCGCTGACAGGCCAGCGGTCCGCCGGCTGGTCGGCGCTCTACGGGGCGCTGGCGGTGGTGATTCCGGCCGCGCTGTTTGCGCGCGGCCTGACCGGCAAAGTGTGGTCCATGAACCCAGGCACTGCGGTGGCTGGTTTCTTTTTGTGGGAAATGGTCAAGATCGCCTTGACGGTGGCAATGCTGTTTGCCGCGCCAAGGCTGGTTTCGATGCTGAGTTGGCCGGCCATGCTGGTCGGCCTGGTGGTGACAATGAAAACGTCCTGGCTCGCGCTGTTGTTCGCGGTCAGGAAAAATAAACTTTGAGGCGAGCAATAAATGGCTGCTGAGAATGCTGCTGGACATGGCGGTCCAACCGCCGGTGAATACATCGTTCACCACCTGACGCACTGGCGCAACAAGGAACTTGTTGGCCCGTTCGATCTGAGCGTCATCAACCTGGATTCCACCGTTTTCACCATCTTGCTGGGCGTGCTCGGTTGCTTCCTGCTCTGGAAAGCGGCCCGCAAAGCCACCTCCGGCGTTCCCGGCCGCTTCCAGGCCGCGGTTGAAATCCTCGTCGAAATGGTCGACGCGCAGGCCAAGGGCATCGTGCACAACGCCGAAAGCCGCAAGCTGGTTGCGCCACTGGCCCTGACCGTGTTTGTCTGGATTTTCCTGCTGAACGCCATGGACTTGCTGCCGGTCGACCTGCTGCCCGTCATCTGGGCCTGGATTTACGGCGCCGCCGGCCATGACGCGCACCACGCTTACATGCGCTCGGTGCCCACCGCCGACCTCTCCATCACCATGGGCCTGTCCATGGGCGTGCTGATCACTTGCCTGGTCTACAACGTCAAGATCAAGGGCCTGGGCGGCTGGATCCACGAACTGTTCACCGCGCCTTTCGGCAACCACTGGGCGCTGTACCCCTTCAACTTCCTGATGCAGGTCATCGAGTTCGTCGCCAAGACGGTCTCGCACGGCATGCGACTGTTCGGCAACATGTATGCCGGCGAACTGATTTTCCTGCTGATCGCCCTGATGGGCGGCGCCTGGTCGCTGTCGGCGACCGGCATCGGCCTGGCCATAGGCCACATCATCGCGGGCTCGGCCTGGGCCATCTTCCACATCCTGATCATCACGCTGCAAGCCTTCGTGTTCATGATGCTGACGCTGGTGTACATCGGCCAGGCGCACGATCACCATTAATCAGTTGTCCCGTTTCCCGTTTTTCTTTTTCTCTCGTAACCAAAGTCCTAAGGAGTCATCATGGAAGTTATTAGTTTTGTCGCTCTGGCCGCTGGCCTCATCATTGGCCTCGGTGCTGTCGGCGCCTGTATCGGCATCGGCATCATGGGCAGCAAATACCTCGAAGCAGCTGCACGCCAGCCCGAGCTGATGGGCGAACTGCAGACCAAGATGTTTCTGCTGGCCGGTCTGATCGACGCTGCTTTCATTATCGGCACGGGTATCGCGCTGTGGTTCGCCACCGCCAACCCCTTCCTGGCGCAAATCGCCAACCTGCCCAAGTAAGCATTGACCCAAGTCCCAAGAATGTCATTCCTTCGGGCCGGCTTGCAGCTGGGCCCCAAGGGAAAGGATGAGCAGTGAGCATTACCGGTACCCTTATTGTCCAGCTGATCGTGTTCCTGATTTTGGTCGGGTTCACGATGAAGTTTGTGTGGCCACCCATCGCGGCGGCCCTGGACGCGCGTGCGCAAAAAATCGCTGACGGCCTTGCTGCTGCCGACAAAGCCAAATCCGAACTCTCCGTCGCCAACAAGCGCGTGGAAGAGGAACTGGCCAAGTCGCGCAACGAAGCGGCCGTGCGCCTGGCCGAAGCCGAGCGCCGGGGCCAGGCCCTGATCGAAGAAGCCAAGGCCAAGGCCACCGAGGAAGGCAGCAAGATCATTGCCGCCGCCAAGGCCGAAGCCGAGCAGCAGGCCGTGAAGGCCCGCGAAGCCCTGCGCGAGCAGGTGGCTGCGCTGGCCGTCAAGGGCGCCGAGCAGATTCTGCGCAAGGAAGTCAATGCCGGTGTGCATGCTGACTTGCTGGGCCGCCTGAAGACCGAACTCTAAGCGAGCATCAACATGGCCGAACTAGCCACCATTGCCCGTCCCTACGCCGAAGCGCTGTTCAAGGCCTCCGGCTCCGACCTGGGCGGCACCGCCGCCTGGCTCGACGAGCTGGCCGCCATCGCTGCGAATGCGCAGCTGCAGCAGTACGCCGGCAACCCCGGCGTCACTTCGGCGCAGGCGTTCGACGTGATTTCGGGCGTTGCCAAGACCAAGCTGCCGGATGCCGCGAAAAACTTCCTGCGCACGGTGATCGAGAACGGCCGCCTCAGCGTCCTGCCGGAAATCGCCGCGCAGTTCCGTGTCCTGAAAAACGCGCAGAGCGGTTCTTCCGACGCGACCGTCTACAGCGCTTTCGCGCTCGACGGCGCGGCGCTGGCCGACCTGTCGGCAACGCTGGAAAAACGCTTTGGCAAGAAGCTCAACCTCCAGGTTGAGCTGGAGCCGGCCCTGATAGGCGGCGTGCGAGTCGTGGTGGGTGACGAGGTGCTGGACACCTCGGTCAAAGCCCGTTTAGAGCAAATGAAAGTGGCGCTGATCTCCTGAGCCCGGTGCTCAGGCGCCACCCGCAGGTTTTTAGCCAACAACATACTGAAAGAAGGAAAGAGTCATGCAACTCAATCCCGCAGAAATTTCTGAACTGATCAAGAGCCGTATCGAAGGCCTGACCGGCAGCAGCGACATCCGCAACCAGGGCACCGTGGTGTCCGTCACCGACGGTATCGTCCGCATCCACGGCCTGTCCGACGTGATGCAGGGCGAAATGCTGGAATTCCCCGCAACCGCCGACGGCACCCCCACCTACGGCCTGGCGCTGAACCTCGAGCGCGACTCGGTCGGCTCCGTGATCCTGGGTGAATACGAACACATCGCCGAAGGCGACACCGTCAAGTGCACGGGCCGCATCCTGGAAGTGCCCGTCGGCCCCGAGCTGCTCGGCCGCGTGGTGAACGCCCTGGGCCAGCCCATCGACGGCAAGGGCCCGATCAACGCCAAGATGACCGACGTGATCGAGAAGGTCGCGCCCGGCGTGATCGCCCGTAAATCCGTCGACCAGCCCCTGCAGACCGGCCTGAAGTCCATCGACTCCATGGTGCCCGTCGGCCGCGGCCAGCGCGAACTGATCATCGGCGACCGCCAGACCGGCAAGACCGCCGTGGCCATCGACGCCATCATCAACCAGAAGGGCAAGGGCGTTTCCTGCGTCTACGTCGCGATCGGCCAGAAGGCTTCCTCGATCAAGAACGTGGTGCGCGCGCTGGAACAAGCCGGCGCGATGGAATACACCATCGTCGTGGCCGCCGCGGCTTCCGAATCCGCCGCCATGCAATACGTCAGCGCCTACTCCGGCTGCACCATGGGCGAGTACTTCCGCGACCGCGGCGAAGACGCGCTGATCGTGTATGACGATCTGTCCAAGCAGGCCGTGGCCTACCGCCAGGTTTCGCTGCTGCTGCGCCGCCCGCCAGGCCGCGAAGCTTACCCCGGCGACGTGTTCTACCTGCACAGCCGCCTGCTCGAGCGCGCAGCCCGCGTGAACGAGAAGTATGTTGAAGACTTCACCAAGGGTGCCGTCAAAGGCAAGACCGGTTCGCTGACCGCGCTGCCCATCATCGAAACGCAGGCCGGCGACGTGTCCGCGTTCGTTCCGACCAACGTGATCTCGATCACCGACGGCCAGATCTTCCTGGAAACCAGCCTGTTCAACGCCGGTATCCGTCCCGCGATCAACGCCGGTATCTCGGTGTCCCGCGTCGGCGGCGCCGCCCAGACCAAGCTGATCAAGAACCTGTCCGGCGGTATCCGTACCGACCTGGCCCAGTACCGTGAACTGGCTGCCTTCGCGCAGTTCGCTTCCGACCTGGACGAAGCCACCCGCAAGCAGCTGGACCGCGGTGCCCGCGTGACCGAACTGCTCAAGCAGGCCCAGTACTCGCCACTGTCCATCTCCAACATGGCCGCCACGCTGTTCGCCGTGAACAAGGGCTTCATGGACGACATCGAAGTCAAGAAGGTCCTGGCTTTCGAACACGGCCTGCACGCCTACCTGAAGGACAAGAACGCGGCCCTGATGGCCAAGCTCGAAGCCAACAAGGCCATGGACAAGGACGCTGAGGCTGAACTGAACACGGCCGTGACCGAGTTCAAGAAGTCGTTTGCCTGATCTCGCCTGACCTCATCGTCAAGCAGGTAATTAAGCAACCCTCAGGAACCCCTTAGGAATCCATATGGCAGCAGGCAAGGAAATACGCGGCAAGATCAAATCGGTGGAAAACACCAAGAAGATCACCAAGGCCATGGAGATGGTGGCCGCCTCCAAGATGCGCAAGGCGCAGGAGCGGATGCGCGCTGCCCGTCCTTACAGCGACAAGATCCGCAACATCACGGCCAACCTGAGTCAGGCCAACCCCGAGTACACCCACGCGTTCATGGAGTCCAACGACGCCAAGGCCACCGGGTTCATCGTGGTGACGACCGACAAGGGCTTGTGCGGCGGCATGAACACCAACGTGCTGCGCGCCGTGACGGCCAAGCTCAAGGAAGTGCAGGCCGCCGGCCATGATGCCAAGGCAGTCGCCATCGGCAACAAGGGCCTCGGTTTTCTGAACCGGGTCGGCGCCAAGGTGGTGTCGCACGCGACGCAGCTGGGCGACAAGCCGCACCTGGAAAAACTGATCGGCCCCGTCAAGGTGCTGCTCGACGCTTACAGCGAAGGCAAGATCAACGCGGTGTACCTGTGCTACACCAAGTTCATCAACACCATGCGCCAGGAACCGGTGGTCGAGCAGCTGCTGCCCTTGACGGCAGCGCACCTGCAGGCCGACAAGGACCAGCACGGCTGGGACTACATCTACGAGCCCGACGCGCAGACCGTGATCGACGACCTGCTGGTTCGCTACGTGGAAGCGCTGGTGTACCAGGCGGTCGCCGAGAACATGGCGTCCGAGCAGTCCGCCCGCATGGTGGCCATGAAGGCCGCCACCGACAACGCCGGCAGCGTGATCGGCGAACTCAAGCTGGTTTACAACAAAACGCGTCA
Organism: Polaromonas sp. P4_F6; assembly: GCF_056401275.1. NCBI lineage: Bacteria > Pseudomonadati > Pseudomonadota > Betaproteobacteria > Burkholderiales > Comamonadaceae > Polaromonas > Polaromonas sp. P4_F6. The sequence goes on along the minus strand of NZ_JBFUJQ010000003.1, from coordinate 102,896 downwards.
AGCGGCGATCACGAAAGAACTTTCGGAAATCGTTGCCGGTGCTGCAGCGGTTTAAGCCGCCACACCCGATTTAAAGATTTAAAGAAACGGAAAAGGATTCAATCATGGCTCAGGCTCAAGGCAAGATTGTTCAGTGTATTGGTGCGGTGGTTGACGTGGAATTCGCGCGCGACCAGATGCCCAAGATTTACGACGCGCTCAAGATGGAAGGCTCCGCGCTGACGCTGGAAGTCCAGCAGCAGTTGGGCGACGGCATTGTGCGCACCATCGCGCTGGGCACCTCCGACGGCCTGCGCCGCGGCAACGTCGTGTACAACACCGGCGCCAACATCACGGTTCCCGTGGGCAAGGCCACGCTGGGTCGCATCATGGACGTGCTGGGCGCGCCCATCGACGAGCGTGGCCCGGTCGACCAGACCCTGACCGCCCCCATCCACCGCAAGGCACCCGCGTACGACGAACTGTCGCCCTCGCAGGAACTGCTGGAAACCGGCATCAAGGTGATCGACCTGGTCTGCCCCTTCGCCAAGGGCGGCAAGGTGGGCCTGTTCGGCGGCGCCGGCGTCGGCAAGACCGTGAACATGATGGAACTGATCAACAACATCGCCAAGGCGCACTCGGGCCTGTCCGTGTTCGCCGGTGTGGGTGAGCGTACCCGCGAAGGCAATGACTTCTACCACGAGATGGCCGACTCCGGCGTCGTGAACCTCGAGAACCTCGGCGAATCCAAAGTGGCCATGGTCTACGGCCAGATGAACGAGCCCCCAGGAAACCGCCTGCGCGTTGCGTTGACCGGTCTGACGATCGCCGAATCCTTCCGTGACGAAGGCCGCGACGTGCTGTTCTTCGTGGACAACATTTACCGCTACACGCTGGCCGGTACCGAAGTGTCCGCGCTGCTGGGCCGTATGCCTTCCGCCGTGGGTTACCAGCCCACGCTGGCCGAGGAAATGGGCCGCCTGCAAGAGCGTATTACCTCCACCAAGGTCGGCTCCATCACCTCCATCCAGGCCGTTTACGTCCCTGCCGATGACTTGACCGACCCGTCGCCCGCCACCACCTTCGCCCACCTGGACTCCACCGTGGTGCTCTCGCGCGACATCGCTTCGCTGGGTATCTACCCCGCGGTCGATCCGCTGGACTCCACCAGCCGCCAGCTGGACCCGAACGTCGTCGGCGAAGACCACTACAACACGGCCCGCGCCGTGCAGGGCACGCTGCAGCGCTACAAGGAACTGCGCGACATCATCGCGATTCTGGGCATGGACGAACTGGCCCCTGAAGACAAGCTGGCCGTGGCCCGCGCCCGCAAGATCCAGCGTTTCCTGTCGCAGCCTTTCCACGTTGCTGAAGTGTTCACCGGCTCGCCCGGCAAGTACGTCAGCCTGGCTGAAACGATTCGCGGCTTCAAGATGATTGTGTCCGGCGAGTGCGATCACCTGCCGGAACAGGCTTTCTACATGGTCGGCACGATCGACGAAGCCTTCGAAAAAGCGAAAAAAGTCGCCTAAAGCGGCGTAACCGGCCACCTGGCGTTGTTGGCGTGCTCAATGTGCACTTGCACATTTCCGCGCGCCGCCTAGCCAGACAGCCGCTTACTTGCTTTAGCCCGACTTTTTCAAGGAGTAAAAGAGATGAGCACCATTCACGTCGACGTCGTATCCGCAGAAGAGTCCATCTTCTCGGGCGAAGCCAAGTTCGTGGCATTGCCCGGCGAGGCTGGCGAGCTGGGCATTTACCCGCGCCACACGCCGCTGATCACCCGCATCAAGCCGGGTGCCGTGCGCATTGAAAAAGCCGATGGCACGGAAGAGTTCGTCTTCGTGGCCGGCGGCCTGCTCGAAGTGCAGCCCAACTGCGTGACGGTGTTGAGCGACACCGCCATTCGCGGCAAGGACCTGGACGAGACCAAGGCCAGCGAAGCCAAGGCCGCCGCCGAGGAAGCGCTGAAGAACGCCAAGAGCGACATCGACATCGCCATGGCCCAGTCTGAACTCGCCGTCATGGCTGCACAGATCGCCGCCTTGCGCAAATACCGCCAGAAGAAATAAAACCAGCCTTCCGGCTTTATCGCCGGATCGCAGCAAGCCCCTGCCGAAAGCCAGGGGCTTTTTTCATGGGCGGCGCATGAGCACTAATCCTTTCGCACTCATGCTGTTGCGCCGGCGCCTCAGCTTAACAACTGGAAACCCTAAATGACAGCCAGCGAGGGCGCCGCTGCCGTATCGTGGATCCAGGGATTCACGCTAACCGACGAGGTGGACTATGAACAGCGCACTGGACAGTCTGACGTGGGACGAAGAGCTTTCGCCGCACCCCAGGGGACGACGTTCGCTCAGGACATGGATACGCCGCATCCTGGTTGTGCTGACGGGGTTGTTCGTCCTGGGCGTCCTGCTTTCATCCTGATTCTTTGGCTCTCTTATTGGAGCAGCGGCGCATCGGGCAGTTCATTCGCCCTGGCCTGCGCGCCTTCTTCTGAGCCATGCACCGCGAAGTGCTGCATCAGCACCGCGGACGTTTCCTCCAGCGCCTGCGTCAGCCCATCCTCATAACGCTGCTCGCGAAACGCGGCCGCCATGCGCGCCACCATGGCCTGCCATTGATGGGAGTCGACATGCCGCGCCACACCGCGGTCGGCGACGATCTCGATCGCACGTTCGGCCAGCAGCACGTAAATCAGCACGCCGTTGTTGTGCTCCGTGTCCCAGACACGCAGTTTGCCGAACATCGTGACCGCGCGCTGGCGCGTGAGCGCGGCGATGGACGTGTGCCGGCCCAGCCGCCACAGATAGCTCAGGGGCAGCGAAGCCTCCACGCAGATACGGATCTCGCCGCTGTGGCGCCGCTCGCTGGCCGCCACGCGCCGCGCGAGCCGCTGCAGCATGTCGGGCGCAATCGCGCGCCGGGTATCGGAGGCGTCCAGCCACAGGTGTTTGAGCAGGGTCTTGAACTTGTTGAGCATGATGCCTACCAGTCTCCCGAGGCGCCGCCGCCGCCGAAGTCGCCACCGCCGCCACTGCTGAAGCCCCCGCCATCGCTGCTGCTGCCGCCGCTGCTCCAGCCGCCACCACCGCTGCCTATGCCGCCGGAGGTCCAGCCGCCCGAAGAGCGGCGGCCTCCGCCCAGCGCGCCCAGGCTGGCGACCAGCGCGAACACCGTGCCCACCAGGACGGCGAGGCCGGCCACGATCAGGCTGCTGGTGAAAATCCAGGCCAGCACGCCGACCACGCCGCCGGTGGCCAGCGAGCCGAATTTGCGCCCCAGCACCATGGCCGCTATGCGCCCGGCAATCGGCACCGCAAAAAACAGGAAGACGGCCAGGTCAGTCCACTCAAAACCGTCGTTGTTGCCCCTGCTGCCGCTGTGTTCCGGCGCGGGCAGGTTTTCGCCGCTGATCAGCGCAATGAGCTGGTCGGCCGCGGCATCGAGCCCGCCGGCGTAGTCGCCCTGCTTGAAGCGCGGCGTGATGGCCGTGTCTATGACCTGGCGTGCCGCCAGGTCGGGGATGGCGCCTTCCAGCGCCTTGGTGGTTTCTATGCGCACCTTGCGGTCGTTCTTGGCCACCACCAGCAGAAGGCCGTCGCCTACGTCCTTGCGGCCTATCTTCCAGCTGTCGCCCACGCGCTGCGCATAGGCGGCAATGTCTTCCGGCTGGGTTGTGGGAACCAGCAGCATCACCACCTGGGCGCCGCGGCTTTTTTCGAAGGCCGTGAGCTTGGCTTCGAGCGCTTCGCGCTGCGCGGCATTCAGCGTGCCGGTGCCGTCCATGACGTGGGCCGTCAGCGCCGGCACCGGTTGCACGCCACCCTGAGCCCAGGCCGCCAGCGGCAGCCAGGCGGCCAGCAGCAGGCCCCCCAGCAGCCGGGTGCCGCCGCGAGCAAAAAGCATGGAGCGCCGCACGCTCAGGCCCGCCGTGCTCTTTATTTCTTGTTGAAGTCCACCACCGGCGGCGTGGAAATCTGGGCCTCGTTCTGCACCGAGAAGTTGGGCTTGACCTGGTAGCTGAAGACCATGGCCGTCAGGTTGCTCGGGAAGCTGCGCGCGAGCACGTTGTACTCCTGCACGGTCTGGATGTAGCGGTTGCGCGCCACGGTGATGCGGTTTTCCGTGCCTTCGAGCTGCACGCGCAGGTCGCGAAAGCCCTGGTTGGCCTTCAGATCGGGGTAGCGTTCGCTGACCACCATGAGTCGGCTCAGCGCGCTGCCGAGCTCGCCCTGCGCGGCCTGGAATTTCTTGAAGGCGGCCGGGTCGTTGAGGGTTTCGGGCGTCACCTGGATGGAGGTGGCCTTGGCGCGCGCTTCCACCACCTTGGTCAGCGTATCCTGCTCGAAGGCCGCTTCACCCTTGACCGTGGCCACGATATTGGGCACCAGGTCGGCGCGGCGCTGGTACTGGTTCAGCACTTCGGACCAGGCCGACTTGGTCTGCTCATCCAGGCGCTGGAAATCGTTGTAGCCGCAACCCGAGAGCAGCAGGCTCAGCAGGGCCGCGAGGGTGAATGTCAAAAAGCGGGATATCGTCATGGCAATGCCTCCGAAAATGCAAGCCGCAACACTAACATAGTCGAATGTCCCCGCTGCCCACATCCCCCGCTTCCGGCGGCCCGCTGCAAGCCTTGCAGTCCGCCCTGCGCCCGCCGCCGCCGGCGCAGGCCAAGCCGCGCCTGCTGGTGGCTGGTGCCACCGGCGTGCTGGGCAACGAGGTGCTGCGCCGCCTGGTCGGCAGCGGCCGCTATGCGCACACCGAGGTGCTGGCCACCGAGGCCATGGCGACCGGGCTCTCTGGCGTCGGCATCGCATTGGCGGGCACGCCTTCGCCGATAGCGCAATGGGCCTTGAGGCCGCTGCCGGCGCACACCGGGCTGGTCATGTTCGAGCCACCGCGCATGTATTACGGACGTGAGCGCACGCTCTGGACGCCCGCGCCTTCGGAGCTGCCCGCGCTGGCGCAGTGGCTCAAGCGTTGCGGCGTGCAGACCCTGGTCGTGGTGGTGCCGCACGCCACCGGGCGCCTGCCCGATGCGCTCAAGCGCGGCCTGGCCAATCTTGATGAGCAGGCCGTCGCCGCCCTGGGCTTTGAACGCCTGCTGCTGGTGCGTTCGGCCCGCAAGGCGCAGGACGCCGCGGGAAGGAATGTGCTGGAGCGGGTCGCGGCCTGGATGCTGTCCACGCTCAAGTTCATGATTCCCCAAACCGAGCAGCCGGTGCGGCCCGCCAAGCTCGCGGAATTTGTCGATGCCGCCCTGCAGGTGCTGCCGCCCGGCACCCATGTGGCCGCGCCAGAGCTGCTGTGGCAGGCCAACCAGAGCGGCAGCGGCCGCGGCGCGGGCCGGGCGGGCGGCGGCATGCAGGGCGTGGTCCAGGCCTGGCTTGCTGCGGCGCGCAATCCCGCGCAGAATTCAGCACCAAACGCCAGGCCGGATTGAAGCCCATCCCCTTGCCCGAACTTCTTTTGATCGCCCCCATGCCCAAACCCAAAGTCCCGCCCGCCAGCACCGGCAACGCCGATGACATCGAGGCGGCGTTTTACGACGCGCTGCAAACCGGTGACATTGAAAAACTCATGGCCTGCTGGGGCGACGAGGACGACATCGTCTGCGTGCACCCCGGGGGTGCCCGCCTCGTGGGGCCGGCGGCCATACGCGCGACTTTCGATGCGATGTTCTCCAACGGCACCATACGCGCGCAGCCCATCAAGGTGCGCAAGGTGGAGGCCATGAGCGCCAGCGTGCACAGCGTGCTCGAGCGCATCGAGGTGCTGACCGAAGAAGGCCCGCGCCACGCCTACGTCATCGCCACCAACGTCTATCACAAGACCGCGCAGGGTTGGCGCATGGTGGCCCACCATGCCAGTCCCGGCACGCCGCGCGAAATGCAGGAAGTGTCGGAAACGCCCACCGTTCTCCATTGATCCGGCTGCGCATGGAACCCGCCATGAACTATGCCGCGCCCTGGTGGCTCCCGGGCGGCAACCTGCAAACCATCTGGGCCGCGCTGCAATCGCGCCGCTTCCTCGGCCCGCAGCCGGTGTTTCGCCGCGAGCGCTGGACCACGCCTGATGAGGATTTTGTCGATGTCGACTGGCTGGTGGCGGATGGTGCGGCCACGGTCCAAACGCCACTGCTTGTGGTGTTCCACGGCCTGGAGGGTTCCTCCGCCAGCCATTACGCCGAAGCGCTGGCCGATGCAGCGCGCCAGCGCGGCTGGGCCTGCGCGATTCCGCATTTCCGCGGCTGCTCGGGCGAGATCAACCTCGCGCCGCGCGCCTACCATTCGGGCGACTTCGCCGAGATCGACTGGATACTGCGGCGCTTCGCGGCCCAGCGCGGCGGGCCGGTGATGGCCGTCGGCATCTCGCTGGGCGGCAACGCGCTCATGCGATGGGCCGGCGAGATGGGCGCCGAGGCCCGGCAGGTGGTGGCCGGCATCGCCTCCGTGTGCTCGCCGCTGGACCTGGCCGCCAGCGGCTGGGCCATAGGCCGGGGCTTTAACCGCCTGGTCTACACCCGCATGTTCCTCAAGACCATGGTGCCCAAGGCCTTGCAAAAGCTGGAGCAGCACCCCGGGCTGTTTGACCGCGAGCGGCTGCTGGCCGCGCGCGACCTTTATGCCTTCGACGACGTTTTCACCGCGCCGCTGCACGGCTTCAAGAACGCCGATGACTACTGGTCGCGGGCCTCGGCCAAGCCGCATCTGCACCGCATTGCCGTGCCCGCGCTGGCCTTGAACGCGCTCAACGATCCCTTTGTGCCGGCGTCCAGCCTGCCGCAGGCCGGGGAGGTAGGCCCGCATGTCACGCTGTGGCAGCCGGCCCAAGGCGGCCACGTGGGCTTTCCCTCGGCGCCCTTTCCGGGCCATGTGCGCGCCATGCCCGATGCCGTCACCGCCTTTCTGGCGGCGCAGTTATAGCTCCGCGCGCAAAATAGGCTTATGGACGACATAGTTCGGCAGGCGATTGCCAAATGGCCCAATGTGCCCGACTGCTACGGCTGGCTCGGGCTGGATGCGCGCGGCAACTGGTATATGCGCGACGACAGGGCCCAGGCCGCCGGGCCTTTTAGCGGTGTCCCCGGTGCGGACCCCGCGCGCAACAAGGCCGCCAAGGGCTCGCTGCTCAAGCACGACAAGCTGATCGACTTCATCCAGCGCAACTATGAAAGCGATGCCGGCGGCCGCTGGTTCTTCCAGAACGGCCCGCAGCGCGTTTATGTGGAGCTCGAAGCCACGCCGCTGGTCTGGCGCGTGGGCCCGGCGCCGTCCTTCGCCGTCACCGCGCACACCGGCGCGGCCGCGCGCGCCCAGCGCTGCATTCTGGATGAGGCCGGGCGGCTGTATCTGGAGACCGACCTGGGCTTCGGCCTGGTCCACACCCTGGACATGACGCTTGCCGCCGATGCGGTGGAGCAGGGCCTGTGGGTGCCCGAGGACTACAAGGCCCGCGACCTGCCGGCGCGCTTTGCTTATGTGCGCAGCCCGCAGGCGCAGCAGCAGCAAAAGTAGCGGCCATGAAAAAAGCCGGTCGAAACCGGCTTTTTGGGAAACTGCGTGAGGGCTTACTTGGCCGCGCTGGCTGCCGCTTCGGGCGCGGACGCTGCCGCGGCAGGCGCCTTGGGTTCGGCAAACTTGCCGCCGGCGGCTGTCGTCATGTAGACCACGGCCTTGCCGATCTCGATGTCTTCAAAGTCGCCGCCGCCTTGCGCGCCCATGGCGCCCTTGCCCTTGAGGGCCGAATGCCAGAGCGTGTCGAAGCCGGTCTTGATGCGGGGGCCCCAGGCGCCCGCGTCGCCGAACTTCGGCGCGCCGGCGGCGCCCGTGCCGTGGCAGGTCACGCACTGGGCTTTGTAGACTTCTTCGCCGGATTTGAGCGGGCGGTTCGCATCACGGATTTCAACCGAACCGATTTTCTGGATGCGTTGTGCGACGGTTTTGGCGTCTTCGTTGGCGCCGGCGGCCGGCTTGTTGGCCGAGGCGACGTAATAAACCAGGCCGATGATGGCGAAAACGGGGACGACAAAAGAGAAAAAAACCGCTGCCAGCAGCTGCTGGGGCGTCTTGATCGGGCCAGTGTGGGCTTCTTCGTGGGCCGTGGTGTGGTCGTTTGCGCTCATGGCGTCCTCAAAAAACTAAAAATCGGGGGGCTATCGCGTATTGGTGGCGCGCCTGTACAGCGCTTGCTCAGCAACCTCGCATTATAGCTGGGGCTCTTGCCGGGCCCGGGGAGTGCCGCGGCCGGCTGGTAGAATCGGACACGCTGCGCGGCGTGAATCGCCCGCGCGGCGCAAATGCCCCGATTTCGCGCCTTCCCCGGCCGCGAATTCCGGCGCAAACCGTTTCCAGCGTTGCGGCTGTAGCTCAGTGGATAGAGTATTGGCCTCCGAAGCCAAGGGTCGTGGGTTCGATCCCCGCCAGCCGCACCACCATACCCCTGAAGCCCAGCATTCATGCGGGGACTTTCCTAAGGTCGCAAACTTGAACGCAGCGATGCTCGCATGATCATTTTTCGACTCGACGTTTTTCGCCGGCCTTCTTTCGTTGGCCCGCCCGTTCTTGAGCCCGGCTTTCCTGCTGCTGCCGAATTTTTTCTTGCCGCTGTTCCCGCAAGGCCTGCCGTGCTGCCTGTCTGTCTTTCGATACCTCAGCGGCCCGAGATTGGCCGGTGTTGTTTCCCGGCTGCTTGAGGTCCGCCCGCCCCCGGCGAAGAGCTTGCTGACGCTGCCGGAACTGCTCGAAACGCTCGTTGGAGCGCAGTTTTCCACGTTCGCGCAAACGTTCTTCCATGCGCTGGCGAATATTTTGGGCATGGCTGTTTATCGCGCTTTCCTGTCGTGTACGCAGGCGTTCAAAAATGCCAGGGACGACTGCATGGCGCAAAGGTCGCGCTCCTGAACTCGGCGAATAAGCGGCCGTGCCGGACGCAATGTTCACGACTCCGCTTTGGTTGCGCAAGGTGGTCGCGCCCTCGTTGACATGGTTATGGACCCCTGGCTCAAGACCCGCCGTATCTCCAGCTTGTACCAGTACCACTTCGTGATCGGTGCCCCTGACCCCAATCGTTGCAGTGTTGGCGGTGATTCGATAACGCGGTGCGTCGAGCTTGCCGATCCACCCGGTCACCGATCGCAATGCGCCTCTGATCAGGTCAATTGTCGCCGTGTCCGTGACATCACCGGTCACTACGTACTGGGCTATCCGAACTGTCGAGTTTGGCCGTATTGCGAGGTAACCACCATCGTCAAACGCGACGTGGGCCTCAGAGTCATTCCTGGTTTCAATGAGGTCGCCTTGGAGCAGCTTGGCACCTTTCACCATGCCTGTTGGTTGCTGCCCGGCCCTGCGCAAAGTGACCTCACCCACCACCAAATCAGCACTACCAATGCTTTGAGCAATGCCAGTTCCTCCCGAGCCCACTTGCGCGGACCCGTTGCGCCACCAGATCACCGTCGTCAACGATACGAGACTCGCCAGCACGCGCCGGCGAAGAAAAAGTGGGGACAGATTCATAGGTGTAGTTCTGGTTTGATCTCAAGCGTTCGGCGCGTGTGAGATTTATATTGGCGAGCTTCCCATTTTCAATGACAAATATATTGGAAATCCAGCGGCTACGTTAGCGGATAGCCCCTTATTTGCTGTGCAGCAAACAAGGGCTGCCATCGCCAATAGCGTTGGCAGAGTTTCAGGCGGCAGGGGGCGATTTACGGCGAGCCCACGCGCAGCCGTGGACGGGAACCTTTGGCGACAATTCGGCTACCGCTGCACGCTTATGCTTCCAAGCGACCGACAGCGGCCTCGGGTCAGACTTCAGCGGAATTCAACACCCTCGATGGAAGGGTTAGGCCCAGTGTGCGAGTACACCAGAGACATAGAGCGCCGTGGACAAGACGATGCCTCGAAACGGGGTGCTGAACCAGTAGCGCCAGCCAAGAAAGACGCAGCCGGCGAGTAAGGCAAGGCCGACAGCCAGCAGGAACCACGACGAAAACAGGACTGAAGGCTGCGCCAGAGCAAGATAGCCATAGACAAGGCCGAACAGCATTGCCCCGAAGCTATGACTCGCATTGAACCCGACCCAGGCTTCCCACATGGACATCTTGCCCGAGATGACCGGCGAGACTTCCTGCATTCGAGCCATTAGCGCGGGGTCGCGAGGATAAAACTTGTTTCCGCGGAAGGTGAATAGAAGATGAGCACAACCGAGGCTGAGGATCACAAACGCGCTCGCGGCGAGAAGCAGGGAAGCGATACTTGGCATGCGTTGCTCCTTCTGGGGCCTAACGTCATGCATGCCGCGAGGGCTGCGGTATAACATCGCCCCTGCCGTATAACCTGGCTGCTGAAAACCCAGCCAAGAGCTTGTGGTTAAAAGACCTATTGTCCATTTTGGGTTTCGCTCAGGTCGATAAACAGGGACCAAACCCCACAAATCAATTCTAGGCGGACGGTGTAGAAACCGCCTCTTCAATATGAACGAGCACAGGCCGTGCTGTCGATTCTGTTGCATAGGCACTACCTTGCTTGGTCCAAAAGCAGAGGGAATTCGGGGATTTAAGTGAATAGCGAAGAAGAGAAGATCAGCGCGGATCGGCGTCTGTTGTCGGGCGGATCTTGAACCAGATGGAATACATGGCCGGCAGGAACACCAGCGTCAGCACCGTCCCGGCGAAGGTGCCGCCGATCAGCGTGTAAGCGAGCGTCCCCCAGAACACCGAATGGGTCAGCGGGATGAAAGCCAGCATCGCCGCCAATGCGGTCAACACCACAGGCCGGGCACGCTGCACGGTGGCCTCGACAACCGCGCGAAACGGACCCAACCCCGCCTGCTCGTTGTGCCGGATCTGGCCGATCAGGATCAGCGTGTTGCGCATCAGGATGCCCGACAGCGCAATCAGCCCGACCAGCGCATTGATGCCGAACGGCTGCCGGAACAGGATCAAGGTCGGCACCACACCGATCAGCCCCAGCGGGCTGGTCAGGAAGACCATGACCATCGCCGAGATCGAGCGCGTCTGGAAGATGATGATGAGCAGTGTGATGGCCAGCATGATCGGGAACAGCGGCAACATGGCCGTCATCGCCTTGCCCGATTCTTCGATGGCGCCGGCCTGTTCGATGCGGTAGCCGCCCGGCAGCTTGTCCATGATGGGCTGAATCTGCCGGTCAATGGCTGCCGACACGTCCGGCGGCTGCAAACCGTCGGCGATGTCGCCCCGGACCGTGATCGTCGGCATGCGGTCACGCCGGCGCATGATCGGTTCCTCCGCGCGCACGTCGACCTTGCCCACCTGCGACAGCGGTATGCGTTGCCCGTTGGCGCCGGTCAATGTGAAGTCCGCGATCCTGGCCGGGTCGAGCCGGATGGTGCCGGCCGAGCGGGCCGTGACCTGCACGGTGCGAATGTCCTCACGCACGGCGGTCAATGGCACACCGCTCAGCAAGAACTGCAGTTGTTGCGCCACGGCGCTGGAGGTCAAGCCCACGGCCTGCAATCGGTCTTGCTGCAAGGTGAAGTGCAGCGCGGGTGTGCGCGTGCCCCAATCATTGTTGACGGTACGCATCATCGGGCTGGCATGCATGGCCTGCTGCACATCGGCCGCGATCTCGCGCAGCTTGTCCGGGTCCGGCCCGGTGATCCGGTAGGCGACCGGATACGGCGAGTAGGGACCAAACACGAGCTGGGTGACACGCACGCGCGCGCCGGGGGCAAGGCCGCCGGCAATCGCCTCGCGCAGCCGCGTTTTCAGCACCTCGCGCTCATCCTGGTTGTCGGTGCGCACCACGATCTTGGCAAACGAGGGGTCGGGCAGTTCCGGCCCCATCGCCAGGTAAAAGCGCGGCGCGCCCTGGCCGATGTAGGCCGTGACAATCTTCGCTTCCGGTTGCCTGGCCAGCCACGCCTCCACCGTTGCCGTGCTGGCACTGGTCTGGGTGATGGAGGTGCCGTAGGGCATCTGCACCTCAATCAGCACTTCGGGCCGGTCAGAGATCGGAAAGAACTGCTTTTTGACGACCGCCATGCCCAGGATGGCCACCACGAACAGGCCCACGACGGAAGCGGCGACCAGCCACTTGCGCGCAATCACGCGCCCCAGAAGCTGGCGGAAGCGGTTGTAGCGCGGCGTGTCATAGAGCGCGTCGTGGCCGCCTTCGACTTTTTTGAGCTCGGGCAATAGCTTGACGCCAAGGTAAGGTGTAAAGACCACGGCGACCACCCAGGATGCGATCAGTGCAATGCCGACGATCCAGAACATATTGCTGGTGTATTCGCCGGCAGTCGATCGGGCGAAGCCATTGGGCATGAAGCCGACAGCCGTGACCAGCGTGCCCGAGAGCATGGGCGCCGCGGTGTGGCTCCAGGCATAGGCGGAGGCGGCGACGCGGCTATAGCCTTCCTCCATCTTCACCACCATCATTTCGATTGCGATGATGGCGTCGTCGACCAGCAGGCCCAGCCCCAGGATCAGGGAGCCCAGGGTGATGCGGTCAAAGTTCTTGCCGGTAGCAAGCATCACCACAAAGACCGCCGCCAGCGTCAGCGGCACGGCCGCTGCGACCACGATGCCCACACGCCAGCCCATGCTGACAAAACACACCAGCATGACCACCAGCAGCGCGACGAGGAACTTGACCATGAACTCGTCGACCGCCGAGCTGATGTTGACGGCCTGGTCTGTGACCTTGGCCAGGCTCATTCCCTGCGGCATATCGGCGTTGATCGCACCGACCTCTTGATCGAGCGCCTTGCCCAGCTCGAGCCCATTCCAGCCGTCGCGCATGATGATGCCCAGCAGCAGGGCGGGTTCGCCGCCGTTGCGGATCATGAAAGTCGCCGGATCTTCGTAGCCGCGCTTGACTGTGGCGATGTCCGACAGTTTTAAAGTCCGGCCTTGCGCCACGACCGGCGTATCGCGGATTTTTTGCAGCTCGTCAAAAGCACCGTCCAGGCGAATGAACACCTGTGGCCCTTTGGTCTCCACGGAGCCGGCCGGCGTCAGGGCGTTCTGGCCATTGAGCGCGGCGAACACTTCCTGCGGGCTGATACCCAGTGTGGCCAGCCGTTCGTGCGAGAACTCGACATAAATCCGTTCGGACTGCTCGCCAATGATGTTGACCTTTTTGACGCCCGGCACATGCAGCAATCGCTGGCGCAGCGTCTCCGCATCGCGGGCCAGCAAGCGCTGAGGCTCGCCTTTGGCCTTGAGCGCGAACAGCGCAAAAGTGACGTCCGCATACTCGTCGTTGACCATGGGCCCGATCACGCCGGACGGGAGGTTGCCGGCTTCGTCCCCGACCTTCTTGCGGGCCTGGTAGAACTGCTCCTGCACTTCCGAGGGCGGGGTAGTGTCCAGCAGGGTCAGGGTCGTGAAAGCCAGGCCCGGCCGGGTGTAGGTCTCACTGCGGTCGTACCAACGCAGTTCCTGCAGCCGCTTTTCTATCTTCTCGGCGACCTGGTCCTGCATTTCCTGCGGGGTTGCCCCTGGCCAGGCCGTAATGATGGTCATCACCTTGACGGTAAAGGACGGGTCTTCTGCCCGGCCCAGCTTGAGGAACGCAATAAGCCCTGCCAAGGAGATCAGGCAGATCAGGAACAGGGTGACGGAGCGCTCGCGCACGGCGAGCGCCGACAGGTTGAAACGGCCCTCGCTCATGGCCGCACGCTTGCCGTGACGGGCGCTTGAGCCGCGACGCGGACCTGCTCGCCTTCGCGCAACAGATGCGTGCCCAGTGCGACGATGCGGTCACCCTGCTGGAGCTGGCCTGCAATGTAAGCACTGTCGTCGCCCAGGCGCTGGACCTTGACCGGCCGCCACGAAACCTTGGCCGGCTCGCCCTGGATCACCCAGACTCCCGGCCCTTTGCCCGCGTCGGACAGGGAAGCAATGGGCACCGAAAAGCCGGCTTGCGCGGTGGAATTGGCATCCGGGATTTGAACGGTCACCGTGCTGCCCAACGGCGCGTTGGACAGCTCGCCATCCAGCACATAGCGTGCCTCGAAAGTGCGCGTCAGCCGGTCCGCGGCGTTGGAGAGCTGCCTGAGCCTGGTCGGGACGGCTGCGCCTTCCTGGCCAAAGAGCGTGGCCAGCCCGGTCGAGCCGACTGCAGGGCGCAAGGTTTCCGGCAGTTGGATGACGGCTTCACGGCGGCCCGCATGGGCCAGGCGCACCACCACCTGTCCCGCGTTGACGACCTGGCCGGGTTCCACCAGGGTTTCCATGACGATGCCATCGCCATCCGCCACCAATTCCGCATAGCGGCTCGCGTTCCGGGCGACTTCGGCCTGGGCCTCGATGGCGCTGAGCTGGGCTCTGGCCGCATCTGCCGCAGCCTTGGCCTGGTCATAGGCCGAGGCTGAAATGGCGCCGGTTCCGCGCAGGTCCTGGTAGCGGGCCTCGTCCTGCGCCGTTTGCTGCGCCCGCGCCCGGGCGGCGGCCACCGCCTCCAGCTGCGCATGGGCGGCGAGCTTCAGGTCCACGGGATCAATGCGCATGAGCGCTTGCCCGCGCTTGACGGTTTGTCCCGCATCGACAAGGCGTTCCAGCACCTTGCCGGAGACCCGAAAGCCCAGGTCGCTTTGGACCCGGGCGGCTACGGTCCCGGTAAACGCGCGAGACGCGGCGACCGAGCCCTGAACGGTGGCCACACGCACCAGCGGCGCCTCGGTACGCGGATCAGATTGCGCCTTGTCGCCGCAAGCGGCCAACACAAAAGGCAATGCACAAATGACTGTGTATGTAGCGAAGTAAGGCCTGCGCATGAAAGTCCCATTGACGAAATGATTGGACTTTCATTATGAAACTAGTGACTAAATTAGTCAATAGTCACGGATTTTCGTCAAGGTGACAGGCTGCGCAGCACCAGGCTGGACAAATGCGCCGGCGCCTCCTTGTTGTAGTCAAAGCTGTGTTGCAGGAGCAGGGGATTGAGGTAGGGGCGCATGACCAGGTAGATGGCCAAGGCCGTCTCATCCAGGGGGGTCTTGCGCTCGAAATCGCCGGTTTGCCGGCCCTCCTGCAAGACGTCCTGGAGCAGTTTCTGGATGCGTTCCTCGTAGGCCTGAACCGCCTGCCAGCGCTCCGTGGCGGCCGAAGCGGCAATCTCGTAAAGCTTGCGGTCCTGGAAAAACAGGCGAAGGCTCGCTTCGGTCGCGGCTTTAAACATCCGCCGCAGCTTCTCCGGCGGCGTCTCGGCCCCGGCAATGGCCGCACTCACCTCGGCCTCGATCTCGCGCAGGCAGTTGGCGCAGATCGCCTCGCCGATGGCCTGCTTGGACTCAAAGAACTTGTAGATGTAAGCCTTGGAAAACCCGATGGCCTTGGCGAGATCGGAAACGGTCGTTTTCCCGTAGCCGTAGCGGCTGAAATGCTCGGTGGCCGCGGTCACGATCTGGTCGCGCACCTCGTGGTCGGCCGGGCCGCGGGCGGAAACCGGGTAAGTGGTCGCTTTGTTCATGGCCTGTAGCTTACCCGCATCCAAAGAAGTGGACCGCGAGTGACCATATTGTATTATAGTCACAATATCGACTACCTGATCCGGAACAAGTCCATGCTGCCCAAACGCACCCTTGCCATCTTCATTGTTGCCGCCTTTTCGGCCGGCTGCGCCGTCGGTCCCGACTACGCCAGGCCCGATACGCCCATGCCGCAACAGTACCTGGGCCAAGCCGCGGTCGACCAGCGGCAGGCCGCCGCCCGCACCGATCTCGTCACATGGTGGACGGGGTTCGGCGATCCGCAGCTGACCCGATTCGTCACGCAGGCCTTGGCGCAGAACCTCGATCTCGCGCAGGCGTCCGCTCGTGTCACCCAGGCGCGCGCAGAACTCGGGGCGGCCCATGCCGCGTTGCTGCCTTCCGGCAATGTCAGCGGCCAGGCCGCCAGAGCCTACCAATCGCTTGAAACGCCTTTGGGCAAAGTCTTGAGCGCCAACCCCGGTTTCGACCGCCACGGCAGTTCTTACGAAGCCAATCTGGGCGCGAGCTGGGAACTGGATCTATTCGGGGGCTTGCGTCGCGGCAAGGAAGCGGCGGTTGCGGGGTACCAGGCATCGGAGGCCGGCGCAAGCGCCACCCGGCTGGCTGTTGCGGCACAGACCGCCGACACCTACATCCTCATTCGTGGGCTGCAAACCCGCCTCGATGTTGCCCGCCGGCAGGTGCAGACGCAGCAGCAATTGCTATCAACCATCAACCTTCTATATGGCAAGGGCTTGGCGGCCGAACTTCAGGTGAGTCAGGCCGAAGCTGCGCTGGCCCAGGTTCGGGCGACCGTGCCGGTCCTTGAGGCGGGCCTGGACGTGGCCATGAACGCGCTTGACGTGATGCTGGGCTCGCCACCCGGAACGCATCGGGCGGAATTGGCTGATGCACGTGCCATCCCCGCGGCGCCGCAAATCACTGCGACAGGCTCTCCGGGTGAGTTGCTCAGGCGCCGTCCCGACCTGATTGTGGCGGAGCGCCGTCTTGCCGCATCGAACGCGCGCATCGGTGTCGCCATTGCCGAGTACTACCCCAAACTTTCTCTGGGTGGGCTGATCGGCAGCGCGACAACCGTGTCCGGCGGCAACCTGTTCACCAGCGGTGCGAGTCAGGCCTCCGGCGTTCTGGGCCTGCGCTGGCGTCTGTTCGACTTCGGCCGCATCAACGCGCAGATCGACCAGGCCAGGGGCCAGGAGGCCGAAATGTTGGCGGCCTACCGGCTTGCCGTCCTGCGCGCAACCGAAGACGTCGAAAACGCCTTCTCAGGTCTGGTCAAGCGCGAAGAGCAGGCCGCCGTGCTTGCGCAAGGCGTGGACTCCCTCGGCCGCGCACGGGCAGCGTCGTTTGCGGCGTACCAAAAAGGAGTTCTCAGCCTGATCGAAGTCCTGCAGGCTGACGAAAACCTGTTGCGCGCCTCCGACGCGCGAGCACAGGCGCAAACCGAATCCGCACGCGCGGCGGTTGCCGCGTTTAAAGCGCTCGGCGGCGGTTGGCAGCCCCAGGAAGCCACGGTAGCAGCCAGATAACACCATGCCTGGCGCGCCCACGGCACCGCCGACTGCAACACGGCCCCCAAGACCTTGAGCCAGAGTAGACGCCACAGAGCGTGTCGCGCCCTTTCACTGTGACGGCCGCCAGGCTTTCAGCAACTCCCGCGACGCGGCGCAGGCGCGCGCGGCGCGTTGCGGCAGTCCCAGCTCCGGATGGGTTGTGCCGGCCGGCGCTTCCACCGACAAGGGGATGTCGGCGGGCAAGGCATCCAGGTAATCCTTCAGCGGCAATTCGCCTTCGCCCGGGAACAAACGTCCCTGGCGCGCTTCGTCCGTGATGCCGGCGTCGGTCGGGTCCTTGAGTAACGCGTCGCACAGCTGTACCGAGCCGAGCAGGGCGGCCGGAATCTCGCGCAGCATGGCGGCCGTTCCTCCGGAGCGGTACAGGTGCAGCAGGTCCACCAGCAGCCTGCCGTTGGGCCGCGCCGCGCGCGTGACGATCTCCAGCGCCTGCGGCAGCGTGCCGACGATGCGAAAGCGCATGAACTCCAGGTCCACGCCGAGGCCGACACTGGCGGCAAGGTCGCACAGCGCGCCGAAGTTGTCGGCCAGGCGGCTGAAGTCCGTGTCGTCGCCCGAGACGCTGAGCCGCCGCGCGCCCAGCTCGGCGGCCAGCGCCACGGCGGCCGCGTAGTCGTCCACGCGCAGCTGCGGCGCGACCGAGAGGAACTCCACGTCATGCACGCCGACGCCGGCATCGGCCATGCGGCGGCGCCATTCGATGACGGTGGGCCGGCTCAGCGGATAACACAGGCCGCCCGGCACGGCGGGGAAGACGCGGATGCCGACCTTCTGGTAGCCGGCCTGGGCCGCGAGGTCGAAGAAGGCCGGCGGCGCCGCGTCCAGCACGGTGAGATGGGCAAGAGACAGCGGGGTCATGGCGTTTCTCAAACCGGCAGCGAAACCGCGCTCCCCGCTTTGGCCGCCTGCGTCACCGCCAGCGTCGCCTCCAGCGTGCGCAAGCCGTCCTGCGCCGAACACACGGGTGCTTCGCGGCCCTCAATCAGCGCGGCGAAATGGCGTAGCTGTTCGGTGTAGGGGCAGCCAATGTGCAGGGCCGTGCGCTCCATGGTCAGCGGGTCGTGCCAGCCCTGGGCCGGGCCCTGGTCCTGGCGGTAGCGCCAGACTTCCAGGCGCGGCAGGGTCAGCGAACCTTCCGTGCCTGAATAGAAATGCGCGTTGATGTCCTGGCGCGGGAAGCGCTCCGCCTCGCCCGCGGCCAGGTCCCAGTTCCAGGGCGCGGCCGCCGTGTCCGACACGGTGACCGTGCCCAGCGCGCCGTTGCGAAAGCGCAGCGCGACCACCGCGGTGTCCTCGACGCCGAAGCCGCGAACCGCGCTGGAGGCCAGGGCCTGCACGCTGTCGATTTCCCCGTAGAGATGCCGCATCAGGTCGATGTCGTGGATCAGGTTGATCAGGATGGGGCCGCCGCCCAGCTCGCGGCGCCAGGCCACGTCGAAATAATCGCGCGGCTTGAGCCAGGTGCACATCACCGTGGCGCTGACCGGCCGGCCCAGGGTGCCGGCGGCCACGATGGCCTTGGCCTTGCGCATGATGGGGTTGTGGCGGCGCTGGTGGCCCACCAGCACCGGCAGCCCGGTGGCGCGCGAGGCCTCGCAGATGCGCAGCCCGTCGGCCAGGGTGTCGGCGATGGGTTTTTCGACCAGCACCGCGGCGCCGTGCGCCAGGCAGTCGACCGTGATCTGCGCATGCGTCACATTGGGCGTCGCGACGATCACGCCTTTCGGTTTGGTTTCGGCCAGCAGGCTTTGGTAGTCGGGGAAGCAGGGCACGCCGATGGCGCTTGCGAAGTCGGCGGCCGCCGGTGTCGGGTCGGCGATGCCGGCGAGTTTCACGTCCGGGCTTTTGAGTGCGCGGTCTATATGGGTGATGCCGATCAGGCCGGCACCGATCACGGCGATAGGAAGTCTGCTCATGGGTCCTTTTTTGATGAGGGCTGCTGTTGGGCTGGAGTCTAGTAACAACAGAAATATCTACAATCCGCAAATAGTTGAGTCGTATTCAACGAGTTGTTGATAATCAAGGCCATGGACCTGAAGGATTTGCACGTGTTCTGCGAGGTGGTTCGCCGCTCCGGCTTTGCCGCCGCTTCGCTGGAGGTCGGCACCACGCCGGCGCACATCAGCAAGCGCATAGGCATCCTGGAGTCGCAGCTGGGTGTGCGCCTGTTCCACCGCACGACGCGGCGCGTGGTGATCACCGAGGACGGCGAGCGCGCCTACCAGTGGGCGCGGCGCATCCTGGACGACAGCAACGCGATGTCCGAGGCCTTCAGCAGCGCCAAGAGCGAGCCCTCGGGCCAGTTGCGCATCGCCACCAGCCAGCGCCTGGGCCGCGAACATGTGGCGCCCATACTGTCCCTGCTTGGCACGCGCTATCCCCGCATCGAGGTCTGGCTCGAACTGCTGGACAGGCGCGTGGACCTGGTCAGCGAGAACTTCGACCTCGACATCCGTGTCGGCGAGCCGGCCCAGCCGCAGCTGATTGCGCAGCGCATGGTGGAGAGCTGGCGCATCCTGTGCGCCTCGCCCGAGTACCTGGCGCGGCGCGGCCACCCCAAGTCGGTGGCCGAACTGGCCGAGCATGAATGCCTGCTGTACCGCGAGCGCGAGCAGCCCTTCGGCACCTGGCGCCTGACAGGGCCCAAAGGGCCGGAGTCCGTCAAGGTGACCAGCCGCTTCAGCTCCAACCACAGCGACGTGGTGAAAGGCTGGAGCGTGGACGGCAAGGGCATCTGCCTGCTGTCGATATGGGATGTCGCGCAGCCTTTGCGCGACGGCCGGGTGGTAAGGGTGCTGCCCACGCACCACGAACCGGCCGACGTCTGGGCCATGACCAGCACCCGCTCGGCCGGCTCGGCCAAGGTCAGGGTCTGCGTCGAGTTCCTCAAGGAACAGCTGGCGCGGGGGCCGCACGCACTGCAGATAGGCGCGCGCTCGTCACGGCCAGCCTAGGCTGCGAACAGGGAGGCCCGGGCGGCCTCCCGCCTGGGCGGGCGAGGGGAGAAAGCCTCTTTTGGATACTTTAAAAGTATCAAATAGCCCGAATTAAGATATTTTACATGCTGCACATGCGTTCCTAGAATCGCGCCAAACAGCCGGTATTTGCAAGTTGTTACAGCTTGCGTTCCCGGTAGCCGGGCAAAAGATCGTCAAGGAAACGCTGGACTTGCAGTCCATCTGTGTCGCGTAGGTGGGGAAGCCGCCATAGCGCACAAGGCGTGAAGCCGTGTCGATCTCCGATTTTTGACAAGCGGGGTATAGGCATGACGTGCATTCGCAATCGATGGTTACAAGTTGTCGTGGCAATGGGCCTGGCCTTTCTGTGTGTGCGCCTTTTTGCCGCGGCCGACAAAACCGCTGGCGAACCACCCAAGGAGCAGGTGATTGACCTGGAAACCGCGGGCGCGGCCTATCCCTTTGCGGTCTATTCCAATATCGACCTGCGCACGCCTGACCCCGGCATCCGGCGCGCAGTGGTTTTTGTGCATGGTGTGCAGCGCGATGCCGACCGCTACTTCGGCGTGGGCCTGGGGCTGCTGCAGGCTGCGCGGCTGGACGCCTCCAGCACCGTGCTGCTGGTGCCGCATTTCCTGACGGCCTCGGACCCGTCGCCGGACGGCAGGATCCCGCTCTGGCGCGGCGGCAACTGGATGCAATGCCAGGAGTCCCGCGGCAAGGAGGCCATCAACTCCTGCGGCGTGCTCGACGACATCGCCCGCTATCTGAGCGCGGACAAGCGCTTCCCCGTGCTCAAGGAAATCGTCTTCATCGGCCACTCGGCCGGCGGCCAGCTGATGCAGCGTTATGCCGTGCTGAACAACAGCGAGGAGGCCTTGCGCAAGGCGGGCATACGCGTGCGTTATGTGGTCTCCAGTCCGTCCTCCTATCTGTACCTGGATGCCAACCGCCCCGAGGGCGAAGACTTCAAGCCGGTCAACAGCATCCTCTGCCCCGGCTACAACAATTTCCGCTACGGCCTGGGCAACATGGTCCCCTACGGGCAGGGCCTGGACGGCGAACAGCTGTTCAAGCGTTATGCGGCGCGCGAAGTCCTCTACCTGGTGGGCGCGCAGGACAACGACCCGGCCTACGAGTCCCTCGACAAATCCTGCGGCGCCGCCATGCAGGGCACGGACCGGCTGAACCGGCACAGGAACTACCTGCGCTACGAACAATTTCTGGCCCGCAAATGGGGCACGCCCGTGGCGCGCGCCGTCATGGTGGTGCCGGACGCGGGCCACGAGGCGGCCGACATTTTTGAATCACGCGAGGTCGCCGAAAAAATTTTCCCGGCCGCCGGCCACTAGCGAAAAGCGGGGACCGCACAAGGACACACAGGGACCAACAGGGACGCGCCGAAATACAGGCACACGAAGACAACACAAAAGAAACGCCGACGGTGTGAACACAACAACAAGACGGAAAACGACAACATGATGCAATCCCCACGCCCTGCCGCGCCCCGGCGAAAAATCCTCGCGTCGCAGATTTGCGCAATGCTGGCAGCCGCGCCCTTCACCTTGCCATGTGCCGTCCATGCGCAGACGCCGCCCAGCGCCGGCACCCTGTTCGACGCAAACCGGCAGCAACTCTCGCCGACGGAAAACACCGGGGCGCAGGCCCCCGCGCAGCGCCCCGCGCGCATCGAGAAAGAGACCGAAGGCAGCGATGAAGGCCAGGGCCTTTCCGCGGGCGGGCCGGGCGTGCAGGTCACGGCCTTTGTGTTGAGCGGCAACCGGTCCCTGCCGGCTTCCGAGTTGCAAGGCCAGTTGCAGGAGTTTGTCGGCCGCGAGCTGGATTTCGCCGGGCTGGGCAAAGCCGCCGCCAAGATCACCGCCTACTACCGCGCGCGCGGCTACCTGGTGGCGCGCGCCTACCTGCCGGCGCAGGAAATACAGGGCGGCGTGGTCGCCCTGGGCATCCGTGAAGGCGTCATAGGCCGGGTGGTGGCCGAGCCCGACGCCAATGTGCGCCTGGACCCGGAACTGATAGGCCGGCACCTCGCGGGGCTGCAGCCGGGCGAGGTGATCCAGGAAAGCGACCTGGAAAACACGCTGCTGCGGCTGTCCGACATCGCCGGCATGACGGTCAAGGCGGTGCTGCGCCCGTCGGCGGAGCCGGGCGCCACCGACGTCATCGTCAAGCTCAGCGAGATGGGCGCGATCACCGGGCGCGTGAGCATAGACAACGGCGGCAGCTTTTACACGGGCGCCAATCGCCTGTCCGCCAACCTGAGCCTCAACGACGCGCTGGGCATGGGCGAAAGCTTCAGCTTGAACACGCAGCAGACGTTTGAAGGCCTGCGCATCGCCGGCGTGGGCTACCAGCAGCCCCTGGGCACAACGGGCCTGACGGTGGGCGCGAACTTCGCGGGCCTGCAGTACAACATCGGCAAAAACCTCAAGGAGGTCCAGGCCAGCGGCGAAGCCCGCATCAGCACGCTGTTCCTCAACGCCGCGCTGCTGCGCAGCCGGCGCGCCAACATCAATGCCTCGCTGGCGGCGGAATACCGGCATTTCCAGGACACCACAGGCGGCACCACCGTCGACAAATCCGCCCATGTGCTGAGCGCGGGCCTGTCCGGCGACTGGCGCGACGATTTGACCGGTGCGCCGGCCAGCAACAGCTGGAATGTGCGCATGGGCATGGGCCACCTGAAAAAAGAAACTGCCAACGACGCCGCGCTGGACCGCTTCACGGCCAATGCGGCCGGCGACTACAAAAAACTCAACCTGTCCTATAGCCGCCAGCAGCAGCTGGGCGGCGGCTTCTCGCTGCTGGGCTCCGTCAGCGCGCAGTACGCCGACAAGAACCTGGACGCGTCGGAAAAAATGAGCCTGGGCGGCTCGAACGGCGTGCGCGCCTACCCGGCCGGCGAAGCTGCCGGCGACCAGGGCATGCTGGCCCGGCTGGAGCTGCGCAAAACCCTGGGCGTCGTCGGCAACGCGGTGGTGGAAGGCGCGCTGTTTGCCGATGCGGGGCGCGTGACCATCAACAAAAAACCCTGGGATGCCAGTGAAAACCGCGCCAGCCGCTACGGCTACGGTGTGGGCCTGAACGTCTACCACAAGGACCTGGTGTTTAACGCGAGTTTGGCGATGTCGCCCGGCGTCAACCCGAGCAGCGAACCGAAAAGCGCACGCCGCCTGTGGCTGTCGGTCTCGGGGTCGCCCCAGGCCTTCACCGGCCTGGCCTCCAGCAGCAGCGGCGGCAACCGCGGCGAGGATTTTGAGGAAGCGCAGGACGGCATGCTGTTTTACGGCTCGCTGGGCATCATCCCCGAATACGTGAGCCGCTCGGACTCCACGCCCGCGGCGCCCGCCGACCAGAGCAAGCTGGCCACGCCCAACGGGCGCAATATGTCGGGCTTCTGGCGCGCGCGCGACAACGTCTCTTATATAGGCGCGCGCGGCGGCATCCCGGTCTATGAACAGTGGAAGCTGCTGTGGCAGCTGGAGCTGGGCCTGTCGCTGAGCGCGGGCGCCGCCGGCGTCGATGCCTCGCCCGACTGGACACACAGGCAGGAGCTGCGCAACACCGGCGTGGCCGTCGCCCATCCCGAGGCCGGCACCGCGATGTACGGCAACTGGGACATGCCGCTGAAAGAAAGCACGACTTCCTTCGACCCCTTCGGCGCCACCACCAGCGCGGCCCACTACAACATCATCGGCTCGCCGGGCTTTGCCACCAGCATCACCCGGAATTCGGGCCCGGTGGGCACGGCGGCGGTCAACAACAACGACGATGCCGCCTTCAACCGGCGCCAGGCCGGCGTGTACGGCTACTGGACGCCCAAGATGGGGGGTTTCCAGCTCAAGCTGGCGTATTCGAACAACGGCATGAAGGCCGCACCTGATGTTGACACCGGCTACCTCTACGGCGGCAGCCTGTCCTACGAGAACGGCGGCTTCTCCGCCGTGGTGGCGGCCGAGCAGCACATCAATTACTTCGGCATCGCCAGCCTGGGCCGCAACGCGCGCGGCGTGGGCACCAACACCCATGTCACGCAGGGCACCACCTCGGACGACTACAGCGTGCGCTACGGCGTGGCCTACGACTTCGGCGACACCAAGGTCTCGCTGATCGCCGACGAACTGCGCTACGCCGAATCCGGCGTCGTCAACACCAGCGTCACCTCCAGCGACATGTCCAGCTACCGCCGCCGCGCCTACATGGTCGGCGTCACCCACAAGATAGGCGCCTGGCAGCTGCGCGCCAGCCATGCCAAGGCCTTCGCGGGCGACTGCACCATGATTTCCGGCAACGGCGTGAACTGCTCGACCGAGGGCATGGGCGCGACCTCCCAGGCCATCGGCTTTTCCTACAACTGGAGCAAGCAGCTGAGGATCTTCGGCCAGTATGTGGTGCTGCGCAACCAGCCGCTGGCCAACTACAACTACGCCGTCGCCGGCGTGTTCGGCACCTCCGGCGTGGGCACCACGATTCGCGCGATCGGTGTCGGTATCAACTACACATTCTGAGGGGCTCGCCATGACGCACCAACCTTCCCCGGCTTCTTCCATTCATGCGGCGCGCAAAAACCGCCCGAGGCTGACGCCGCTGACGGCCGCCATGCTGTCGGCGCTGTGCAGCATCTACCCGCTGCGGGTATACGCGCTGGACCCCGGCGCCCTGCCGACCGGCGGCCAGGTCACGGCCGGCAGCGGCAGCATCAGCCAGAGCGGCAACGTGATGAACGTGGTGCAGGGCAGCGACCGCATGGCCGCGACCTGGAACACCTTCAACATCGGCAGCGCGGCCAGGGTCAATTTCGCGCAGCCCTCGGCCTCGTCGGTGGCGCTCAACCGGGTCACCTCCAGTGACGCCTCGCAGATCATGGGCCAGCTCAATGCCAACGGGCAGGTCTACCTGATCAACCCCTCGGGCATCCTGTTCGGCCAGGGCTCGGCCGTCAACGTCGGCGGCCTGGTGGCCAGCTCGCTGAACCTCTCCGACGCCAATTTCATGGCCGGCACCAACCGTTTTGAAGCCGGCGGCGCGGGTGGGGCGGGCGGCGCCGTGATCAACCAGGGCAGCATCGTCGCGGCCGACGGTGGCTACGTGGCGCTGCTGGGCGCGCAGGTGCGCAACGAAGGCAGCATCACGGCCCGCCTGGGCAGCGTCATGCTGGGCGCCGGCGAAAAAGTCACACTGGACTTCAATGGCGACGGCCTGATCAATATGCAGATCAGCGACCCCGCGCTGGGCGCCAGCGTGGTGAACCAGGGCCTGCTCAAGGCCAATGGCGGCGTGGTCGTCATGTCGGCACGCTCCGGCGACGCACTGCTGTCTCATGTGGTCAACAACGAGGGCGTGATCGAGGCGACCAGCCTGCAGCGCCGCAACGGCGCCGTGCTGCTGGACGGCGGCGGCGCGGGTGTCGTCGCGGTGAGCGGCCGTGTCGACGTCTCGGGCCGCGGCGCCGGCGAAACCGGCGGCAGCTTCAAGGCCCTGGGCCAGTACGTCGGTGTGTTCGACGGCGCGCGCATAGACGCCTCGGGTGACGCCGGCGGCGGCACCGTGCTGGTCGGCGGCAACTACCAGGGCAGCGGCACCGAGCGCCAGGCCGTGGGAACCTTCATGGGCGAAGACGCCCGCATCAACGCTGACGCGATCAGCAGTGGCGACGGCGGCAAGGTCATCCTGTGGTCCACCGACAGCACGCGCTTTCACGGCGGCATCACCGTGCTGGGCGGCGGGCAGACCGGCAGCGGTGGCCTGGTCGAGACCTCGGGCCACGCCCTGGAGGCGACGGGTTCGGTGGATATCAGCGCAGCCTCCGGCAAGGGCGGCACCTGGCTGATCGACCCCTACAACATCAACATCACAAGCACGGCAAGCGTCGGCGCGACCTCGAGCTCGCCCTTCACCTCCAGCGGCGCGGCCAGCTCCAACCTGAGCTCGGCCGTCCTCAACGCCTCGCTGTCCGAAGGCGCCAACGTGATTGTCCAAACCTCCGCCGTCGGCGGCACCTCGGGCGACATCAATGTGCTGGACAACGTCAAGGGGGTGGGCAATGCCTCTCTGACCCTGCAGGCGCACCGCAACATCATCATGGGCAGCGGCCGTGTCATTTCCAACGGCACCGGCAAAAGCCTCAACGTCTCGCTGGTCTCCAACTATGGCGATACCGGCAACGGCTCGGTGGCATTGACAGGCAGCACCATCACCACCAACGGCGGGGCCATCACCATCAGGGGCGGCAGCAATCCGCTGACCGGCTATGCCGCCACCAACCAGAGCAGCGCCTCGGGCGTGGCGATCACCGCGGGCACCACGCTGAGCACCAGCGGCGGCAACATCACGATACGCGGCGCCTCCACCTCGACAAGCTCCACCAGCAGCGCGGTGAATATCTCCGGCTCCACGCTCAATGCCGGCGGCGGCAACATCGCCATCCTGGCCAACGTTGGCATCGCCGGCGCGACCGGCGACGCCTTTGTGCTCACAGGCGGCAGCAACGTGCAGACCAGCGGCGCCGGCTCCATCACGGTGGACAGCACCAATCTGGGCAGCGGCAACGGCACACGCATCTTCAGCACCAACAACACCCTGGCCGCCAGCGGCTCCGGCAATCTGACGATCAGCGGCAACGCGACTTCAGGTTTCGGTGTGCTGATCTGCTCGACCGCCAGCGGCTCCTCGCAGCAACTCACCGTGGGCAGCGGAAACCTGACCGTGCAGGCCAATTCCAACGGCTTTGCCGGCGCCGGCCGCGGCGTTTACCTGGCGGCCTCGGGCACCGGCGGCGTGGTGCTCAATGCCACGGCCGGCGGCGCCATCACGCTGGGCGGCAGCAGCACCGGCAGCTACGGCACGGTGCTCAATTCGACGGGCTCGGGCTCCTCCATCAGCATTTTCTCGGACGGCGCCATCACCGTGGCCGGCAACACCTCGGGCGGCACGACGCCGGCGCTGGGGCTGCTGAGCTCGGGCAGCGGCGCCAGCGCGGCCACCGCTTCGAGGATCAACATCAACACCACGGCCGGCGCGCTCAAGCTGCTGGCCAACAACAGCGTGGTCAACCCCACCACCGGCTCGTTCAAGGCCGTGTCGCTGGACGCCAGCGGCGCCTACGCCAGCATCAACCTGGGCACGCAGTCGGGCGCGCTGACGCTGGACGGCACCAGCTACTCGGGCCGGGGCGTGGACATCGCGCCCTCCGGCGCCAATGCGGCGATCAACATCACGACCGGCAGCGGCGCCATTGCCGTCAACGGCAACAGCACCAGCAGCTTCGGCGGCTACGGTATCTTCCTGAACTCCACCGGCAACGCCAACGGCGTCAACGTCACCACCGTGAGCGGCGACATTACTTTCCGCGGCGACTCCATAGGCACCTCGGACGCCATCTCGCTGGGCGGCAGCGCTTCGAGCACCAATTCGGTCAACAACATCGCCTCGCAGGGCGGCAACATCACGCTGATGGGCAACTTCCACTCGCCGAACATCGCGGAACTGGACCACGGCATCGCCATCCAGAACGTCGCCAACCGCATCCAGACCACCGGCGCGGGCAATGTGACGCTGGTCGGCAATGCCGCCGACCAGGGCAACGGCGTCAGCATCTACGGCGGCGGCAAGGCGCTGCTCAGCGTCGAGAACGGCGCGCTCGCGATCACCGGCAGCAGCGTCTACGGCGACGGCGTGGGCGTGCTGACCGGCAACAACGTCATTCGCGCCACCGGCAGCGGCACGGTGAGCGTGGCCGGCAATTCCATCTACGGCAGCGGCGTCACCCTCTACCCTTCGACGGCGACCAGTTCCGCCGCCATCTCCACGGTGTCGGGCAAGCTCTCGGTCACCGGCAACAGCGGCCCGGCCTCGGCCGCGCCGGCGGTGCTGCTGCGCAGCGCGGCCTCGGGCTCCGCCAACGGCGTCAGCATCACCTCGGGCAGCGGCGATATCGACATCCAGGCGACGGCCGCCGGCTCCGGCGAGGGGCTCTCCATCGTCGGCAGCAGCGCCAATGCCTTCAACACCGTCAGCACGGGCGGCGACGGCAGCCTGCGCGTTTCGGGTTCGGGCGGCAGCTACGGCGTGCGCATAGACGGCGGCACCAACAAGCTGCAGGTGGAAAACGGCCTGCTGCTCATCAGCGCCAGCGCGCCCAACGGGCAGGCTTTCAGCCAGTCCTCGGATGTCACGACGATTGCCGCCACTGGCTCCGGCACCGTGCTGCGCAGCCTGGGCGGCACCATCAACAACAGCCTGACCAGTGCCGCGTCGGCTGGCGCCACCGCCGCGCTGCAGACCGAAATGACCGGCGGCGACTGGATGGCGCCGCTTGCCGACACCGCGCTCCCGCCTGCGGGCAACGGTACGGACAAGCTCACCATTTCGGTGCTGTCGCCAGGCTCCAGTCTCAATGCATCCGCCGGAGGAAAAGACGATGCGACGCCTTGAACCCGCGCCCGCCGCGGCGACCATTCGCTTCGTGCCGCCGCGCCGGACCGGGCGGCTGGTGCTGCTTGCGCTGCTGCTGGCATCGCTGTGCGGCGCGGCCATCGCCACGGACAAAACCTCCGGGAAGGCCGAGCACGACAATTTCCATTTCCTTGGCGAGATGAACAAGGCTTCCACCGTGATGGTGGTGGAGACCCGGATCGTCCCGCCCGAGCTCGGCAAAAAGATCGCGCGAGCGGTCGACCAGGTGATCCGGGACGGCAGCCAGCCGGGCGCCAAACGCCCGGGGGACTACCTGCAGTACGAGCCGCTGATCCTGGCGCTGGCCGGCCCCGACGGCTCGCGCATGCATTCGGGCCGCAGCCGCCAGGACATGCTGTCCACCACACGGCGCTTGATGCAGCGCGAGCGCGCGCTGGCCCTGATGGCCGCGATGATCCAGTCGAAAGCGCAGTTGCTGGCCGTGGCCGGGAAAAACCTGGACACCATCGTGCCGGCCTATACCAACGGCGTGCAGGCCCAGCCCACCACTTACGCGCACTACCTGCTGGCTTTTGCCTCGGTCTTCGGGCGCGACAGCGCGCGCCTGAAGGAAGCCTATGCGCGCCTGAACCTGAGCCCGCTGGGCGCGGGCGCGCTCGGCACCTCGAGCTTCCCGGTCAACCGCGAGCGCCTGGCGGAACTGCTGGGTTTTGACGGCGCGCTGGAAAATTCCTACGACGCGGCGCAGCTCGGCGCGCTGGACCAGGGCGTGGAACTGGTGGGCCTGTGCAGCAATGCGGCGCTGATGATGGGCCTGCTGGTGCAGGACATGCACACCCAGTACCACCAGGCCGTGCCCTGGATCACCCTGCAGGAAGGCCGGCTCACCGGCACCAGCAGCATCATGCCGCAAAAGCGCAACCCTTATGCCCTTAACGTGCTGCGGCTGCAGGCCAGCGAGGTGGTGGGCCGCGCCTTCACCTACCAGCTGGAGGCGCACAACGTCACGCCCGGCATGCCCGACTACAAACGCGACCAGGTCGAAAAAACCCTGGAGCTCACCACCGATGCCTTTGTGAAGCTGGCCGAGCTGATGAACAACCTCGTCATAGACCGCAGCCGCGCCCTGCAGGAAGTCGAGGCTGATTACTCCACCACCACCGAGCTGGCCGACATCCTGCAGCGCGACTCCGATGTCCCCTTCCGGGTCGGCCACCATTTCGCCTCGGAGCTGGTCAGCTACGGGCGCGCCAACAAGCTCAAGCCCGCCGAGATTCCCTTTGACGTCGTCAAGCAGCTGTACACCGAAGCGGTGAAGGCCTTTGACTTCCCGCGCACGGAATTCCCGCTCACGCAGGAACGCTATCAGACCGCGCTGAGCGCGCAGAACATGCTGGCCTCGAGCAAAGGCCTGGGCGGCCCGCAGCGTGCGGAGACCGCCAGAATGCTGGCGGCCGAGAAGCGCAGGCTGGACCAGGACGCCGCCTGGCTCAAGGCGCAGGAAGAAAAACTCGCGCTGGCCCAGCAGAAGCTGGACCGCACTTTTTCCGGGCTGTTCCAGTGAGCCTGGTGTCGGAAACGGTGATACTGGCGTTGCTGGAGGGGCGCCATGGCTGAGGACATCTTTTCGCTCGAGAACTTCGAATACCTGTGCTACTCCCGGCAGCAGGAGCCGGCCGCGCGCGAGCTGGTCAAGCTGCTGCTGCTCATAGACAGGAATTACGGCAACCTGGACGGCAACTTCGCGCTCAGCCTGTCGGCCGCCGTGGGCGCGCAAGAGCGCGACGCGCACGGCTTGACCCGCATCACCAGCGCCATCTCGGCGCTGTTTTCCGACCCGGGCTTTCACGTCACGCCAAACGGTTTCGGCCAGTTCATCAACTTCCAGCGCTGGCTCTCGGCGCTGTTTGCCGCCAGCGCCTTCGTCCACTGCGACCACATCCTGAAGTCGCTCAACTTCCTGGGCCCGGGCGCGCCGGAGTTCCACGTGAGCGAGCAGGACCTGGTGAAGTTCTGCATCCTGTATTCGCCCGAATCGGAAATCCCGCTGGACGCGGAACTGCTGTGGCGGCAGAACAAAAAACTGGCCGCCGCGCTGTTCACGGCCCTGCTTTCGCCGCGCTTTCTCGGCTCACCCGCTGCACACTCCAAACGCGAAGCGCTGCTGGCCTGGCTGCCCGACCACCTTGAGGAAATCGACAGCCTGGACCTGCTGCCGCTGGGCATCCTGCACGACGTGTACATGCACTGCAGCTATGCCGACCTGCCCGGCCGCCACGAGATCAAGCGCCCCATCAACCGCCTGATCCGCAAGAAGCTGGAGGCGCTGGGCCTGGCCCGGGTGCCCCTCACCCTGGCTCCGGCCAGCACGGACAAGCCCGTCATGCTGGTGCTGCTCGAGTGGTTTTCCGGCGGGCATTCGATTTACCGCACGCACTCCAGGAGCATGGAGGCCGCGCGCCGGCATTTTTACGTGGTGGCCGTCGCCTATCCCGGCAACATCGACGAGCTGGGCCGGGCGGTGTTCGACGAGGTCGTGGATTTCGAGGCGCCCAACGACATGATGGCCTGCCTGCGCCAGCTGCACATGCTGGCCTGCGCCCTCAAGCCCGCGGTGTTCTACATGCCCAGCGTCGGCATGTTTCCCATCACCATGTTCGCGGCCAACCAGCGCCTGGCACCGGTGCAGGTGGCCGCGCTGGGCCATCCGGCCACCACCCACTCCGACCGCATCGACTACATCAGCGTGGAAGACGATTTTGTCGGCGACCCGGCCTGCTTCAGCGAAACCCTGCTGCGCCTGCCCAAGGACGGCCAGCCTTACCGGCCGTCCGCCATAGCGGTCTCGCTGGAGAGGCCGCAGCGGCAGGACTCGCCCGTGGTCAACATCGCGGTGGCCTCGACCACCATGAAGCTCAACCCGAAATTTTTGCTGGCCTGCCAGAAAATACGCGCCGGCTCGCGCAAGCAGGTGCGCTTTCATTTCCTGATCGGGCAGGCGACCGGCCTGATCTACCCGCAGGTGCTAAGGGTGGTACGCCGCTACCTGCCGGACGCCGAGGTCTACGCCCACCAGCCCTACCCGGACTACCTTGCTATCTTCAGCCGCTGTGACATGTTTTTGAGCCCTTTCCCTTTCGGCAACACCAACGGCATCACCGACGCGATGACAGTCGGCCTGCCCGGCGTGTGCAAGACGGGGCCCGAGGTGTTCGAGCATATTGACGAGGCCCTGTTCCGGCGCCTGGGCCTGCCGGACTGGAGCATTGCCGCCAGCGTGGAGGGCTACGTCGCGGCCGCCATCCGCATGGCCGACGACTACGAGGAGCGGGCCGCGCTCTACCGCCGGCTGGAGCGGCCCGAGTGCCTGGATGCCCTGTTCCTGGGCCGCGCGGAGTGCCTGGGCGACCGCCTGCATCAGACCTGGTTGGCGGCGGCCGGCAGGTCCTTGCCCGACAGGGCTTGATGCATGGCCTGGCGGTCCAGCGTTTTTTCCCAGGCGCAGACGGCGACGCAGGCCACACAGTTGCCGATCACGTTGGTGAGGGAGCGGCATTTCATCAGCCGCTCCACGCCCAGCAGCAAGACCATGCCGGTCAGGGGAATCAGGTTCAGGCTGGCCAGCGTCGCGGTCAGGGCCACGAAGGACGAACCGGCGACGCTGGCGGCGCTCTTGGACGTCAGCATCATGATGCCCAGCAGCGACAGCAGCTGCCAGAACCCCAGGTCGACATGCGCCACCTGCGCCAGGAAGACCGCCGCCATCGCGATGTAAAGATTGCTGCCGTTCAGGTTGAAGCTGTAGCCGGCCGGCAGCATCAGGCGCACCACGGGTTTGGCGCAGCCCATTTTTTCCAGCTTCTCGACCAGGCCCGGCAGGGCGGCGATCGATGAGCTGGTGAAAAAGACCAGCATCAGCTCTTCCTTCACGTAGGCGACCAGGCGAAAGATGTTGCAGCCGGCGGCGCGCGCGACCAGGCCCATCACGACGAAGACGAACAGGACGCTGACCAGGTAGATCGCGGCGAGAAAATTCAGCAGCGGCAGCGCCGAGGATATGCCGTAGCGGCCTATCATGAAAGCCACGGCGCCGAAGGCGGCCAGCGGCGCGAGCTTCAGGACCATGCCGACCATGCCGTAAAACACCTGCTGCACGCCTTCTATGAGTTCCAGCAGACCGCGGCCGCGCTCGCCCACGCGCGCCAGCGCGATGCCCGTCAATAGTGCCAGCAGCAGGACCTGCAGGGTGTTGTTGCCGGTGAATGCGCCGGTGAATGTCGAGGGAATGATGTCCAGCAAAAAATCGCTCGTGTTTTGCGCGGCCGGTGCGGGCGCCGCGCGCTGCGCGGCCTCGGCGGCAAAAACCGGCGCGAAGCCTTTGCCGGGCGCCAGCAGCAGGGCGCCCACCATGCCCGCGGCCAGCGAGAGCACGGTCATGGCCTCGAAGTAGAAGAATGCCTTGACGCCGACCTGTGTTGCCTGCAGCCGGTTGCGCATGCCGGCGATGCCTGACACCACCAGGCAAAAAATCAGCACGCCGATCAGCATGCCGATCAGGCGCAGAAAGCCGTCGCTCAGGGGTTTCATCAGTGTGCCGGCTGAAGGGAAAAAATGCCCCAGCAGCATGCCGGCGGCAAAGGCGAGGGCCATCTGCGCGATGGGATGGCGAAGCGTTTTTCTGGTTCTGGTCATCGACCGCCCAGTCTACGGGTGATCCTGCCGCGGAGCTTCGCGAGCCGCGCCGTACGGTGGATTTTTGGGGATGGACGGCGAGTGTAAAGACGCGAAGGTGTCACCCGCACCGAGGGCATATGCATAAAATCCGGAGGCAATATTCCTAATATCTTTAAAAGATAGGTTGAGGCGATGGAACTTAGACATCTGCGCTACTTCCTGATGGTTGCCGAGGAGCAGCATTTCACGCGCGCCGCCGAGCGGCTGAACATGCAGCAGCCGCCCCTGAGCCACCAGATCCGGCTGCTGGAAGAAGAGCTGGGCTTCGAGTTGTTCCGCCGCCATCCCAAGGGCGCGGCGCTGACGGCCGGCGGCGCCGTGTTTGTGCAGGAGGCCAAGGCCATACTGCGCGGCGTTGAGCAGGCCTCGGCGCGCGCGGCGCGCGCCGCGCAGGGGTTTGAAGGCACGCTGGCCATAGGCTTTACCAGTTCGGCCGCGGCCCATCCCTTGATTCCCGGCATCATCCGCGCCTACCGCGACGCCTATCCCGATGTCCACCTGGACCTGCGCGAAGCCAATGCGGCCGAGCTGACCGAAGGCATAGACCGGGGCAAGGTCGATGTCGCGATTTTGCGTTCGCCCGTCAGCCATCCGCGCGGCGTGCGGTTTTTCTCCTTGCTGGAAGAAGAGATGCTGCTGATCCTGCCGGTGGGCCACGCGCTGGTCGCGGGTGCCGCCAAGGACAAGATGCCGGTCATTGACCTGAGGTCCCTGGCCGATGAGCAGTTCATCCTGGTGCGCAGGCACGGCGCGCCGGGCATGTATTCGGACCTGATCGAGGCCTGCGAACAGGCGGGCTTCACGCTCAAGATCGCCACCGAGGTCGAGCGCATGCTGACCAACATCAGCCTGGTCGCGGCCGGCGCGGGCGTCTCCGTCGTTCCCGCCTCGATGAAGAATTTCCACCGCGAGAGCGTGGTGTACTGCCGCATCCGCAATGCCAGGCCCGCGCTCGTGGCGCCCATCACGCTGGTGAGCCGGGATGACAGCGACTCGCCGGCTGAAAAGAATTTCCTGGACCTGGCCAAAAGTTTCGCGCGCCAGCACAAGGCCGCAGAGCAGGCGCGCCGCGCATAGGCGTCGAATGTCTCGGTCTCTTGCACGGTGCGCAAACGGTGCCGGCATGAAAGGACCGCTGGCTTGCTATCTGCGAAGATAGCGGGCTTTATTCCAAGCAAACCCAGGAGCAGGCATGCAAGACGCTATCCATCCCCAGAGGCTTCAGGCCTTCCCGCGCGCATGAAGGCGGGCGGTCAACTGGGTTTCGGTTTTGACGAGGGTCTGCTGGCGATGGCCGCCGAGGCCGCTGCCGCCAAGCTGCGCAAGCCCAAGGCGGCCAAGCCTGCGGCACCGGCTCCCGCGGCGCCCCCCGCCACGGCCGGCGAGAGCCCCGAGGCCATGGCCCAGGCGCTGGAGCGCCACCCCGACTACCGCGTGCTGAGGCGGCTGGTGCCGGCCATGGAATTTCCGCAGGCGCCCCAGGGGCCCGTGGCCCATGTGGTGATTCTGGACACCGAAACCACGGGGCTGGACGCCTCGCGCGACCAGATCATGGAGCTGGCGCTGCTGCGCATCCAGGTCGACACGCAAACCGGCTTTGCGACGGGCCCGGTCCAGGTTTATGACGGGCTGCGCGACCCGGGCATGCCGGTGCCGAAAATCGCGCGCGAGATCACCGGCATCAGCGACGCGATGCTGGCGGGCCAGCAGCTGGACATGGCGCGCGTGGGCAGCCTGCTCGAGGGAGTGGACCTCGTCGTCGCGCACAACGCGGGTTTTGACCGTCCCTTTGTGGAAGGCCTGATCCCCGGGGCCCAGGCCTTGAACTGGGCCTGCTCTTTTGCCGACATCGACTGGACGGCGGCGGGCCACAGCTCGGCCAAACTCAGCTACCTGGCTTCTGAACTCGGCTGGTTTTACGATGCGCACCGCGCGGAAATGGACTGCCATGCGCTGCTGGCGGTACTGATGGCCGAGTTACCGGGCCAGGGCGTCAACGGCCTGGCGCACTTGTTGTCCACCGCCCGCCTGCCCAGCTACCGCCTGCAGGCCACAGGCGCGCCCTTCGCGGCCAAGGAACTGCTCAAGAACCGCGGCTACCGCTGGGACAGCACCGCCAAGGTCTGGCACACGCGGCTGGGCGGCGATGCCGCGCTGCAGGCCGAATGTGAGTGGCTGCAACAGGATGTTTATGGCGGGCGTGCCGCGCGGCTGGCCTGGGAGCGCTACGACGCGACCAGCCGCTACTCAGGCCGCGCGGGCACGCCGGGCTGGGCGCAGCTCAATGGCTAAGCCGCCGGGAACATTCGTGTGCCGGCGCTGTCAGACAAATCCAGGGATAAATCCAGGAGCTACCCCCTATGACCATGGTTAAAACCGTTTCCGCAGCGGCCCTTGCCGCTTTCCTGGCCGCGGGCTGCGCCGTCGGCGTGCAGCCCGGCATGTCGCGAGAGCAGGTCCTCGCGAGTTATGGCGCGCCCACGCGCGCGGTGCCACTGGCCTCGGGCACGCGCCTGCAGTATTCCCGCCAGCCCGCGGGCCAGACGGCCGTGATGGTCGACCTCGATGCCGCGGGCAAGGTGGTGAGCGCCAGGCAGGTCCTGAACCCGCAGGACTTCTCCAGGATAGAAGTCGGCAAATGGACGCGTGCCGACGTGGAGCGCGAGTTCGGGCCTCCCGCGAAGGTCGACGGCGTGGCCTCCTGGTCGGGCGACATCATGACCTACCGCTGGCGGGACGGCATCCAGGACATGTTCTTTTTTGTCTACCTCGATGCCGGCTACGTGGTGCAACGTGTGGGCCAGGGCATGGAGTTCCCGGTCAGGGTGAACGACCGCTGGTAAAGCGGTCTCTGGTGCTGCTGTCAGTCGCGCGAGGCGACGCGGCCTATCTCGGGCCAGCGGTGGTGCAAATACATCCAGGCCGTGAGCCCTATGCACATCATGCCCAGCGACACCGCGGCCAGCGCGGGCGTGGAATGCATGACCAGCGGCGCGACGATGCCGGCCACGATGCCGTTGGCGGTGGAGCCGATAAAGGCCTGCAGCGAGGACGCCATGCCGCGCCGCTCGGGATACAGGTCCAGCACCAGCAGCGTGACCACTGGCACCATCAACGCCCAGCCGAAGGCGAACACCGCGATCGGGAACAGCGCCCAGGAGGCATGCGGCGTGAACAGCAGGTTGGCCGTGAGGTTCAGCACCGAGGTCAGCAGCATGATGACAAAGCCGTGGCGTATCTGCTGCTTGGGCGCGATCTTGCCCGCCAGCCGGCCGCTGAGCCAGGCGCCGGACATGATGCCGGAAATGGTGAGCAGGAAAAACCAGAAGAACTCGGTGGGCTGCAGCGCCAGGTGGTCCCCCAGAAACGCGGGCGCCGACAGCACATACAGAAACATGCCATTGAAGGGCACGCCGCTGGCCAGTGCCAGCAGCAAAAAGCGCGGGCTGGAGCCCAGCTGCCAATAGCCGCGCATCAAATGCCGCACCTCAAAAGGCTGGCGGTCCAGCGGCGGCAGCGTTTCGGGCAGGAAGCGGAAGTTGGTTGTCCAGAGCACCACGCCCACGCCCGTGAGGAACCAGAAGATGCTGTGCCAGCCCAGGTGCACAAACAGCCAGCCGCCGACGATGGGCGCCAGTGCGGGCGCCACGCCGAAATAAATCGTCACCTGGCTCATGACCTGCTGGGCCTGCGCCGGCGGGTACATGTCGCGGATCACGGCGCGCGAGACCACGATGCCGGCGCCCGTCGACAGGCCCTGCACGGCCCGGAAGAAGACCAGCTGGCCTATGCTTTGCGACAGCGCGCAGCCGGCCGAGGCCAGGGTGAACAGCGCGATGCCCCAGAGCACGACCGGCCGGCGGCCGAAGCTGTCGGCCAGCGCGCCGTGGAACAGGTTCATGAAGGCAAAGCCGAAGAGGTAGGCCGACAGCGTCTGCTGCATCTGCACCGGCGAGGCGCCCAGCGACTGCGCGATGCCGGAAAACGCCGGGATGTAGGTGTCTATGGAAAACGGCCCCAGCATGCCGAGGATGGCCAGCAGGGCGGCGAGTGTCCAGCGCGGGGCGCGCCAGAGCTGGTCGGCATTGGGGTTCATGCGTTTTTGAGCTTGAGGGCGGTTTCGTAGAGTTCGTTGCGTCCCAGGCCGGTGATGTCGGCGGCCAGCTTCACGGCGGTCTTGAGCGGCAGTTCGGCCAGCAGCAGCTGCAGCACCCGCGTGCCGTCCTCGGCGCTCTCGGGCGCGGCGCACGGGTGCAGCACCAGGGCGAATTCACCGCGTGTGCGCTGCGGCCCCGCGGCCAGCCAGGCCGCGAAGTCCTGCGCGGGCACCGTCGCGATTTCCTCGAACTGCTTGGTCAGTTCGCGGCCCACGGTGACCGGGCGCTCCCCCAGCACGGCCATGGCGCGCGCCAGCGCCTCGATGCGGTGCGGCGCCTCAAGAATGACGACGGCCCGCGTGTCGGCCTGCAGCGCTGCGATGGCCTGGTCGCGTTCGCCGGCCTTGCTCGGCAAAAAGCCGGCAAACACAAAACCGGTCTCGCCGCCGGGGCTGGCCAGGCCGGCCACGCTGAGCACCGTGGTGACGCTGCTGGCGCCGGGCAGGGGCATGACGGCCAGGCCGGCCGCGCGCACCGCCGCGACCAGGCGCGCGCCGGGATCGCTCACGGCGGGCGTGCCGGCATCGCTGACGTAGGCCACGCGCTCGCCGCGCTGCAGGCGTTCAATCACCAGGTTCGCGGCCTCCGCCTCGTTGTGCTCATGCACCGCGAGCAACGGCTTGTCGATACCGTACTGGCGCAACAGGGGCTGGGAGTGGCGCTTGTCCTCGCAGGCGATCGCGTCTACCAGCTGGAGCACTTGCAGCGC
Source organism: Polaromonas sp. P4_F6 (assembly GCF_056401275.1). Taxonomy (NCBI): domain Bacteria; kingdom Pseudomonadati; phylum Pseudomonadota; class Betaproteobacteria; order Burkholderiales; family Comamonadaceae; genus Polaromonas; species Polaromonas sp. P4_F6. The sequence continues at coordinate 64,864 of NZ_JBFUJQ010000003.1, read as the reverse complement.
GCGCAGGCTGATGTCGGCCAGGTTGCCTATGGGTGTGGCCACGACATACAGCGCGCTTTCCGGATAATGCTGCATGCCCGCCGCGGCGCGCGCCGCATCCAGGGCCAGGTCGAAAGAAGCGTTCAATGTGGTTTTCCAGAAAGGTTTCCAAGGTCCCGCCGGTGGGCGCGGCCGCCGAGGTGCGGCCCGAGCCCGGTCAGGTTACCACCAAGTCGCGCGGCGATGCCGCGGAATCCGCCGCGCGCGCCTATCTGGTGCGGGCGGGGCTGCGCTTCGTGGAGGCCAATTATCGAACGCCGGGCCGCGGCGGCGGTGAGATCGACCTGGTGATGCGCGCGCCAGACGGCACGCTGGTGTTCGTGGAGGTGCGGCAGCGGGCGGGCGATTCGCACGGCGGCGCGGCGGCCAGCATCAGCAGCGCCAAGCAGCAGCGCATCGTGCTGGCGGCGCGCCACTACCTGATGCGTTTCGCGAGCCCGCCGCCCTGCCGTTTTGACGTGGTGCTGGTCAAGGGCGCGCTGGGCGACACAACAGGCGCCGCCATCGAATGGCTGCCCGCCGCGTTCGACGCTTCGTGAGCCGCGCCTGCCGGTATTGCGGGGTGCCCGCTTCGTCAGGTCTGGAATTCGCTCGGGTGCACGGTCTCGACCATCTTGTTGTCACGCAGGAAGGTGACGATCCAGTGGCCGAACTTCTGCGTGAAATGCACGGGGACGGCCTGGTTGAGCGCGAGCGCGATGGATTGCCGCACGGGCAGGTCGATGTCGCGCTGGTCCGAGGGCGGAACGTCCACGCGTATCAGCATGAAGGTGTCACGGTCCTGGAGCTCCACGCTCGGGAACGACCATCTCGCGGCCGTTGCCTGCATGAAGGCGGCGGTCACCTTGCTGACGACCTCGGGATCAAAGACGGGACTGCTCATGTGCGTGGGGACTGGCTTGTTAAGTAACCGTATGTATTAATGATGGCCGAAATTTTCCGCAAGCGGCAGTAGCGCGCCGTGTTTTCGGAATGAACCGGGACATAGTTCCGGGAACTAGTTCCGGTTTTGGGTCATGTCTCTTCGGATGAATGAGCTGGCGGCCGGATGTGTTTATTTTCGCTGATTTATATGCGCGCCGGCGCATACCCGCCGGGCCTGCGTCGGTTATCGCGCGGGTCCCGGCATCCCATTGCATGTGCCCGGTTGCGGCGTGCTTGTCCGCATGCTTCAGCCGGCTCTGCGTGACCGAGGCTTGATCTCAGGGCGCGTGTCCGAAATGCATTTATTCACGTTGACCCATCTGCCTGCAGCTTACAGAATGAGTTTGGTCTGATTTTTTAATAAGTTGAGAGGGCGGGGTTAACGATGGGTCTTTTTTCTTCAAGCGTGCAACGGGCGGTGCAGGTTTGTTTATTCAGCCTGTCTGCGTGGGGTGTGATCCCCTCGTTTGCCCAAACTGCCGCCATCCCCGCGCCGCTCGCAGCCATACCCGCCCCCGCCGAACCGGATTCTTCGGCAAGACAGGCCCGCATTCTGGAGATGGAGGCGAAGTTTCCGAAAAAAGCCATCTCCCTGGCCCAGGCGGGGAACCAGAAAAACCTGGCCGGGAGCATTTACAAAATCAGTGTGAGCCGGTCAAAAATCATCATGGCGAAGGTACCGGAGAGCGCCGACCTGCCAATGGCCTATGCCGTGAAAGACGAACTCATCGTCACCCTTAAAGAGCGACGTAAATTCGCGCAAGCAAAGGAATGGTTGAGGACGCGAGGTCCGGGTTACATCGTTGTGAGGGAAATCGGCGACCATGGTGTTTACCTGGTGAGAAACAGGATGGGTACTGGGACCGATCCGTGGCAAGCTGCGGCGGAACTCAGGAACGAGGAATTGTTTTCCTCCGTCGAAGTCAACCAGGTCGGTTTCCTTTCGGGTAATCAGCACGGCATCACGGTACACCCGCAGCAGTGGTCCATCGATGCTCCTCGAATAGACGGCAACACGGGCAGGGACGCCGATGTCGACGGTGTCGAAGCTTTGTCACGGCTCAAATATGGATCGCTCGTTGTGGTGCCGGTCACCGTTGCCGTCATCGACTCGGGTATCTCGAAGGAGCATCCCGCGCTACAAAACCGCCTATGGAAGAACCCGCGTGAAACGCCGAACAACAAGGACGATGACGGCAATGGCAAGGTCGATGACATTCACGGCTGGAACTTCGTGCACGACAACAATGTTCTCACCGATAACAATTCACACGGAACGCACGTCGCCGGCATCATAGCTGCCGAGCAGCAGGCACGGGGTGCACCTATGGGGCTTGCGCCCAATGCCAGACTCATGATCCTGAAGGTTGCCGACCTGGCGACATTCGAGATTTTTCCGCTTGCCGATGCCATCTACTACGCGGTTGACAACGGTGCAAAGGTCATCAACATGTCCGTCACCGTCGGGCCCAGCCCCGCGTTGGGCGATGCCATTCTCTATGCGCGCGGAAAAGACGTGACAACAGTTGCGTCCGCCGGCAACAGTGCACCGGGAGAAAAGCCCCGCGATGTATCCATCCCAGGGCAGGAAACCTACCCATGCCGCTATCCGGTCTCCTTCTGCGTAACGGCGACCGACAGATCCGGAAATCTCGCACCCTATTCCTACTATTCGGGAAATCAGGCCGTCGCGCCGGTGTTTGCCGCGCCGGGCTCCGATATCCTGTCGACCTTGCCCAAGGCCGCGTACGGGCTGAAATCGGGAACCTCCATGGCGGCTCCCCATGTGGTTGCCGCAGTGGCGCTGATACGAGGCGCGCATCCGGATTTCGACATGATTCAGGTGAGCCGCCAGATACACGCGTGGGCCGAGGCTGCGCCCAGCGAGGCCGCCGGGCCGCGCCTGAACATCTACAGGGCTTTGATCGCGCCCAAAGCAAGAGAAGAATCCGATCCCGAAAACTATTGCAACCAACGTATCGAGAACACACCGCGAAGCTGGATAGTCCCCTTTGCCAATTCCTATGAGCCTTTTTATAACGGCACATCGCCCGAACGCGCTCATACCATTTGTTCCGTCATACAGCTGCAGGCGTTGAACACCCAATTGGGACAGAAGAAGTTCTACGCGCTGATGCAGGACATCGACTGGAATGAGATCGCCCCGGAGCAGCGGTTCAGGATAGGCAAGACAGACGCCCCCTTTCAAGGAACGTTCATGGGACTGGGCAACACACTGAAGAACTATGACTATTCGGTGGGATTGCGGGATATGGGGCTTTTTGTCCGCATCGGCCCCAATGGGACGGTTCAAAACTTCCGGATGATCAATGCCAGGCTTGACGCGGGGGACAATATCGGCTTGCTAGCGGGTATCTCGGAAGGCATCATTCACGACGTACAGGTTGAGGGTGTGGTGCGTGGCGCAAGCAATGTTGGAGGCCTCGTCGGCATTCTTCGGCGCACCGTGGGCGGCCCGACGTCGTCAGGCCGGATGACGGACGTGTTTTTTGAGGGGCAGGTCAGCGGAACGGCAACAGTAGGCGGCATCGCCGGCCTCGTTGTGAACGACGCACACCTTGAAAAGGCGTTCTCGAAGGGCGCTGTCAGCGCAACGCGGAGTTCCAGTGCACCGGCCGGCGGTGTCGCAGGGGAGCTGAGTGTTCGCTCAACGATGGCAAGCAGTCTTGCGATCGCCGAAGTCACATCGGGCGATGTGGCCGGCGGCCTGGTCGGAGCGTTGAGGTGCCAGTCGTCGGTTCGGGATAGCTATAGCGAGTTTGCGGCGGAGACCGTCGCGGTCACGGCGCCCACTGCCGGCGGCCTGATCGGCGTGATCGAAAATGCCGCGGTGGAAAATTCCTACTCACTGGAGGTGGTCCAGGGAACCCATGCCGGGGGCCTGGTCGGCGCCAACATCGACAACTCGAAGGGACCATTGCCTGGAACATTTGCTTGCAGTGAGACCCCGCAAAAATTCCCTCCCTCGGAAATTCTCCGGTCGTTTTATACCGCGGGAGGCAACGGGCCGGGAGGCGGGGGGCTGGCTAAAACGCCGGACGAATTGCTGAAAAAAACCACTTTTGAGGGCTGGTCATTCACTGAAAACTGGGATATTCAGTCCAACGAATCGCCCTCGTTACGCCAGATGGCCAGAACCCGATAAGCCGATTGATGGCAATCAAGCGGAGAATGCGCCCCGTCTTGTCGATGAGAGGCAACCATGACCCGCTATCATTGGCGCATGCTTGAACAACGCATTGAACAGCAGTTTATCGACAGCGCCGACCTCAAGTACCAGGCCGCCCAGGTTCTTTCCAAGCCGGTCGCGGCGGCGGTGCAGGCCATACTGGCCAGCGTCACCAGCGGGGGCAAGGTGCTGGCCTGCGGCAACGGCGGATCGGCCGCCGACGCCCAGCATTTCGCCGCCGAGTTCGTCGGCCGCTATGAACGCGAGAGGCCCGAGCTGGGCGCGATCGCCTTGACGACGGACAGTTCCATCCTCACTGCGATCGCCAACGACTACGATTTTTCGGTGATCTTTTCCAAGCAGGTCCGCGCGCTGGGCGTCGCCGGCGATGTGCTGCTGGCCATGAGCACCAGCGGCAATTCGGCCAATGTGCTGGCCGCCATCGAGGCCGCCCACGAGCGCGAGATGACCGTGGTGGCCCTGACGGGCCGCGGCGGCGGCAAGATCACCCATGCCCTGCGTGAAACCGACGTGCATATCTGCGTGCCGCATGAGCGGACCGCGCGTATCCAGGAAGTGCACCTTCTTGTCCTGCATTGCATCTGCGATGGCGTGGACACCCAGTTACTTGGCGATCAGGAGACCTCTGTATGAAATGTGTTTCGTTTAAACGGCTGACTTTGACCGTGGTCACGGCCACCCTGTTGGGCGGCAGCCTGACGGCCTGCTTCCCGCTGGTGGTGGGCGGCGTCGCGGGCGGCGCCCTGGTGGCGACCGACCGCCGCACCTCCGGCGCGCAACTGGAGGACGAGGGCATTGAGCTGCGCGCCACCAGCCGCATCCGCAGCAATGTCGGCGAGCGCGTGCACGTCAACCTGACCAGCTACAACCGGCAGGTGCTGCTCACCGGCGAAGTGCCGAATGCCCAGGACAAGCAGCTGGTCGAGCAGATCGTCGCGCGCGTGGAAAACGTCAGCTCGGTGGTCAACGAACTGTCCGTCATGGGCGCCTCGACCCTGACGCAGCGCTCTTCCGATGCCCTGGTCACCGGCCGCGTCAAGGCCATGCTGCTCGATGCGCGCGACCTATCCTCCAACGCCTTCAAGGTGATCACGGAGCGCGGCACGACCTACCTGATGGGCCGTGTCACGCAGCGCGAGGCCGACCGCGCCACCGAGGTGGTGCGCTCCACGCCCGGCGTGCAGAAGGTCATCCGCATTTTCGAGATCATCAGCGAGGAAGAGCTGGCGCGCATGCTGCCGTCCAAGCCCGCCACGCCGCCGGCCCAAAGCACCAAGCCCGCGGGCGGCTGAAGAAGCCCAAAAACAAAGCGGCCGCACCGGTTTGCCCGGTGCGGCCGCTTTTTTTGCGCGGCGCGCGCTTAACGCAGGCGCTTGACCAGGCTCGAAGTATCCCAGCGCTGGCCGCCCATGGCCTGCACGTCCGCGTAGAACTGGTCCACCAGGGCGGTGACCGGCAGCCGGGCGCCGTTGCGCTTGGCCTCGTCCAGGACCAGGCCCAGGTCCTTGCGCATCCAGTCGACGGCGAAGCCGAAATCGAATTTATCGGCCACCATGGTCTTGCCGCGGTTGTCGAGCTGCCAGCTTTGCGCCGCGCCCTTGCCGATCACCTCCAGCACCTGGTTCACGTCCAGCCCGGCTTTCTGGCCGAAGGCGACCGCTTCGCTCAGGCCCTGCACCAGGCCGGCGATGCAGATCTGGTTGACCATCTTGGTCAGCTGGCCGGCGCCGCTGGCGCCCATCAGCGTGAAGGCCTTGGAAAACGCCATGCCGGCGGGTTTGACGGCGTCGAATGCCGCCTTGTCGCCGCCGCACATCACGGTGAGCGCACCGTTCTGCGCGCCGGCCTGGCCGCCCGAGACCGGGGCGTCGATAAACTGCAGGCCCAGCTTGGCCGCCGCCGCGTAGAGTTCGCGCGCGACGTCGGCCGATGCCGTGGTGTGGTCGACAAAAATAGCGCCCGGCTTCATGCCGGCGAAGGCGCCGTCCGCGCCTAGCGTGACGGCGCGCAGGTCGTCGTCATTGCCGACGCAGCAAAACACGATGTCGGCGCCGGCGACGGCCAGGCGCGGCAGGGCGGCCTGCGCCGGCTTGCTCGTAGCCGCGAATTCGGCGACCCAGGCAGCGGCCTTTGCGGCGCTGCGGTTGTAAACCGTGACACTGTGGCCGGCCAACGCCAGATGACCGGCCATGGGATAACCCATGACGCCCAGGCCCAGGAAGGCGACCTGGCGGGGGGACGAGGATTCGTAGGTTTTGGGGGTGGTGCTGGACATGGGAATGGGTTCAGGGAACGCGATGCGTGGGAAGGAAGAAGAAAGAAAAAGAAGAGGGCCGCGCCGGCGCGAGGCCGGCGCCTCGCACCTTAAACGATGGCGAAGTTTTCGGTGCCGGCCGACAGGTCGATCGATTTGGCGCGCTGCGAGTTGAGCTTGATCTGCAGGCGCAGGTCGTTCACCGAGTCGGCATTGCGCAGCGCATCTTCGTAGGTGATGAAGTGGCTTTCAAAGGCGTCGTACAGGGCCTGGTCGAAGGTCTGCATGCCCAGGTTGCGGCTTTTCTTCATGATCTCCTTGATCTCGGAGACTTCGCCCTTGAAGATCAGGTCGGAGATCAGCGGCGAGTTGAGCATGACTTCCACCGCGGCAAAACGGCCCTTGCCGTCCTGCTTGGGCACCAGGCGCTGCGAGATCATGGCCTTGAGGTTAAGCGACAGGTCCATCAGCAACTGGGTGCGGCGCTCTTCGGGGAAGAAGTTGATCACGCGGTCCAGTGCCTGGTTGGCGCTGTTGGCGTGCAGCGTGGCCAGGCACAGGTGGCCGGTTTCGGCGAAGGCGATGGCGTGCTCCATGGTTTCGCGGTCGCGGATCTCGCCCATCAGGATCACGTCGGGTGCCTGGCGCAGGGTGTTTTTCAGGGCTGCTTCCCAGCTGTCGGTGTCCAGGCCCACTTCGCGCTGCGTGATCACGCAGTTCTTGTGCGCGTGGACGAACTCCACGGGGTCTTCAATCGTGATGATGTGGCCGTAGGACTGCTCGTTGCGCCAGTCGACCATGGCGGCCAGCGTGGTGGACTTGCCCGAGCCGGTGGCGCCGACCAGGATGGTCAGGCCGCGCTTGCTCATCACCACTTCCTTGAGCACCTGGGGCACGCCCAGCCCGTCGATGGTGGGCAGCGTGGCTGGAATCGTCCGCATGACCATGCCAACCTTGCCCTGCTGGATGAAGGCGTTCACGCGAAAGCGACCCACGCCGGGCGGCGAGATCGCGAAGTTGCACTCCTTGGTGCGCTCAAACTCCGCCGCCTGCTTGTCGTTCATGATGGAACGCGCCAGCGCCAGCGTGTGGTTGGCGTTCAGCGGCTGGGGCGACACCTTGGTTACCTTGCCGTCCACCTTCATGGCAGGCGGAAAGTCGCCCGTGATGAACAGGTCGCTGCCGTTGCGGCTGACCATGAGTTTGAGCAAGTCGTTGATGAATTTACTGGCCTGGTCGCGTTCCATTTGCGACTCCTTTCAAACAGATTCTGTTGTCAACGCAAGACGGCGGGATGGCTTAGCCTGGGAAGTTTTCCGGTATCTTGGCCTTGCCGCGCGCTTCCGCGGGGGAAATCACATTGCGCTTGACCAGCTCCGTCAGGTTCTGGTCCAGGGTCTGCATGCCCACGCTGTTGCCGGTCTGGATGGACGAATACATCTGCGCGACCTTGGCTTCGCGGATCAGGTTGCGGATGGCGGAGGTGCCCAGCATGATCTCGTGCGCCGCGACCCGGCCCGCGCCGTCCTTGGTCTTGCACAGCGTTTGCGAGATCACCGCCTGCAGCGACTCCGACAGCATGGAACGGATCATTTCCTTTTCCTCGGCCGGGAACACGTCGATGATCCGGTCAATCGTCTTGGCGGCGCTGGAGGTGTGCAGCGTGCCGAAGACCAGGTGGCCGGTTTCAGCGGCCGACATGGCCAGGCGTATGGTTTCCAGGTCGCGCATTTCGCCCACGAGGATGGCGTCCGGGTCTTCGCGCAGCGCGGATTTCAGCGCGGCGTTGAAGCTCAGCGTGTGCGGGCCGACCTCGCGCTGGTTGATCAGGCATTTTTTGGACTCGTGCACGAACTCGATGGGGTCTTCCACCGTGAGGATGTGGCCGTACTCGGTTTCGTTCAGGAAGTTGACCATGGCCGCCAGCGTGGTGGACTTGCCCGAGCCCGTGGGGCCCGTCACCAGCACCATGCCGCGCGGCTTGAGCGCCAGGTCGCCGAAGATCTTCGGGGCGTTGAGCTGCTCCAGCGTCAGGATCTTGGACGGAATGGTCCGCAGTACGGCGCCGGCGCCGCGATTCTGGTTGAAGGCATTGACGCGAAAGCGGGCCAGCCCGTCGATCTCGAACGAGAAGTCGACTTCCAGGAATTCTTCGTAGGTTTTGCGCTGGGTGTCGTTCATGATGTCGTACACCATGGAATGCACCTGCTTGTGGTCCAGCGGGTCGATATTGATACGCCGCACGTCGCCGTGAACCCGGATCATGGGCGGCAAGCCAGCCGATAAATGCAAGTCAGACGCCTTGTTCTTGACGCTAAAGGCCAGCAACTGCGTGATATCCATCCCGGGACCCTTTTAAAAATGACTCAACTAAAGTTTACAGTTCGATTATGACCACGATTGTGCGCAATCTCCAGCTTGTCCGTGACCGTATCACCACGGCCTGCTTCGCCGCCGGGCGCAACCCGGCCACCGTGCGGCTGCTGGCCGTGTCCAAGACTTTCGGCGCCGAAGCCGTCGCCGAAGCCGCCTCGGACGGCCAGCGCGCCTTCGGCGAAAACTATATCGCTGAGGGCGTGGAGAAAATCCTCGCGCTGCGGGGCCGGCCGGGCTGCCAGGCCCTGGAGTGGCACTGCATAGGCCCGGTGCAAAGCAACAAGACCCGCCTGGTCGCCGAGCATTTTGACTGGGTGCAGTCGGTCGACCGGCTCAAGATCGCCCAGCGCCTGAGCGAGCAGCGGCCCGACAGCCTGCCGCCGCTGCAGATCTGCCTGCAGGTCAACATCGACGGCGGCGCCAACAAGTCGGGCCTGGCGCCGGCCGAGGTCCAGGCCCTGGCGCAGGAGGTCGCCCAACTGCCGCGCCTGTTGCTGCGCGGCCTGATGGCCATTCCCGAGCCCGCCGCCGACTTTGATGCGGCCTGCGCAGTGCATGCCAGGACCAAGGCCGTTTTTGATGCGGTCAACGCCTCCGGTGTCCTGCCGACACCTATGGATACCTTGTCGCTGGGCATGACCGCCGACCTCGAAGCCGCCATCCATGCGGGCAGCACCATGGTCCGCGTAGGCGCCGCCATATTTGGCAAGAGGTAGGCCCCCCCACGCTTTTCACTTCGCCTTCGGCTCCGTGTAATGCGCTGCCCCCCAAGGGGGCGCTGCGCCTGCGGCCCGGCAAAGCCGGTTCCGCGGCCCCTGCTGGTGAAGATATGCCCGCCTCGGGGCTTCTTTTATTTCTTGGGGACAGCGATGGGCTTGATGGTGCCGCAGTCGGCTGACAGCCATTTGCCCGTGGCATCCATGGTCATTTTCTCGGGCTTGCCCTTGACGGTGGTCGTGGTGTTCATCTTCATGGTGTAGCCGGTGTCGCCGTTGAAGGTCATCACGCCTTCGCCGCTGGACGGCGGCTGGGTGCAGGCGTAAGAGAACTTCACGGTGCCGCCGCTGGCCGGCGACCGGGTGGTCTTGCAGTCGCCTTGCTGCTGCTGGGGCAGCTCATTGCGCTCGGCCATTTCCTTGGTGATGCACACCTTCATGCTCATGCCGCCGCCGCTGCCGGGCGCCATGGACATGCCCTGCTTGGCCATCATGTCCTGCATCTGCTTGCGCTGCTCGGGCGGCATGCTGGCCATCTGCTTTTCCATATTGGCCATGGCTTTTTCCATTTCGCCGGAACTCGACTGCATTTTGTTGGTGATTTCCCACAAGCCGGGCTTGGTGGTTTGCGCGTAAGCGCCGGCGGTGAAGGCCAGTGTGGCGCTTGCCAGCAGAAGAGATATGGGTTTCATGGGCACTCCTGGTGAGGTCTGACAGGGAGGGTGTGGTTTGTGCTCGCATTATGGCCAGGGAGCGCCGCCTGGCAAGCCCCGGTGCGGCCTTGCCGCAACGGCGGGCCCGGTTCAGCGCATGAATTTCCCGCCGCGCCCGATGATGGTCAGGTCGGTGAAACGCGAGCCCTCGTGGCTTTTGGGCGCGTAGCTGATGGTGAAGCCGCCCATGTTGTGGTCGCGCAGCGATTCCAGCGCCGTGGCCAGGCTTTCGCGGGTCAGGTTCTTGCCGGCGCGGCGCAGGCCTTCGGTGAAGACCTTGGCCGCGAGAAAACCTTCCATGCTCGAGAAATCAAAATCCTTGTTGCCGGCTTCCGTCATGCGCTGCTGGTACTCGCGCACGATGGCCGAGGAGGGCGTGTAGGGAAAGGGCACGACCTGCGAAATCGTCACGCCGGCCCCGGCGTCGCCCAGCTCCTCGGCCAGGGCCTTGGAGCCGACAAAGCTCACGTTGAAAAACTGGCCGCCGTAAGCCTTGGCCCGGGCCTGCTTGATCAGCGCGGCGCAGGATTTGTAGGCGCTGATCTGTATCACCGCTTCCGGCGCGGCCTTGAGGATTTCCGCCAGCGGCGCGGCCACGTCCACGCTGTTGCGCTCGACGGTGACGCTGGCCGCGGCCTTGAGGTTGCGCTTGGCCAGCGCCCGCGTCACGCCTTCCAGCCCGGCCTTGCCGTAGGAGTCGTTCTGGTAGAAGACGGCGATCCTGGTGATGCCGACGGTGTTCAGGTGCTGCACGATGCGCTCGGTCTCGTCGAAGTAGCTGGCGCGCACATGGAAGATGTTGCGGTTGAAGGGCTCGCGCAGGGCCTGCGCGCCGGTGAAGGGGCCTACCAGCGGGATGCCGGCCGCGTTGATGGCCGGCACGGCGGCCAGCGTGGTCGGCGTGCCGACCGAGCCGACCAGCGCGAACACCTTGTCCTCCTCGATCAGGGCCTTGACCGCGGCGGCGGCCTTTTCGGGCTCGTAGCCGTCGTCGCGCGAGACCAGCTTGAGGCTGCGGCCGTTGATGCCGCCCGCCGCATTCACCGCATTGAAGTGGGCCAGTATGCCCAGCTGCATGCGCTTGCCCAGCTCGGCCGCGGGGCCGGTCTGGGCGGCGAACTGCCCGACCAGGATTTCGCTGTCGCTGACACCGGTTTCCGCGCAGTGCGCGCTGCCGGCCGCCAGTGCCAATAGCAGCGCGCCGAGCCGGGACCATGGCTGGATGTTCATCAGGAAGCCCTCCGATATTGTCCGCAGCCGGGGATACGGCTGCGCTACCTATGCAATGCAGCACCTAGGTGTTGTGATGCCAAGGTATCCCAAGCCCGCCGGCTTGGCAACGCGGTTAGCCCCCGTTCTTGCGCTTTCTGCGCTTCAAGAGCGGCAAAAATGCCGCAAAAGTCTCGAATTACGCGATTTGGGCCCAGACAGAGAGCTCATACGCCCAGCGCGAGCCGGGTGGTGCTTTTGACCTCTTCCATCACCGCGTAGGTACGGGTTTCACGCACGCCCGGCAGCTGCCACAGCACGGTGCCGGCGAAAGAGCGGTAGGCCGCCATGTCGGCCATGCGGGTCTTGAGCAGATAGTCAAAGCCGCCGGCCACCATATGGCATTCGGTGATTTCAGGGTGCACCTGCACCGCCGCCTTGAAGGCTTCGAAGACATTGGGCGTGGTGCGGTCCAGCAGCACCTCCACAAACACCATCATGCCGGCGCCCAGCTTGAGCGGGTTCAGCAGGGCCTCATAGCCCAGGATGTAGCCGTCCCGGCTCAGGCGCTGGACCCGGGCCAGCACCGCGGTGGGCGACAGGGCCACGCTTTCGGCCAGCTTGAGGTTGGAAATCCGGCCGTCCTGCTGTAAAACATTCAGGATTTTGAGGTCTATGCGGTCAATTTCTGCGGAGGCTTCAAACATGGGTAGTGAATTATTCGGTTATTTTCTGAAATTTAGCGGGAAACTCACCATTATTCAACGGAACATCGATGCATCCACTGAATAAGTGCCTCAAACCGTGAAATCCTCCATGGAGCCCCCGATGTTCACCTCCCCGCGCCTGCCTTTTCCCTATCGCCCTGAATCCGAGATCGTGGCCGGCCAGCTGCGAAGCCTGGCCGGCGCGCTGGACTGGGCGGCGGCCGCGCATTCGGCCCAGCCCTGGGTGCAGGCCGTGCGCGACAACCCGCCGCCCTTCTGGGCCATGGAAAGCCTGCTCAAGGAATACCCGATTTCCAGCGCCGAGGGCCTGGCCCTGATGCGCCTGGCCGAAGCCCTGCTGCGCGTGCCGGACGCCGAAACCGCGATTGCGCTGACGGCCGACCAATTGGGGCGCGCGGATTTCGACGGCGCCGGCGACGGCGTGATGGCGCGCCTGTCGGCCTCCGCGATCGCGATGTCCAAGCTGTTTTTGCCCGAAGGCGGCCATCCCAATTTGATGAGCAAGCTGGGTGCGCGCACCGTGGTGGCCGCCACCCTGCGCGCCGTGCAGTTGCTGGGCCGGCAATTTGTGCTGGGCCAGACCATTGGCGACGCCATGGGCGAGGCCGGCGACAGCCGAAAAAAAATTCCCAACCTGCGTTTCAGCTACGACATGCTGGGCGAGGGCGCACGCACCGACGCCGACGCGCTGCGCTACCTGGCGAGCTACACCCATGCCATCCAGGCCATCGCGGCCGGCGCGAATGCGACGGGCCCGACCGAAAAAAACGACGGCATTTCGATCAAGCTCAGCGCGCTGCACCCGCGTTATGAAGATGCCCAGCGCGAACGCGTGATGGCCGAACTCGTGCCCCGCGTCTGGGGCCTGTGCGAGCTGTCGGCCAGTGCCAATATCAATCTCACGATAGACGCCGAGGAAGTCGACCGGCTGGAGCTTTCGCTCGATGTCTTTGAGGCGCTGGCCGCGCTGGTGGCCCAGCACCACCCGCAGTGGCAGGGCTTCGGCCTGGCCATGCAGGCCTACCAGACGCGCGCGCTGGACCTGATCCATCACATCGCCGCCATCGCCCGCAAATACAAGCTGCGCCTGATGTGCCGCCTGGTCAAGGGCGCGTACTGGGATTCGGAAATCAAGCGCGCCCAGGAGATGGGCCTGCCGCACTACCCGGTGTTCACGCACAAGCACCACACCGACGTGTCCTACCTGGCCTGCGCGCAGGCCTTGCTCGCCGCGCCCGATGCGATTTACCCGCAGTTCGCCGGCCACAACGCCGCGACCATCGCCGCGATCTTGCAGATGGCTTCGCGCAATGCCGTGCCCTTTGAGCTGCAGCGCCTGCACGGCATGGGCGAGGGCGTGTTCCGTGAGGTGCTCAAGAACCCGCTGATCAGCTGCCGCGTCTACGCCCCCGTGGGCGCGCACCGCGACCTGCTGGCCTACCTGGTGCGCCGCCTGCTCGAGAACGGCGCCAACTCCTCCTTTGTGCACCAGCTTGCCGACGAGTCGGTCGGCATGGGCGAGTTGCTGACCTCGCCGCTGCGGCTGGAGCCCGAGTCCTCGCTGCCGCTGCCGCCCGCGCTCTACGGCCCCGGCCGGCCCAACAGCCTGGGCCTGGACCTCACGGTAGCCGGCATGCGCGCGCCGCTGCTGGCCGCGCTGGCCACCACCCCCGTGCCCGCGGTGCCGGCGTTTGACCCCCGGCAGGCCGCGGCTGCGGTGGAGAAGGGCGTCGGCGCTTACCAGCAATGGCGCAAAGTGGACGTGGCCGGGCGCGCGGCCATCCTGCGCCGCGCCGCCGACACCATGGAGCGGCAAATGCCCAAGCTCTGCGCGCTGCTGGTCCAGGAAGCCTTCAAGACCTGGGGCGACGCCGTCTCGGAAGTGCGCGAGGCGGTGGACTTCCTGCGCTACTACGCCAATGAGGCCGAACGCATCATGCAGCCGGTGGCCCTGCCGGGTCCGACCGGCGAGACCAATGAGCTGCGCCTCTCGGCGCGCGGCGTCTGGGTCTGCATCAGTCCCTGGAATTTCCCGCTGGCCATCTTCACCGGCCAGGTCGCGGCTGCGCTGGCCACCGGCAACGCCGTGCTGGCCAAGCCGGCCGAACAGACGCCCGGCATTGCCTGGGAGGCGGTGAAGCTGCTGCATGAAGCCGGCGTGCCCGAAGGCGCGCTGCAGCTCGCGCACGGCCCCGGCGAGACCGTGGGCGCGGCGCTGGTGGCGGCGCCCCAGGTGGCCGGCGTGGTGTTTACCGGCTCCACCCAGGTTGCCAAAATCATCAACCGCGCGCTGGCCGCCAAGGACGGCCCCATCGTCCCGCTGATCGCTGAAACAGGCGGCATCAACGCCATGCTGGTCGACAGCACGGCCTTGCCCGAGCAGGTGGCCGACGCGGTGGTGCAAAGCGCGTTTCGTTCCGCCGGCCAGCGCTGCTCGGCGCTGCGCCTGCTGTGCGTGCACGAGGGCATAGCCGACCACGTGATCGAAATGATCCAGGGCGCGGCGCAGGAACTGGTGGCCGGCGAAACCGCCGATCTTGCCACCGACGTCGGCCCGGTGATTGACCGCGAAGCCTTTGACAACATCCAGAAGCATTTGCAGCGCTTGGGCGCAAGCGCCAAGGTGCTGGTCGAGCCGGCGGCCCCGGGCTCACCGGCCAACCTCATTCCGCCCGCGGCCTTTGAAGTGCGCAGCCTGGCCGAAGTGAAAGACGAGATCTTCGGCCCCGTGTTGCAGGTGGTGCGCTGGGGCAGCGGCGAGCTCAAGGACCCGCAGGCCGTGATCGCGCAGATCAACGCACTCGGCTACGGCCTGACCCTGGGCATACAGACGCGCATAGACTCCCGCGCCCAGGCCCTGGCCGCGGCGGCCCATGTCGGCAACATTTATGTGAACCGCAACATGATTGGCGCGGTGGTGGGGGTGCAGCCGTTCGGCGGAGAGGGGCTCTCCGGCACCGGCCCCAAGGCCGGCGGGCCGCATTACCTTTACCGTTTCTGCGCTGAGCAGACGGTCACTGTGAATACGACGGCGGCTGGCGGGAATGCCGCGCTGCTGGCGGGCGGCGCTTGAGGGTTTGCTCGCCCTCGCGGGCGGGCGTCAGATCTCAATCTTGCTGCCCAGCTCCACCACGGAGTTGTTCGGCAAATTCAGGAAATCGGCCGCGCCGCTGGCGTTGTGGTGCATCTGCGCAAACAGCTTCTCGCGCCACGGCGCCATGCCGCTGCCAATCGTCGGGATCACGGTGTCGCGCGAGAGGAAGTAGCTGGTGGTCATGGATTCCAGCTCGCAGCCGCGGCCCTTGATCTGCTGCAGGGCCTTGGGCAGGTCCAGGTCGTTCTTGAAACCGTAGTGCACATTGACCTGCCAGCAGTCATGTCCTAGCGCCTGGATCTCCAGGCGCTTGTTCATGCCTATCCAGGGAATCTCGTGGTTGCGCACCGTGACGAACAGGTTCTGCTCGTGCAGCACCTTGTTGTGCTTGAGGTTGTGCAGCAGTGCGTTGGGCACGCTGCCGGGTTCGGCGGTCAGGAACACGGCCGTGCCTTCGACGCGGGCCGGCGGGCTTACAAAAACGGCGTCCAGGAAGCTGGGCAGGTCTATCGCGTCGGCGCGCAGTTTTTCATTGAGCAGGTGGCGGCCTTCCTTCCAGGTGATCATCAGCGTGAAGACGGCGCCGCCTATGACCAGCGGGAACCAGCCGCCGGCGAACAGCTTCATGAGGTTGGAGGCGAAGAAGGCGAAGTCGACGAGGAAGAAAACGCCGGTGGCGGCGATGCACAGGCTCAGCGGATACTTCCAGCCGTAGCGGATCACGTAGAAGGTCAGGATGGTGGTGATCAGCATGTCGGTGCAGACCGCGATGCCGTAGGCGGCCGCCAGGTTGCTGGACGAGCGGAACATCACCACCGCGAGCACGATGGTGATGAACAGGCCCCAGTTGACGAAGGGCATGTAGATCTGGCCGGTGTCGCGCACGCTGGTGTGCTGGATATTGAGGCGCGGCAGGTAGCCCATCTGGATGGCTTGTTTGGTCACGCTGAAGGCCCCGGTGATCAGGGCTTGCGAGGCGATCACCGTGGCCATGGTGGCCAGGCCCACCAGCGGCAGCAGCGCCCATTCGGGCGCCATCAGGTAGAAAGGGTTCTTCACGGCGGCGGGATTGCTGATCAGCAGGGCGCCCTGGCCGAAGTAATTGAGCACCAGCGAGGGCATGACCACCGAGAACCAGGCCAGGCGTATCGGCTTCTTGCCGAAGTGGCCGAGGTCGGCGTACAGCGCCTCTGCGCCGGTCACGCACAGCACCACGGCGCCCAGGATGATGAAGGTGGTGCCGGGGTTGGCCCACATGAACATGACGGCGTAATGCGGGCTCAGCGCCACCAGGATGTGGGGATTGGTGGCGATCTGCGAAATGCCCAGCAGGGCCAGCACGGCGAACCAGATCAGCGTGATGGGCCCGAAAAACCGGCCTATGCCGGAGGTGCCGTGCTTTTGCACCGCGAACAGGGCAAACAGGATGATCAGGGTGATAGGGATCACGCCCTGCTTGAAGGCCGGCGAGACGACTTCCAGGCCCTCGACCGCCGACAGCACCGAGATCGCCGGGGTGATGACGCCGTCGCCGTAAAACAGCGAGGTGCCGAAAATGCCGACGACCAGCAGGGTGCGGCGCAGCTGGGGCTTGTCCTTCACCGCGGTGGAGGCCAGCGCCAGCATGGCGATCAGCCCGCCTTCGCCGTTGTTGTCGGCGCGCAGCACCAGCGCCACGTACTTGATGGAAACGATGACGGTCAGCGTCCAGAAGAAGATGGACAGGATGCCGTAGACGTTGTCGGGGGTGAAGGGAACATGCCCGGAACCGAAAACTT
This sequence comes from Polaromonas sp. P4_F6, assembly GCF_056401275.1. Classification (NCBI taxonomy): domain Bacteria; kingdom Pseudomonadati; phylum Pseudomonadota; class Betaproteobacteria; order Burkholderiales; family Comamonadaceae; genus Polaromonas; species Polaromonas sp. P4_F6. Next base: position 47,822 of record NZ_JBFUJQ010000003.1, on the reverse strand, counting down.
CCTTGACGGCATACAGGACGCTGGTTCCGATGTCGCCGTAGACGACACCGATGGCGCCCAGGGTGAGCGCCGCGAGTGATGATTTTTGACTAGACACAAAAACTTCCCGTCTTTGCGCCAGGCCCGTTCAAAACGGCTCCAGGCGGGCGGGAATGGTTACCTTTGGGAACGCTATTTTGCGCCCGGGGACCCGGCTTGCAAGTCGGCGGGTACCCCTAAATCCAACTAATCCCGATTTTGTTGCACCGCAACAACTTGTAACAGGAGGAGGGCGCTGCACGTGCTTGGGGCTGTCTCCGGCCTATTGCCGGGTAATGCTATGTATTTAATAGTGGGCCGCATATGGCGCATGGGGGCCGGCCCCGAAAAATCCTAAAAAGCCATCAAAAAAACCCCCTTGCGGGGGTTTTTCAGTCGTACACCTCGGCGTCCGGGTCGGTGGCTTCGAGTTCGTAGCTTGCTGCCAGCATGGCCAGCCTGGCGATCACGCCATACATATAGAAGCGGTTGGGGCTGCTGGAGCCGGGTTTTTCGCCGGGCTGCGGCAGGCGGCCGCTGTCGGCAAAGGCCAGCGGCACAAAGCTGGCGCCGGGCGCGTTGAGGTTTTCGTCCACGCCGCGCTCAGCATGCACGCGGTAAAAGCCGCCGACCACATAGCGGTCCATCATGTAGACCACGGGTTCGGCCACCGCGTCGTTGACGCGCTCGTTGGTCAGCACGCCTTCCTGGATGATCACTTCGGACAGCGCCTGGCCGTCCTTGGTGGTGCTCATCTTGTTCTTGGTCTTGCGGTTCAGCGCGTCCAGGTCCTTGACGTCGCGCACTGTCATGATGCCCATGCCGTAGGTGCCGTTGTCGGCCTTGACGACGACAAAGGGCTTTTCGTTGATGCCGTATTCCTTGTACTTGCGCTTGATCTTGGTCAGCAGCGCATCGACATTGGTGGTCAGGCACTCCATGCCGGTGTTTTCGGCGAAGTTGACCTCGCCGCACTGCGCGTACATGGGGTTGATCAGCCAGGGGTCTATGCCCAGCAGCTTGCCGAAGCGCTTGGAGATTTCTTCATAAGCCTTGAAGTGGTGCGACTTGCGGCGCACCGACCAGCCCGCGTGCAGCGGCGGCAGCAGGTACTGCTCGTTGACGTCTTCCAGGATGCCCGGGATGCCGGCCGACAGGTCGTTGTTCAGCAGGATGGTGCAGGGGTCGAAGTCCTTCAGGCCCAGGCGCCTGTCGGTGCGTATCAGCGGCTCTATGGTGATGGTCTCACCGGTCGGCAGGTTCAGCGTGGTGGGCGCCTTGATCTCGGGGCTCAGCGAGCCGAAGCGCACGTTCAGGCCGGCCTGGTGGAAGATGCGCTTGAGCTGCAGCACATTGGACAGGTAAAAGCTGTTGCGCGTGTGGTTCTCGGGTACGACCAGCAGGTTGCGCGCTTCGGGGCAGATTTTTTCGATCGCGGCCATGGCCGCCTGCACCGCCAGCGGCAGCATTTCGGGCGTCAGGTTGTTCCAGCCGCCGGGATACAGGTTGGTGTCCACCGGGGCCAGCTTGAAACCCGCGTTGCGGATGTCGACCGAGCTGTAAAACGGCGGCGTGTGCTCCATCCACTCCAGCCGGAACCAGCGCTCGATGGCCGGGGTGGAGTCCAGCACGCGTTGTTCGAGTTCGTTGATGGGGCCGTTCAGGGCGGTGATGAGGTGCGGAACCATTCGGCCACTTTCGATAGGTGATTCTGTTATTTGCTTCGGCTATAGCTGACCGAATTCTAGGGATATAAGGATGAAGTAGCGGGGTTACAAGGGGTAACGCCAACCCATCCCATCAAAAACCTCGAGGCCGGACCTGCTGTCCCGGCCGATGCTCAGGAGCGCACTTCGCCTTGCCCCAGCACCACATATTTGAGGGAGGTGAGCCCCTCAATGCCGACCGGCCCGCGCGCGTGGAATTTGTCGGTGCTGATGCCGATCTCGGCGCCCAGCCCGAACTCGAAACCATCGGCGAAGCGGGTGCTCGCATTCACCATGACGCTGGCTGAATCCACCTCGCGCAGAAAACGTTGGGCGTGCATGTGGTCGCGCGTGAGGATGGCGTCGGTGTGGTGGCTGGAGTAGTGGTTGATGTGGGCGATGGCTTCGTCAATCCCGTCCACCACCTTGATGCTGATGATGGGCGCCAGGTATTCCTCGTACCAGTCCTGCTCGGTCGCGGCCAGTGCGTTGGCATTTTTCACACCGGACAGAATGGCCAGCGCTTCGGGGTCGCAGCGCATCTCCACGCCCTTGGCGGCATAGATCGCCCCTATCTTCGGCAGGAAGTCAGCGGCCACGCCGCGTGCCACCAGCAAACCTTCGCTGGCATTGCAGGGGCTGTATTTTTGGGTTTTGGCGTTGTCGGCCACTTTCACGGCCATGTCGATATCGCAGGGGTCGTCGACGTAGACATGGCAGTTGCCGTCCAGGTGCTTGATGACGGGCACCTTGGCATCGCGGCTGATGCGTTCAATCAGGCCCTTGCCGCCGCGCGGGATGATGACGTCCACATACTGCGGCATGGCGATCAGCTGGCCGACGGCCTCACGGTCGGTGGTGGGCACCAGCAGCACGGCGTCGGGCGGCAGGTCGGCGTCGGCCAGGGCTTGCTGCACCAGCGCGGCCAGTGCCTTGTTCGATTCAATGGCTTCCGAGCCGCCGCGCAGTATGCAGGCGTTGCCGCTCTTGATCGCAAGCGAGGCGGCCTCTATCGTCACATTGGGCCGGCTTTCGTAAATCATGCCGAACACGCCAATGGGCACGCGCATCTGGCCCACGCGTATGCCGCTGGGCTGCTCCTTCATGCCGATGATGTCGCCGATCACGTCGGCCATGGCGGCCAGCTGTTCGCAGCCCTGGGCCACAGTGTCAATGATTTTGGGCGTGAGCTTGAGCCGGTCCAGCAGGGGACCGGCCAGGCCCGCGGTCGCGGCGCGCTCCAGGTCGCGTTGGTTGGCCGTTTCCAGCGCCGCCGTGTTTTTGCGCAGCGACTTGGCCAGGTTCAGCAAGGCCTTGTTCTTGGCGGCGGCCGGTGCGCGCGCGATCTCGGCCGAAGCCGCCTTGGCCCGGGAGCCCAGCAGTTCCATCAGTCCCGGGACGTCGCCGGCGATGTCGCTGGAAGAAGAAAGGGCTTGGTGAGAGTCGGGCGCGTTCATTCGGCCATTTTAGGCCTGCCGGGTGCGCCCTTGCGCCGCATCGCACGTTCCCCCCACGCTTGTCACTTCGTGTACTGCACTGCCCCCGAGGGGGCTATGCTTGCTTGGGGCGGCCCGGCGCGGCGCATTGCTCGCACACCATGCCGGCCAGCCGGTGCAGGGCCTGCCAGCCGTCGGCCGGCCAGTCGGGCTGCTTCAGGCCCTTGACGATGCCGTCGACCTTGTGCGCGGCATGCAGCAGGTTGGCCAGGGTGGTGTCGCCGATCTGCGGCAGCACGCGCTCGAACAGTTTTTCCTTGATGCCCCAGACGCGGTTTTCGCGCAGCGCCATGGGCATGGGGCGCCCGGCACTGATCGCATCTTTGACGCGTTTCATGCTGCGGATGTCTTCGGCCAGCGCCCAGTGCACCAGCACTTCGGATTCGCCCTCGGACTGCAGGCCGTCCAGCATGCGCGCCACGCGCACGGCCTGGCCGCCCAGCACGGCTTCGGAGAGCTTGAAGACGTCGTAGCGTGCCACGTTGAGCACGGCATTTTCGACCTGGTCGAAGCTGAGCACCCCGTCGCTGCCGCCCGATTGCGCAGGGTAGAGCAGGCCCAGCTTCTGGATTTCCTGGTGCGCCGCCAGCAGGTTGCCCTCGACCCGGTCGGCGAAAAACTGCAGCGTGCGCTGGCCTTCCTCGCCGGCGGCCACGCGCTGGCCCTGCTGCTGCAGTCGCTGGGCGATCCACTGCGGCAGGCTGCGCCTGTCTATCGGGTCGAATTTGACGGTGATGCCGAAGCTCTCGAGCGCGCCGAACCAGGCGCCCTTGGCCGTCATGCTGTCCAGCCGCGGCAGCATGACCAAAGTGAGCGTGCTGTCGTCGCCTTGCGCGCGCTCGGCGATCTGCTGCAGCGCGGCCGAGCCATCCTTGCCGGGCTTGCCGCTGGGGATGCGGATCTCGACGATCTGCTTGTCGGCGAACAGGCTCAAGGAACCGCCGCTGGCCAGCACCTCGCTCCAGTCGAAATGCGCGCCGGCCACGGTGTGCACCGTGCGCTCGGTGTAGCCCTGGGCGCGCGCCGCGGCGCGCAGCGCGTCGGCGAACTCCTGCACCAGCAGGGGCTCGTCGCCGTGCAGGGTGTACAGGCTCTTCAAGCCGCGCTTGAGGTGTTCCTGGAGTTGGGCGGGGGCCAGATTCATGTCGGGGAGTTTAGCGGGCGTATCAGGGTCACAGTTTGGTGGTCGACAGCAGCAGGCTGGTTTCGGTGTTGGCAATGCCCTCGAGCAGGCGTATGCGGCCCAGCACGCGGTCGAAGGCTTCCAGGCTGTCGGCCTGCAGCTCGGCCACCATGTCCCAGCGGCCGTTGGTGGTGTGCAGGGCGCTGACGGCCGGGTCACCGCGCAGGGCGGCCAGCACCGCGTCGGTGCGGTTGCCCTCGACCGCCACTGTCATGAAGGCGCGTATGCGGTGGCCCTCGGCCTGGGGCTTGAGGCGCACCGTGTAACCCGTGATGGTGCCGTCGGCCTCCAGCCTGGCCAGCCGGTTCTGCACCGTGCCGCGCGAGACCCGCAGCACCTTGGCCAGCGAGGCGACGGAGGCCCGGGCGTTGTCGCGCAGCAGGGACAGCAGTTGGCGGTCGGTATCGTCCATGGGCCGATTTTATTGGCGAAATGCTATTTTTTCCTGTCTATTTGCTCAAACAACCAGAGAATTTGATCAATCTACTGACTTTTCTTTGCCATAGGGGCTGCGGACAATGGAAATCAGCATAAAGATGGGAGCCCCACCATGGTTGACTACATTGGCATTGAAAGCATCCAGAAAATCGTGCGCCAGCGCGGCGCCGCCGCCTTTATTGAAGGCCTGGCCGGCGAGATCGAGCATGACTACCGGCGCTGGAACGACTTTGACAAGTCGGCGCGCCACGCCATCCATTCGCCCGACGGCGTGATCGAGCTGATGCCGACCAGCGACGGCCACCAGTATTCCTTCAAGTACGTCAACGGCCATCCCAAGAACACAGAACTGGGCCTGCTCACGGTCACCGCCTTCGGTGTGCTGGCCGACGTGGACACCGGCTACCCGCTGCTGCTGTCCGAGCTGACCATCACCACCGCGCTGCGCACCGCCGCCACCTCGGCCCTGGCCGCGAAGTGGATGGCGCGCCCCGACAGCCGCGTCATGGCCATCATCGGCAACGGCGCGCAAAGCGAGTTCCAGGCGATTGCCTTTCACCACATGCTGGGCATACGCGAGATGCGCCTCTTCGACATCGACGCCGCGGCCAGCGACAAGCTGGCGCGCAACCTGCACGCCATGGGGCTGCAGGGTTTGCGCGTGACGGTGTGCCGCTCGGCCGCCGAAGCCGTGCAAGGCGCCGACATCGTGACCACCATCACCGCCGACAAGCGCAACGCCGTGATCCTGACGCCGGAGATGGTCAAGCCCGGCATGCACCTGAACGCCGTGGGGGGCGACTGCCCCGGCAAGACCGAGCTGCATGCCGACATCCTGCTGCGCAAGGACGCGCGCGTGGTGGTCGAGTTCGAGCCGCAGTCGCGCATCGAAGGCGAGATCCAGCAGATGCCCGAGGATTTCAAGGTGGCCGAATTCGCCGACGTGCTCAAAGGCACGGCCGTCGGGCGCGCCTCGCCCGAAGAAGTCACGATTTTTGATTCGGTCGGCTTCGCGCTGGAGGACTATTCGGCCTTGCGCTACCTGCACAAGCTGCAGCTGGCCGACCCGGCCCTACGCCGCCAGATCGACCTGGTGCCGCGCCTGGACAACCCCAAGGACCTGTTCGGCTTGCTGGCGCCGGCCGCAGCCCGTACAGTCAAGGCAAGCCGTCCCGACACCATCCCTGAAATGACCTCTTGATGAGCATTCCCGTTGACCTGATAGGCGCGCCCACCGACATAGGCGCGGGCAGCCGCGGCGCTTCCATGGGCCCCGAGGCCTTGCGTGTGGCCGGCATCCGCGAGGCGCTGCACGCGCGCGGCCTGGAAGTGGCCGACACCGGCAACCTGGCCGGCCCGACCAATCCCTGGCTGCCGCCGGCCGACGGCTACCGCCACCTGGCGGAAGTGGTCGAATGGAACAAGGCCGTGCATGAAGCCATGTACCAGAGCCTGGCCGCGGGCCGCCTGCCCATCCTGCTGGGCGGCGACCACTGCCTGGGCATAGGCTCCATCAGCGCCGTGGCGCGCCATTGCCGCGCCAGCGGCAAAAAACTGCGCGTGCTCTGGCTGGACGCCCACACCGACTTCAACACCAATACCCTCACGCCCACCGGCAACGTGCACGGCATGCCGGTGGCCGTGCTGTGCGGCCACGGCCCGGCCGAACTCACCGGCATAGGCGGCGCCACGCCGGCCATGAGCCCCTCGGCGATACGGCAGGTCGGTATACGCAGCGTGGACGAAGGCGAAAAGCGCTTTGTGCGCCAGGAGGGGCTGGAGGTCTTCGACATGCGCTACATCGACGAGATGGGCATGCGCCACACCATGGAAAAAGCGCTGGCCGGCATGGGCGCCGACACGCATCTGCACGTGAGCTTCGACGTGGATTTCCTGGACCCGTCCATCGCGCCTGGCGTGGACACCGCCATCAAGGGCGGGCCGACCTACCGCGAGGCCCAGCTGTGCATGGAAATGATCGCCGACACCGGCCTGCTGGGCTCGCTGGACGTGATGGAACTGAACCCGGCGCTGGACGTGCGCAACGGCACGGCCGAAGTCGCGGTGGACCTGATCGAAAGCCTGTTCGGCAAGAGCACCCTGATGCGGGCTTGATGCCCGCCGGCGCGGCCTAGAGTTCCGTCACGGCCGCCAGGCGGCGCATGATCTGCTGGACCACGTCGCTTTGCATGTCGCGGTACAGCAGGGCTTCCTCGGCTTCCTTGGCCAGCACGGCGGATTCGTTGAAGCTGATGTCGCGCTGCTGCAGGATTTCGGTCTCGGGAATCAATTCCTTGCCCGCCAGCGTGCGCAGCTTGAAGCGAAAGCGCAGCCGCAGCTGGAACTCGCGCACCTGGCCCGAGGCGTTGGTGCTCAGCACCACCTTCTCACGCTGGTCGCCCAGCGCGTCCAGGATCACCTGTGCTTCGCTGATGCGGCGGACGTCGGAGATCACTTCCACCTTGCGGGTCGATTGCAAGGAGCGCCTGAGCTCCACGCCCAGCGACGAGGTCTCGGAAAGACTCGAAAACAACGTGCTGAAGGCGAAGTTGGGCGCTTTGCGCAGGGCGAAACCGCAGCCGCCCAGCGTGAGGGCGGCGGCCGTGGCCGACAGGGAAAGGAATGCGCGACGCTGCATGGGCTTGCCTTCTTTTCGTTGAAACGGTCTCAGATGACGATGTTGACCAGGCGGCCGGGCACCACGATCACTTTTTTGGCGGGCGCGCCCGCGGCCTGTTTGGTGAAGGCCTCGGATGCCAGCGCGGCGGCCTCGATGGCGGCCTTGTCGGCGCCGGCCGGCACCGTGACGGCGCCGCGCAGCTTGCCGTTGATCTGCAGCACCAGTTCGATCTCGTCCTGCTGCAGGGCGGCGGCGTCCACCTGCGGCCAGGGCGCGTCGAGCAGCTCGCCGTGCTGCGCGGCATAACCGAGCTGCGACCACAGCGCATGCGCCAGATGGGGCGTTGCCGGGTACAGGCAGCGCAGCAGGATGCCGAAGCCTTCGCGCAGGGCGGCGTCCGAGCCGGCGGAGGCCGCGCCCTTGAAGTCTTCCAGCGCGTTGAGCAGCTTCATGTTGCCCGACACCACGGTGTTGTACTGCATGCGCTGGTAGTCGTAGTCGATCTGCTTGAGCACCGTGTGGATTTCCAGGCGCAAGGCCTTGGTGTCCTTGTCGTATGCGGGCGCGCCGCCCTCGGGCTGCTTGCCGGCGCCGAGCTTGACGCCGAAATTCCAGACACGGCGCAGGAAACGGTAGGAGCCCTCGAGCGCGGCGTCGTTCCACTCCAGCGTGGTGTCGGGCGGCGCGGTGAACATGGTGTAGAGCCGGGCGGTGTCCGCGCCGTACTTTTCGATCAGGTCCTGCGGGTCGACACCGTTGTTCTTGGACTTGGACATGGTGGTCCAGCCCTCGTAGGGCACCGGCAGGCCGTCGGCCTTGGCGGTGGCGGAGAGCACCTTGGCGTGCTCGTCGCGCACGATGTCGAGTTCGTGCGCCCAGAAGTACTGTTTGCCGGTGGTGGTGCGCGCGAAGGCTTCGTTGAGCACCATGCCCTGCGTGAGCAGCTTGGTGAAAGGCTCGTCGACCTTCACCAGCCCCAAGTCGCGCATGACCTTGGTCCAGAAGCGCGCATAAAGCAGATGCAGGATGGCGTGTTCGATGCCGCCTATGTACTGGTCCATGGGCATCCAGTAGTTGGCGCCTTCAGCCACCATCTTGTCGCTGTTCTTGGGGTCGCAGTAGCGCATGAAGTACCAGGACGAGTCGACAAAGGTGTCCATGGTGTCGGTCTCGCGGCGCCCGGGCTTGCCGCAGACGGGGCAGACCACGCCGGCGTGAAAGCCCGCGTGTTTGTGCAGCGGGTTGCCGGAGCCGTCGGGCACGCAGTCCTGCGGCAGCACCACGGGCAGGTCTTTTTCCGGCACCGGCACGGCGCCGTGCTCCTCGCAGTGGATGATGGGAATCGGCGTGCCCCAGTAGCGCTGGCGGCTCACGCCCCAGTCGCGCAGGCGCCAGGTGGTTTTTTTCTCGCCCAGGCCCTTGGCCGCGAGGTCGGCCGCGACGGCATCAACGGCGGCCTTGAAGGACAAGCCGTCGTACTTGCCGGAATTGATGGTGATGCCCTGCTGCTTGTCGCCGTACCAGTCGGCCCAGGCGTCCAGGCTATAGGCCTGGCCCTTGACGTCGACCACCTGCTTGATGGGCAGGCCGTATTTTTTGGCGAACTCGAAGTCGCGCTCGTCATGCGCCGGCACGCCCATGACGGCACCGTCGCCGTAGCTCATGAGCACATAGTTGCCGACCCAGATTTCGACCTTGCCGCCCGTGAGCGGGTGCGTGACAAAAAGGCCCGTGGGCACGCCTTTCTTTTCCTGCGTGGCGAGTTCGGCTTCGGTGGTGCCGCCGGCCTTGCTTTCCTCGATGAAGGCCGCAACCTTGGGGCTGGAGGCGGCGGCGTGCAGGGCCAGCGGGTGCTCGGGCGCCACGGCGCAGAAGGTCACGCCCATGATGGTGTCGGCGCGCGTGGTGAAGACGTACATCTTGCCGTCGCCGATCAGCTTGCCGGATGCATCCTGGATGTCGTGCGTGAAGGCAAAGCGCACGCCTTCGCTTTTGCCTATCCAGTTTTCCTGCATCAGCTTGACGCGCTCGGGCCAGCCGGGCAGCTTGTGGCTGACGCTGTCGAGCAGCTCTTCGGCGTAGGCCGTGATCTTGAGGTAGTAGCCGGGGATTTCGCGCTTTTCCACGGTGGCGCCGGTGCGCCAGCCCTTGCCGTCAATGACCTGTTCGTTGGCCAGCACGGTCTGGTCGACCGGGTCCCAGTTCACGACCTGGGTCTTGCGGTAGGCAATGCCTTTTTCCAGCATCTTCAGGAACAGCCACTGGTTCCACTTGTAGTAGTCCGGGTCGCAGGTGGCGACCTCGCGGCTCCAGTCGATGGCCAGCCCCATCGCCTGCATCTGCTTTTTCATGTAGGCGATGTTGTCGTAGGTCCAGCGGGCCGGCGGCACGCCGTTTTTCATGGCGGCGTTTTCGGCCGGCAGGCCGAAGGCGTCCCAGCCCATGGGCATCAGCACGTTGTAGCCCTTCATGCGCAGGTGGCGCGTGAGCATGTCGTTGATGGTGTAGTTGCGCACATGGCCCATGTGCAGCTTGCCGCTGGGGTAGGGCAGCATGGAGCAGGCGTAGTATTTCTTGCGGCCGGCATCCTCCGTCACGCGGTAGGCGTCGGCGGCGGTCCAGTGGGCTTGAGCGTCGCGCTCAACGTCGAGATGGTTGTATTTGTCTTGCATGGAGAACCGGGAAGGCGGAAAGCGGAACAGGAAACAGGGAAAAAGGCCGGGCGGCGTGGCCGTTGCCGGGAATCCCCGATTTTAGGGGCTGGGCCGTACCGGCGTGGTTTAGCGGCTTGGGGCCGAGGCGGAAGGGTTGTCGGCCACAAAGCCGATGCGGTTGAGCCCGGCTTTTTGCGCCAGGCCCATCACCTGCACCACCTTGCCATAGGGCACACCCTCGTCTGCCCGCAGCTGGACCTCGGTCTCGGGGTTCTGGGCGGCGGTCTCACGCAGCCGGCCCGCCAGTTCATCGGCATTCAGGGGTTTGTCGTTCAGGAAAGCCTGGCCGGACTTGTCGACCACCAGCGTGACGAATTTCGGGGTGTCGGCCGGCTTGGCGGCGTCGCTTTTAGGCAGGTCCAGCCGTATGCTGCTGGCCAGCAGGGGCGCAGTGATGATGAAGATGACCACCAGCACCAGCATCACGTCCACCAGCGGCGTGACGTTGATCTCGCTCATGGGCTGGGGCCCCTGGGTGCGCTCAAGCCGTCCAAAAGCCATGGTCGTCAGGCCTTGTGCGCCAGGAGCTCGCGCAAATCGCGCGCGAAGCCTTCCAGGTCGGCTTCGATGCGGCCTATGGAGCGGCCGAAGATGTTGTAGGCCAGCACGGCCGGGATGGCCACGGCCAGGCCGGCGGCCGTCATGATGAGGGCCTCGCCGACGGGGCCCGAGACCTTGTCAATGGTGATCTGGCCGGCCGAAGCGATACCGACCAGCGCGTGGTAAATACCCCAGACCGTGCCCAGCAGCCCTACAAAAGGCGCGGTGGAGCCGACGGTGGCCAGCAGCACCTGGCCGAATTGCAGTTTGTGCAGCACGGCGTGCAGCGCATCGCGCAGCACGCGGGTCAGTTGCTGGGACTTGTCGCCCGCCGTGGCCAGCGTGCCAGCGGCCGGGAGTTTGGTCGCGGCGATCAGCGGCAGCACCAGCGCTTCGCGGTCGAAGGCGGCGACTTTGTCAGCGGCCTGTTCCATCGAGGCCGATTGCCAGAAGGCCGCGGTGCTGCGCGCCACGTCGCCGGCGGCGCGTTGAAGCAGCCAGGTTTTCCAGAGGATCACGACCCAGCTCGCCACCGACATGGCCAGCAGCAGGATAGCCACCAGCTGGCTGACGATGCCGCCTTGGGTCATGAGGCTCAGGAAATCCATGTGGATCACACCTTTGAGTTGCCGCGGCCCGGGCCGGGATTATTTTTTCAGACCCAGCACGTCGAACATGTCGAAAAGGCCGGTGGCGTGACCGTCCAGGAAACGGGTGGCGCGCAGGCTGCCCTGGGCATAGTTGCTGCGGCTGGACGACTTGTGGCTGATTTCGATGCGCTCGCCGGTACCCAGGAACATCACGGTGTGGTCGCCCACCACGTCGCCGCCACGCACTGCGGAAAAGCCGATGGACAGCGGGTCGCGCTCGCCCGTCACGCCTTCGCGGGCATAGACGCCGCAGTCCTTCAAGTCGCGGCCCAGCGCGCCGGCGATGACCTCGCCCATCTTGAGCGCGGTGCCCGAAGGCGCGTCGACCTTGTGGCGGTGGTGGGCTTCGACGATCTCGATGTCGTAGCCGGTGGACAGGGCCTGGGCCGCCATCTCGAGCAGCTTGAGCGTGACGTTGACGCCCACGCTCATGTTGGGCGCCATGACGATGGCGATATCCTTGGCGGCGGCGGCGATTTCGGCTTTCTGCGCATCGGAGAAGCCGGTGGTGCCTATGACCAGCTTGACGCCCATCTCGCGGCAGGCCGCCAGGTGGGCCAGCGTGCCTTCGGGGCGGGTGAAGTCGATCAGCACGCCGGAGTCTTTCAGCCCCTGGCGGATATCGGCGCTGATGGCCACGCCGCTGGCGCGGCCGGTGAATGCGGCGGCGTCGGCGCCTATGGCCGGGCTGGAGGGCAGGTCAAGCGCGCCGGTCAGCTGGCAGTCGGTGCTGGCGCTGATCGCCTCGATCAGCATCTGGCCCATGCGGCCGCTGGCACCCGCCACCGCGACCCGGTGGCGGCGGGCCTGGTTGGCAGCCGCCCCGCTCACTGTTTCGGGCTTTCGAGGGGAGGGTAGCTGGCGGGCGGCGCGCCGGCGGGCACGCTCGCGGACGTTGCGGCGGCGCTGTCCGCAGCCGGCTTGGATTTTCCGGCGGCCTTGACCAACTGCTCTTCGGTGGCTTCGAGCACGGGCACCTCGCCCAGTTTGCGCCGGTTGCCCAGCTTGGAGATGAATTCGGTTTCGCTCGGCATGGCGTCGCCTTCAAAACGCTCCAGCTGGTCGTTCTTGAAATACACGGTGTATTTGTAGGACTGGGGTTCCACGCCTTGCCGCTTCAGGGTGAAGACGTAGTCCCAGCGGTCGGCGTGGAACAGGCTGGCCATCAGCGGCGTGCCCAGCGTGGCCTTGACCTGGTCGCGCGTCATGCCGGTTTTGAGCTGCTCGATCTGCTCCTTGGACACGAAGTTGCCCTGGATCACGTCGACCTTGTAGGGCGTGACCCAGTTGATCGGGTTGGCGGCGCTGGCGCTCATGCCGCTCAGGCTGCTGCAGGACGCCAGCACCATGCAAGCCAGGAGCAGGAAAGCGGTTCGGGCGCCGTAACGATGATTTGCAGGCATGGCTGACATAGTAAGGGGGTGTAGCGATATGATTGTTCATTGTAGCGGCTGGGGGCTCCCGGCCGGCATCCGACCGGACGGGCCGCATTGCCGCTTTACACCGGTTTTACCCAGAGAGTTTTCCCATGAGCAACATTGACGAGCTGAAAAACACGGGTTTGAAGGCCACGCTGCCGCGCCTGAAGATCCTGGAAATTTTTCAGGCGGGCAAACAGCGCCACATGACGGCCGAAGACGTGTTCCGGGTGCTGCTCGAAGAACGCTCGGACATCGGCCTGGCCACCGTTTACCGGGTGCTGACCCAGTTCGAGCAGGCCGGCCTGCTCAACCGCAGCAACTTCGAGTCCGGCAAGGCGGTCTACGAGATCAACGAAGGCCAGCACCACGACCACCTGGTGTGCCTGGACTGCGGCAAGGTCGAGGAGTTCTACGACGCCGAGATCGAAAAACGCCAGCAGCTGGTCGCCAAAACCAAGGGCTTCGCCATCGCCGACCACTCCCTGTCCATCTACGCCAACTGCACCAAGGACAAATGCCCCAACCGCAGCACCGGCACGCCGGTCAGGCACCACCACTCTTGAGGGGTTCGGAGGTAATCCGGCAGAGCGCAGAAGGTTTATTCGCGCCTTCTAATCATCCTGTTCCATGGCGCGTCGATGCCTTTCGACGAATTCCTGGTACGTATTGATGCCGCGCAGCTGCAAAATCGCGTTGCGCACCGCGGCCTCGACCAGCACGGCGATGTTGCGGCCGGCCTCCACCTGGATGATGACCTTGCGCACCGGTATGCCCAGCACGTCCTGCGTCAGCGGCTCGTAGGGAATGCGCTCGTAGTCGCGCTCCAGCGTCTCGCGGCGCACCAGGTGCACGATCAGCTTGAGGCGCATCTTGCGGCGCACCGCTGTTTCGCCAAAAATCGCCTTGATGTCGAGCAGGCCTATGCCGCGCACCTCGAGCAGGTTTTGCAGCAGCTCGGGGCAGCGCCCCTCGATGGTGGTCTGGTTGATGCGGTACAGGTCCACCGCGTCGTCGGCCACCAGGCCGTGGCCGCGCGAAATCAGCTCCAGGCCCAGCTCGCTTTTGCCCAGGCCCGACTCGCCGGTGATCATTACGCCCATGCCCAGGATGTCCATGAACACGCCGTGCATGGAGGTGCGGTCGGCGAAATGTTTGGACAGGTAGGCCCTGAGCACATCGATCACGAAGGCGGCCGACTCCGGCGTGGAAAACATCGGAAGCTGCGCGCGCTCGCACATGGACAGCAGCGTGTCGGGCGCCACCTGGCCGTCGGCCACGACCAGCACCGGCGGCTCCAGCGTGATGATGCGGGAGATGCGGCGGGCGCAGTCCTCGGGGCTGGCGTTGGTCAGGTAGGCGACCTCGCGCTCGCCCAGAATCTGCACGCGGTAGGGATGGATGTAGTTGAGGTAACCGACCAGGTCGGCGCCGGAGCGGGCGGCCCGCACGGCCACCTCGTCAAAGCGCCGCTCGGAGGCGCCCAGGCCGGCGACCCATTCCCATTTCAGGGAGGCGCGGTGGTCTTCAAATAAAACGTCGGCGCTGACAACGGTGGGCTTCATGCCGGCCTGTGGTACGGGAAAAGAGCCCGGTGCGGGCTAGGAGCTGACTTCGTGGACCGAGTGCCAGGAAGCGATCAGATGGTGCAGTCCAGCGGCATCGGTGCTGGTCTTGAGCTGCTCGCGCAAGGTGCTGTCGCTGAGCAGTTCGGCGATTTCCGAGAGGATCTCGAGGTGTTTTTGCGTGGCGGCTTCGGGCACCAGCAGGAAGATCAGCAGGGCCACGGCCTGTTCGTCCGGCGCGTCAAAGCCAATCGGCGACTGCAGCAGGAACACCGCCGCCATGGGGGCTTTGAGCCCCTTGATGCGGCCGTGCGGAATCGCCACCCCATGGCCGAGGCCGGTCGAGCCCAGGCGTTCACGGGCGAACAGGCTGTCGGTGATCAGCGCGCGGTTCAGGCCGTGCTGGTTCTCGAACAGCAGCCCGGCTTCTTCGAAAGCACGCTTTTTGCTGGTCGCTTCGACGCTGACCAGCACTTGGGAGGGGGGCAAAATTTGCGAAAGACGGTTCATAACAATCTTTTAGTCGCCGAATTATGCACTTTGCAGCGGGTTTGCTGGGAAAAGAGGCATAAAAAAGCCGCTTGAACCCTCAAGCGGCTTTTTTCATGCAACTTGCGCAAACCCGGTGCCGGTCGCCAAGGCGGGGTCTCCAATCGGACCGCGTTGGGAACAGCGCGCCCCCTTGGCAGGGCGGCGCACCGGCTCAGGCAAAAAACGGGGAGGCCCTTCAGGCCTGGCGCTTGGCGGCAACGTGGTGGTGGTCCTGGGTTCTGGTTTTGTAGCGTCCGACCTGGCGATCCAGCTTGTCGGTCAACTCGTCTACGGCGGCGTAAAGATCAGCGTGGGAACTCTCGGCGAACAGGTCGCGGCCCTTGACATGCACATTGCACTCGGCCCGCTGGCGTCTTTCCTTTTCTTTCATGTTGTCCACTGTCAACAGGACTTTTACGTCCACTACCTGGTCGAAATGCCGGGTAATCCGATCCAGCTTGCTGGTCACATAGCCGCGCAGCGCGGGGGTGACTTCAAGATGGTGACCGCTGATCGTCAAGTTCATAAAGAGACTCCTTTTCCAATGTTGGAGCTGGGGTTGAAAACACCACCCGGCCCGTGAGGGAGGGCGGCAGACGGGGACAACGCTCTTGGATTTACTATGCGCCCGAAGGCCATCAATTGCAACCGGGCTTGCAATAAATAATGAAACCTTCTGAAAATCCTCTTGACCGGTATGGCGCCGCCTCCGCGAGGCCGGCCGGCGCGCCGTTCCCGAGGGTGCGGCAAGCGCTTGATTTCGCAGGCTTTTTGCGGCGCAGCCGTGTATGGAGGGATACCAGGCTTGCGGGAAATCCGCGCGGGCGGCATCATGCGGGCAAGGTTCACGCTGGCTGCTCCAGGGCCGAAACAAGGGTCCGTCAAGGACCGGGCCGCTGTGTGCCGGGCTGCAGGAAAACCATAACAACAAGCCTCTTCACGACCATGCACCGCCTGCTCTTTCCCTGTTCGCCTCCGACCCGGCCCGGCCATGTCGCTTGAGACCATTATTTCCTCCGCATTGACCCGGCCCGACGAGGACCGCAGTGCGCTGGTGCTCATGGGCGGCGGAGCCCGCACCGCCTACCAGGCCGGCGTGCTGCATGCGCTGTCGACCATCCTGAGCCTGCAGGGCGGCGCGGCCGGCGAGCGGTTTCCGTTCAACATCCTGGTGGGCACCTCGGCCGGCGCGCTCAATGCCGCTTTCCTGGCCAGCCGCGCCGGCGAGGGCCTGCAGGCCTTTGCCCAGCTGGCCGCCTTCTGGACCACGCTGCGCTCCTCGCATGTTTACAAACTCAAGGTGCCGGCCTGGATACGCTCGAGCCGCATCGCCGCGGCGCTGTTTCTGTCGCAGCAGGTGCGGGCGCAGCAGGCGCTGCTGGACAACACGCCGCTGGTGGACACCTTGCACCGCACCATCTCGCTGGGCCGCATCGAGCAGGCCCTGCAGGACAGGACGCTGCGCGCCGTGGCCGTCACGGCTTCGAGCTACAGCAGCGGCGTGCACTGGACCTTCTGCCAGATGGCGGCGGGCCGGCAGTCCGACCTGTGGAGCCGGCCCGGGCGCCGCGCCGAATTCCAGCCCATCACCATCGAGCACCTGATGGCCTCCAGCGCCATCCCCTTCCTGTTTCCGGCCACGCCGCTGTGGGTGGACGGCCATCCCGAGTTCTTCGGCGACGGCTCCATGCGCCAGAGCTCGCCGCTGTCGCCCGCGCTGCACCTGGGCGCCGGCAAGGTGCTGGTGATAGGCGTGGGCCAGCCCGAACGCGCCGGCTTTGTGGGCGGCGGCAACGGCGCCAACGTCACCGGCCGGCCATCACTGGGCGCGATTGCCGGCCATGCCATGGCCAGCGTTTTCCAGGACACGCTGCAGGCCGACGTGGAACAGGCGCAGCGCGTCAGCAAGACCGTGCGCCAGATGCCGCGCGAGATCGCGGCCATCATGCCCTACCGGCCGGTGGACATCCTGGCGATCGCGCCCTCGCAATCGCTGGACGCGCTGGCGCAGGCCCATGCGTCCGAATTGCCCGCGGCGACCTACAACGCCCTGGCTGGCCTGGGCGCGCTGGGCGCCAAGGGCAGCCCCGGCGGCGCGGCGCTGGCCAGCTACCTGCTGTTCGAACCGGGCTTTGTGAAGGCGCTGATGGCGCTGGGCGAGCGCGATGCCTATGCGCGCAAGGACGAGCTCATCGCCTTTTTTATGTAGCCTAAGCCGGGCCTGAAATGCCATAATCGCCGCTGTTCAATTACGGAGAAATCCTTGGAAAGCAGCCCTAGTCGCTAGCTTTCAACACCGCAGACTGACGCAAGCCCGGCAAAGGCTCACGTTCAAAAGGGGGTTGAAAGCGATGCACCATCCCACCGCCCCTTTACCGCGCTTTGCGCAAGGCCCGAGCGCAGGCCTTGTGTGCAGCCCCCTGAACCGATAGGCAGTCAGTCATGCTCAATATTTTCACGCTCGCCAACGGCCGGCTTTTCCAGGAAGAAATCGAATCCCTGGAAGAACTCTCCCGGTTCCAGCCCATCTGGGTGGACCTGGAATCCCCCACCCTCGAAGAAAAACGCTGGATCAAGCAGTACTACGGCCTGTCCATCCCGGAAGACGCGATGGACGAGGACATCGAGGAGTCGGCGCGCTTTTACGAGGAAGACAACGGCGAGCTGCACATACGCTCGGACTTCCTGATCGCCGACGACGCCGAGCCGCGCACCGTACGCGTGGCTTTCATCCTGAACCTGGTCAACGACGACCTCAAGAGCAAGGGCGTGCTGTTCTCCATCCACGACGAGGACGTGCCGGTGTTCCGGCTGCTGCGCATGCGCGCGCGCCGCGCCCCCGGCCTGATCGAGGATGCCAAGGAAGTGCTGCTCAAGCTGTTCGACGCCGACGCCGAATACTCGGCCGACACGCTGGAAGGCATTTACGTCGAGCTCGAGAAAGTCAGCAGCCAGGTGCTGTCGGGCGACGTGACCGACGCGCTGGCCGGCGAGGTGCTGGGCAGCATCGCCCGTCACGAAGACTTGAACGGCCGCATACGCCGCAACATGATGGACACGCGCCGCGCCGTCAGCTTCATGATGCGCAGCAAGATGCTCAACGCCGAGCAGTTCGAGGAGGCGCGGCAGATCCTGCGCGACATCGACTCGCTGGACTCGCATACCGCCTTCCTGTTCGACAAGATCAACTTCCTGATGGACGCCACGGTCGGTTTCATCAACATCAACCAGAACAAGATCATCAAGATCTTCTCGGTGGCCAGCGTCGCGCTGCTGCCGCCCACGCTGATCGCCAGCGTCTACGGCATGAACTTCAAACTCATGCCCGAGCTAGACTGGTCGCTGGGCTACCCCTACGCCATCCTGCTGATGGTGGCCAGCGCCGTCGTGCCCATGTGGTACTTCAGGAAGCGCGGCTGGCTGAAGTAGCCGCCGAGCCGCGGCCGTTCACGTGTCGCCGTAGACCGGCTCGCAGCGCACCTCGGTCTTGACCGAGTTGGCGATGAAGCAGGCCTCGTGCGCGTCGTGGTGCATCTTGGCCAGCTCTTCGCGGCTGGGCTGGTGCTCGCCGGAAAACGTCACTTCGGGATACAGCGTGACCACCGTCATGGCGACCTTGCCCTCCGGGTTCTTTTCCATGACGCCGACCGCCGCGTCGAAGTAGCGGTCCACGCGGAACTTGCGTTTGACCGCCATGGTCAGGAACCACAGCATGTGGCAACTCGACAGCGCGGACACAAAAGCCTCTTCCGGGTCCAGCGCCGAGGCATCGGACATGGGCAGCGGCACGACACTGGGCGACGATGAGCCCGGTACCTCCAGGCCGCCGTCAAAGCGCAGCAGGTGGCGGCGGCTGTAACGGTTGTCCAGGAAGTTGGCGTCCTTGCGTTCCCACAAGGTTTGTGCGGTGTAGTGCGACATGTTGCTGGGGCCCGGAGTGATCAGTGGAAGAAGTTGCGCAGCGCCCGCGCCGTGGCCTCGGGCTGCTCCTCGGGAATGAAATGCCCGGCCGCCATGGCCTGGCCGCTGACCTCACCGCTGCACTGCGCCCGCCATAGCGCCAGCGGGTCGAACAGGCGGTGCACCACACCGCGCTCGCCCCACAGCACCAGCAGCGCGCAGGCCAGCTTCAGGCCCTGCGCGCGCCCGTCGCGGTCGTGCTCCAGGTCTATGCCGGCGCTGGCGCGGTAGTCTTCGCAGGCGGCGTGCAGCGCCTCGGCGTTGCAAAAGCTGCGCTCGTATTCGGCCAGCGCCCGCGGCTCGATGTAGTTCAGCCCGGCGCTACCCCAGCCGCCCAGCTTGGCGTGCAGGTAGGCCTTGGCGGTTTCCGGGTGGTTGGCGCCCATCATGATCTCGGGCAGCGGCGCGGGCTGCAGCATATGGAACCAGTGGTAGTAGGCGCGGGCAAAGGCCATATAGGGCTCGGTCATGCTGCGGCCCTCATACATGTCGAGCGTGGGCGCGATGTCGATGACGCAGAGCTTGGCCACGCGCGCGGCGTGGTCCAGCGCCAGCCGGTGCGCCACGCGTCCGCCGCGGTCGTGGCCGCACAGGAAGAAGCGGTTCACGCCCAGCGCGTCCATGACGCCGACCATGTCGTGCGCCATGTTGCGCTTGCTGTAATTGCTGTGGTCGGGCAAGCCCGCCGTCTTGGAGGAGTCGCCGTAGCCGCGCAGGTCGGGCATCACCAGGAAGTAGTCGGCGGCCAGGCGCTGGGCCACGCGGTGCCACATCACATGCGACTGCGGAAAGCCGTGCAGCAGCAATAGGGCCGGGCGCAGCGGTTCGCCCAGCGTGGTTTTCGAGACGCGCGCGTTGATGGAGGCGCCGTTGACCTCGAAGCTGCGCGATTCAAAACCGTCAAACCAGGGCATGGGCTCCTCCTGTCGGGGTTCAAGTCTGGCGTGGGGCTAGTGCCGTGACGCCAGATATTTTTGCAGATTCGCGCCCGCCTGGGCCCGCACTTTGTTACGCAGAAAAGGCGTCCAGCCCAGCAGCAGGCCGGGCGTGCCCAGCGCCTGGCGCGACCAGGCCCAGAAATCGAAGCGGTCGCGGTGGCGGCTGATGAGCCCCTGTTCGTTGAACTCGAACTGGCCGTCGATCACGTTATGCACCATGCGCCCGGTGGCGCTGAAGCGGTAGTCGGCCTCCCAGTGCGCCTTGCCGGTCTGCGCGCCGGCCTCGATACCGCTCCATTTCAGCTTCCAGACGTCGGCGCCCTTGGCCTTGGTCACGTCGCACAGCATGTGCCACATGCCGGTGACCTCCTTGTGGCCGCGCAGCGAGAAGGCCTCGTCGTCGAACTGGGCGTCGGGCGCGTAGCAGGCGGCCATGGCGTCCGAGTCAAGGCGGGCGAAGGACGCGTAGAAATTCTCGAGGGTGATCTGGTTGGGATGCATGCTGTCTCCTGGTCGGGGATGTCGGCGATGTCGGTGAGGGTCGGGTCCGCGAACTCTATAGCGGCCGGCGCGGGGCGGGCGTCACGCAGGCGTCAGCTGGCCTCTTGCGGGGCTTCCGGCTCTTGCAGCAATTGCAGCAGCCGCCGCAGCGCGTGCGCCACCGTGGCGCCGCGTACCGCGGCCCGGTCGCCGTCAAAGCGCCTGACTTCCGACACCAGCCGCCCCGGCAGCGCGAAGCCAAACCATACCGTACCCACGGGTTTGGCGGCGCTACCGCCCGTCGGGCCGGCCACCCCCGTGACCGCCACGGACACCTGCGCGCGCGAATGCGCCAGCGCACCGGAGGCCATGGCACGCGCCACTTCCTCGCTGACCGCGCCGTGGCGGGCGATCAGCGGGGCCGGGACGCCCAGCAATTGCGTCTTGGCTTCGTTGGAGTAGGTGACAAAGCCGCGCTCAAACCAGTTGCTGGAGCCGGCCAGGTCGGTGCAGGCCGCGGAAATCATCCCGCCGGTGCAGCTTTCGGCGGTGGCCAGCATGCGGCCCTGGGCCTGCAGCAGGGCCGCGAGCTGTTCAGCCAACGCGCCGCTCACCAGAACCTCCAGAGCGCGATCACCAGCAGCGTGCAAAACGCCGCCACGAAGTCGTCAAACAGGATGCCGAAGCCGCCGCGCCAGTTAAAGCCCTTGAAGGCCTGGTCGGCCCAGGCCACGGGGCCGGGTTTGACGGCGTCAAAAAAGCGGAACAGCCCGAACGCGGCCAGCTGGGCACCGAAGTCCGCGGGCATCACCAGCCACAGCACCAGCCAGAAGGCCACGACTTCGTCCCAGACGATGCTGCCCGGGTCGAGTACGTTCATGGCCTTGGCCGTCACGGTGCAGGCCCACCAGCCCACCAGGGTGGAGGCGGCGATCAGCCAGCCCATCTCTGCCGGCGTGAGCCACTGCTGCAGCACCAGGAAGGCCAGCCAGGCCCAGAGCGTGCCGGCCGTGCCGGGCGCAACCGGGCTCAGGCCGGCGCCAAAGCCCAGGGCAATGAAGTGCGCGGGATGCGCCAGCAGGAATTTCGCGGTGGGCCGGAAGGCGGGCGGCGGCGTGGTGGTGTCGGTCATGTGTGGGGGTGGGCAGTGGCTGATTTTGTCACAGCGGTTTCACACGCGGCCGGCACAGTCCTGCGATTCACCAGACAAGAGGGAATTCGGGATGAGCAAACACAAGCAGGTTTTGAACAAGATGAACGCCTTGACCCTGGCCGCCGCCTGCGCGTTGTGCCTGGCGGCCGGCAGCGGCCGCGCCCAGACGGCGCCGGCCGTGGAGGCCGTGCTGGCGGGCCATGCGGTCCTGGCCGCCGACGCTTCGGTGGCGGCGCCGCGCGATGCGGGGCCCTTCTTCGCCACGGCGGGCAAATTCGCCAATGCCAAACGCCAGCGCAACGAGCAGCTCGGCAGCGAAAGCGCCAACACCTTTGTCGGCGACCCCAAATACCCGCGCGCCTCCGGCGGCGCGCTGCCCATGAAGGGCCAGTCGGTGCAGGGTTTTTCGGGCATTGTCTCCCTGGGCAAGGGCGAATTCCTGGCGCTGACCGACAACGGCTTCGGCAACAAGGTCAATTCGCAGGACGCGCTGCTGATGGTGCACCGGTTGTCCGTGGACTGGGGCAAGGGCCGGGTCCTGCGCCGCGGCACGACCTTCCTGAGCGACCCCCACAAGCGCATTCCTTTCCACATCCAGAACGAAAACACCTCGCGGCGCTACCTCACGGGCATCGATTTCGACCCCGAATCCCTGCAGGTGGTGGGCAAGGAATGGTGGATAGGCGACGAATACGGCCCCTACCTGCTGCGCACCGACTTCCAGGGCCGGGTCCTGGGCGTGATTGAAACCGTCATCAAGGGCAAGCTGCTGGCCTCGCCCGACCACTACATGCAGGGCCGCCTGCCCAACCTGCCCGGCGAGGCCTTGTTTGAGGTGCGCCGCTCCAACGGCTTTGAGGGCATGGCCAAGTCACCCGACGGCAGCAAGCTCTATCCCATGTTTGAAGGCCCGCTGTTCGACACCACGGCCAAAAGCGTCGAAAAATCCGGCGACAAGACCTATGTGCGCATCAACGAGGTGGACGCTGCTTCGGGCAGCTACACCGGCAAGCAATGGAAGTACCTGCTCGAGGAAGTGGGCAATGTCGCGGCCGATTTCCAGCTGCTGGACGCCACGGCCGGCCTGGTGATAGAGCGCGACGACAGCACCGAAGGCCAGGCGCCGGCCTGTCCGGGCGAAGCGCGCACCGACTGCTTCACGCGGCCCGCGCGTTTCAAGCGCGTCTACAAGATAGACCTGGCGGCCGCCGATGCCGATGGTTTTGTGCGCAAGGTGGCCTA
This sequence comes from Polaromonas sp. P4_F6, assembly GCF_056401275.1. Taxonomy (NCBI): domain Bacteria; kingdom Pseudomonadati; phylum Pseudomonadota; class Betaproteobacteria; order Burkholderiales; family Comamonadaceae; genus Polaromonas; species Polaromonas sp. P4_F6. The sequence continues at coordinate 25,170 of NZ_JBFUJQ010000003.1, read as the reverse complement.
CATCGACCTGACCCGCATCGCCAACCCGCAGCGCCTCGCGAAGCTGGGGCCGAATGAGGCGGTGTTTTCGCTGCCGCACCTGGGCCCCGAAGGCCTGGCGATAGTGGATGCCACGCACATCGTGCTGGTCAATGACAACAACTTTCCGTATTCATCGGGGCGCGAAATCGGCAAGCCCGATGCCAATGAGCTGACTTTGCTGGATATCCGCGCGTTGGTCGACGCCAGATAACGCGGACGAACCAACCGGTAGGGGGTCAGCGGATCAAGTCTCCTTCATGGCTGAACCATTCGGCCCAGTAGTCAATGCAGGCCCGGATCTTCGGCAGCCGGTGGCGCCCGCCCAGCGTCACAGCGTGGATGGGCACGGGCTGCTCGTCGACAAAGCCCGGCAATACCGGCACCAGCAGGCCGCGCCGCACCAGGGGCTCGGCCGCCAGCATGGCAAAGCGCGCGATGCCCAGGCCTTGCAGGGCCAACTGGCTGGTCGTGCCGGTGGAGTCGGCACGCCAATGGCCGTCCGCCGTGATCACCACGGGTTGGCCGTCGATGATGAAGGGCCAGCGGTTGAGCGTGGTCGCGCCGCTGTTGCTGATCAGGCGGTGCCCGCCCAGGTCGTCAGGGTGTTCGGGCGTGCCGTGGGCCGCAAGATAAGCCGGCGTGGCGTACAGCCGCCGCCCATGCGTGCCAATCTGGCGCATCACCGTGTTCTCGTTGGTGTGCGTGCCGCTGCGTATCGCGATGTCGACACCGTCGCGCACCATGTCCACCAGGCGGTCGTCCACCTTGAGTTCCACACGAACCTGCGGATGGCGCTGGCTCAGCCCTTCGAGGCTGGGCACCAGCAGGTATTCAGCCATCACGGTGCTGGCCGCCACCCGCACCCAGCCGCTGGCCTCGCCGCTCTGGCTGGCGAACTCGCCTTCCAGGTCGTCCAGTGTGTGTGTCATGCGCCGGCAATAGCCGAGAAAGGTCTCTCCCTCGGGCGTGAGGGTCAGCGCATGCGTGCTGCGCTGCACCAGCCGCGCATTGCAGGTTTTTTCGATGCGGGCGATGGCGCGGGATACCTGGCTGACAGGCACACCGCGTGCGCGGGCTACGGCCGAGAAGCTGCCCAGCTCGGCCACGCGTGCAAACAGGTGCATGTCGTCAAAGTTCAGGTTGCGCATGCCGGCCATATTACCCATCGCCGGTTTGTTTTGTTTTGCGCCTGGCGCAAGACGCATTTGCGCCGCGGGTGGTTTCCGCTGGCGGCGGTTTTGCGCACAGTGGAGCCGTACCGCAACTGAAAGGATGCTTCCATGAATTCCGCCTACACCGCAGCCGAAGAAAACCGCCTGGCCGCCGCCGCGATGGCCGAGGCCCGGCATTTGCGTGCCCTGGCACCGGCCCAGTTCTGGTCGGTGCTGGGCCGCCTCGCGCGCGGCCTGGTGTACCCAGCGCGCCCAGGCGCCGGCATTCGCCCTCAGGCGAAGTGATCGAAAGAAGCGTAGCGCCGCTCCATCAGCACGCCGGCCGCGTCCAGCAGGCGCAGGCCGGGGTCCGTGTCGATGCGGCCTATGCGGCTGACGGGGGTTTGCGCCTGCCGTGCCGCTGCCTGCACGGCTTCGCGGGCCGACACCGGCGCGGTGAAAGCGAGTTCGTAGTCGTCGCCACCGGCCAGCGCGAACTCCAGCTGCTTGTCGGCATCAATGCCGGTTCCGGGCCAATCGGGGTGGGCGCAAGCGGCCACCAGATGGGCGGCGGGCGCCGTCTCGAGTGTGGCGCCCACACCCGAGGCGCGCAGGATGTGCCGCAGGTCGCCGATCAAGCCGTCGCTCACGTCAATGGCCGCCGAGGCAATGCCGCGCAGCGCCAGGCCCAAGGCCACACGCGGTGTGGGTTGCTCCAGCCGGCGCCTGGCCTGGGCCAGCAAGGCGGGCGGCAAGGGCATGGTGCCGCGCAGCGCGTCCAGCGCGAGCCGCGCGTCGCCCAGCGTGCCGCTGGCGTACACATCGTCGCCGGCTTTTGCGCCCGAGCGCAGCAGCGCCTGGCTTTTGCCGTTCAGCACGGGTACTTCGCCGAACACGGTGATGCAGATATTGAGCGGCCCCTGCGTGGTGTCGCCGCCCACCAGATCGCAGCCGTGCGCATCGGCCAGCGCCAGCAGGCCTTGGGAGAATGCGGCCAGCCAGGCTTCGTCGACCCGCGGCAGCGCCAGCGCCAGCGTGAAGGCCAGCGGTTTGGCGCCGCAGGCGGCCAGATCGCTCAAGTTGACGGCCAGCGCCTTGTGGCCCAGCGTGAAAGCGTCCACGTCCGCGAAGAAGTGCCGGCCCTCGACCAGCATGTCGCTGGAAATCGCCAGCTGCGTGCCGGGCGCGGGCTGCAGCAGCGCGCAGTCGTCACCCACGCCCAGCGCTGCGCGCGCGGCGGGGCGCGTGAAGTAGCGCGCAATCAGGTCGAATTCACCCATGGCGCAGAGCATACAGGCTGCGCCGGCAGGGGTTTCAGGAATTTTGCTGGTGCGTCACGCCGCCGCGAAAACGTTCCGACGCCTGGCGTATGACTTCGGCCAGCAGGTGCTCCTCGCCCTGCCTTTCGCGCAACCAGCGGGCGTCGTTGTCGCCGCGCTCCACACTGTTGCGCAGCAGGTGCAGCGAGGCGCCCGCGCCCATGGCGGTGGCATGGCGCTCTATCTGCGACATGGTCTGCAGGATGTGCTCGCGCAGCGGCATGTGGCCGCCGGTGGCGGGGTCCACGTAGACCGCGTCCAGGCCGAAGCGGCAGGCCTGGAAACGGTTGTAGGTGTAGACCAGGTAGTCGTCCTCGGTGGGCACAAAGGGCTGCTCGTGCATGAACCAGGAGGCCAGCGACTGGACAAAGCCCGCCAGCGCGGTGGCCCGCTCCACCGTGAGCGGCGTGTCGAACACGCGAATCTCGATGGTGCCGAACTCCGGCTTGGGCCGGATGTCCCAGTAAAAGTCCTTCATGCTCTTGACCACGCCGGTGCGCGTCATCTTGTCGAAGTAAACGGTGAAATTGTCCCAGGTCAGCGCGAAGGGCGCGCGGCCCGAGAGCGGAAAGGCGAACACCGAGTTGAGCCGCGCCGAGTCGAAGGCCGTGTCCTGGCCCTGTACATAGGGCGAGGAGGCCGACAGCGCGATGAAATGCGGGATGTAGCGCGACATGCGGTGCAGCGTGAGCAGCGCGCTGTCGGCGTCGGGGCAGCCCACATGCACATGCTGGCCGAAGATGGTGAACTGTTTGGAAAGATAGCCGTAGAGCTCGGACAGCTCGCGAAAGCGCGGCTTGTCGTAGATGCGTCGCTCATGCCACTGCTGGAAGGGATGGGTGCCGCCGCCGACCACGGCGATGTTGAGCTTGTCGGCGCTCTTGACCAGCGCGTCGCGGATCTGCGAAAGCTGGCCCAGCACCTCCGATGCGTTGTGGCAGATGCCGGTCGAGACTTCAATCATGCTGGAGGTCATCTCGGGCACCACGGCGCCGGGCAGCGGGATTTTGGACATCAGGCGCAGCATGTCCTCGGCATAGGGCGCGAGGTCGTAGTCGTGCGTGTTCACCAGCTGCAGCTCAAGCTCCACGCCCAGCGACAGCGCGGCCGATTTGTGAAAAGGTTCAAGGCTCATGGACGGGTCCGGATGCGGGGCCGCGCGTGAGCGGCGCCCAGGGTTTGGAACTTTCGCCGGCGCGGTAAATGGCCACGGTGGCCAGCACCGCGCCCAGCACCTCCATCAGCAGGATGGCGGGCAGGGCCACGCTGGCGATCTGCCGGCCCAGGGCGCCCGAGGCCGTGGCGAACTGCGACACCAGCAGCAGCGCGACCGAGGACATCGGCGACATCGCGCAGCCCACCCACAGCGCCTGTTTCCAGCTGGCGCCGCTGCCCGCGTTGCCGATGGCGACACCGATGATCTTGGCCGCCATGCGCGCCAGGACCATGGCGATGACCAGGCCGGCCACCGGGCCGCTCCAGTCGGCCTGCGCCGCCACCACCGAGACCAGCACGAACATCAGCATGGTCAGCATGGCGGAGGCCGTGCCCATCTGCCGCGGCCATGACCAGGGGCGCGGGTTGAGCTGCTTGAGCAGCATGCCGCCCAGCAGCGCCGCCAGCGGTGCCGAGCCGCCGAAGTGGGCCGCCAGCGCGGCGCCGGCGGCGATCAGGGCCAGCAGCAGGATGGCGGTGTTTTCGCTGGTGGGGCTCATCACGCGCAGCGCGGTGCGCAGCGTGAGGGCCAGCACCGCGCCCACCACCACCGACAGGCCCAGCACCACCAGCACCGGGTAGAGCGTGCTGAGCACACTGGCCACAGCCGATTCGGGGCGGTGCATCATGCCGGCGCGGGCGCTGCACAGCGTGAGCGCATAGAGCGTGCCCAGCGTGGACAGCACCAGCGCGCGTTCGGTGACCGGGCCGGCCGCGCGCGTGTCTATGGCCACGCGCGACAGCACGGCCGGCGAAGCGGCCATGGCCAACAGGGCCAGCGGTTCGGCCACGGCAACGCGCACGCTCATCGCGCCCAGGGCCCAGTACACCAGAATAAAGGTCAGCGCCGATTCGGCCAGGCTTTGCACCAGCACCATGGGGTTGTGGCGAAACCAGCGCAGCGGAATGCGCCCGCCGGCCTCGAACAGCACCACGGCCACGCCCAGTTCCAGCAGGAACAGCCCCGTGCCCTGCAGCGGCCAGACCGCGCCGGTGAACCCGGCCAGGCCGGCAACGCCGCCGACCAGCGAATAGCCGACCACCTTGGGCAGGCCGGTATAGCGGTTCAGCAGGTGGCCCGCGGCGGCGGCCACCGCGAGCAGGATGGACCACTGCACGGTCGGCAAGCCTGCCGAAGGTTTGATCCATTCGGCCCAGATGGCCAGGATGTCATTCATGGGGGATGGGTCTCCACTCTGATGGGAACTTCTGCAGACAGGCCCCTGGAGGCGGCCTGTTGCGCGTTGGTCGGCCAGCCTTTACGGCCTGGGGCCCGGTGGGTTTGCGCGAAAGAAAACTTGTTGCATTAATTTACAGGGGCCTCGCATGGCGACATGTAGGACAAGGCCGGAAATCTGGCCCCCACGCTCCCCACTGCGTGTGGTTCGCTGCCCCCCGAGGGGGCCGCCCGCCTGCGGCCCGGCAAAGCCGGTTCCGCGGCTCATGCTGGCTTGAAGAATTCTGTGGGTGCTATCGGTGATGGAGGTATTTCATCAGTGGGGGCCGCGGGACTGGCTTTGCCAGACCGCAGGCGCCCGCCCCCTGGAAGGGGAGAACAGGCTACACGCAGTGAGCCTGGACGGGGGTGAGCTTATTCAGACGGCATGAAGAAGCTGCGCGGATGGCTGCGCCAGCGCGCCCAGATGGCGGCGCGAATGCGGGCGCGGTCCACATTGCTCACGTTGTGCGCTTGCAGGGCCAGGCGGAACGCGAGGTAAAAACTCACGCCGAGGTTCAGCGCGCCTATCAGCGGAATGGCCGCGACGCACCACCAGATGGTAGGGTGCTTGAAGGCTTCCAGGCCCAGCGAGGCGCCGGCCGCGGCCAGCTGGCCGGTGGACAGCGTGACGTGGCGTGCCTGGAGTTCCACGCCGAAGAAGCCGGTGAAGGCCGGGATCAGCCCCAGCATGAAGCCCAGCGCGATGTTGGAGGCGAAGCCCGAGATGTTGTCGCGCATGAAGCTTGACCAACGGGCCGCGCGCTCGCTGCCCAGCACGGCGGTGATGCGCGGGTTGTGGCGCATGGCCGAGTCCAGGCGGTGCAGCACGAACCAGTTTTCGGTCCAGCCCGCGATCATGCTGGCCGCGAACAGGATGCCGCCGGTAAAGCCCGCCCACATCAGCGTGGGGCCCAGCAAGGTCAGCGTGCCCAGCACATGCTCGGCCTCGGTGGGGCTGATCATGGGCCGGCCCAGCAGCAACAGCACCAGCGTGTTGACCAGCAGCACCGCGGGCACCACCATGAACACGTTGCCGAAGACTGCCGCCACCTGCGAGCGCACCAGGTGCGTGACCTCGTCGACAAAAGCTTCGATGGTGCTGGCGGCGTCGGCCGAGCCGAGGTCCTTGAGCTTGGCCGCCATGGCCGGCGCCGTCATGGCCGGCTGCTTGGTGGCCAGCGTGAAATGCAGCAGCTGGATCAGGATGAAGCTGGCGGCATACATGAGGCCGGACCAGAAGCCGCCCCAGAAGGCCGAAAGGCCCACCGCGACGATCATGAACTTGAGCAGCGTGGTGAGGGCCGTGACGGCGCCGCCGCCCATGGCCTTGCCCAGCATTTCACGGTATTCGCCGCGCGTGCGGGTGATGTAGGTCTCGCCGGTCTCGGCGCTGCGCTCGGCCACCTTGGCCGACAGCAGCGTGGAGTTGGCGCTGATCAGCGCGCTGATGCTTTTGCCCTCCTGCGCGGTGATGACGCGGCGCCCCAGCAGCTTGACGGCCGCCATGGCCGGCTTGGGCGAGACCAGGCTGTCGAGCAGTTCGCGCACGCGCAGCATGCGCTCGCGCAGCTGGCGCAGGCGAAACACCATGCCGACCGAAATGCCGTTTTCCTCCAGGTGCGTGTAGATGCTGTTGACGGCCTGGCGGCAGGCGTCCAGCCGCTCGCGGTATTGCGCGATCGCGGCCTGCAATTGCGCCTCGTCCCGTTCGGGCTTGAAGAAAGCGTTGCGCAGCCCGTCGATGTCGGCCGGCAGCGCATGAAAGGCGCGCGCGTGCGGTGTGGCGCGGTTCATGCGCAGGCGCAGCTCGGGCGCGAAGCCGGTGGCGCGGATCTGCGCCGTGCAATAGGCCAGCGCGTCCATCAGGCTGTAATGCCAGTGCAGCGTGTCCATGTCGGGGCTGGCCGACAGCAGCAGGGTGAGCCGGGCGACCTGGGACTCTTCGAGCGCGCCCATCCACTGCGCGTCAAAGCGGGTGGGCGCCACCAGGGGAAACAGCTCGGAGGCGTCGACGGTCTCGGGCGTGCCGGGCAGCCATTTGCGGCGCAGGCGCTCGGCCAGCTCACTGACGAAGGCCGTGCGCGGCGCGAAGCCGAAATCGGCCAGCAAGGTGGTGATGTCGACCGTCTGGATCAGCGTCTGCCACCAGGCCTGCAGGCGCGCGCGCAGCTCGGGCTGCATCTCGACGGCATCGATGAAGGCCTGCACCCGCGCCACCGCGGCCGGGACGGAAATCTCATCGCCGCGTATCCATTCGAAGAGCTTGATCAGCCAGACATGGCGCTGGGCCAGGCCGGCGTCCGGATCCAGCGCCTTGAGCAGGGATGCCAGGTCTTTCATCGGGCGGTCAGGACCGGGGGCTTAATGCAGGACGCGGCCGGGCGGGACGCTGCCATTGCCGTTGTGCGCTTCCAGCACGAACATGGGAATAGGCGCCTCGAAGCGTTCGCCGTCCTCGGCGACGCAAAAATAGCTGCCGTGCATGGTGCCGCTGGGCGTGCGCAGGCGCGACCCGCTGGTGTACTGGAAGGATTCGCCCGGCTTGAGCAGCGGCTGGTGGCCGACCACGCCCAGGCCCTTGACCTCCTCGTTGTGCCCGTTGGCGTCGCTGATGACCCAGTGGCGCGAGATCAGCTGGGCCGTCACTTCGCCGGTGTTGGTGACCGTGACGGTATAGGAAAACCCGTAGACGTGGTCTTCCGGCGCCGATTGTTCGGGCAGGTATTGGGGGGCGACTTCGCAGGAAAACTGGTATTTGGGCATGGCTCTGGAACTGTTGGCGACCATGTTAACCGCCTGCCGTTGCTGTTGGCCCGGCGAAACAGCGGGCAACACCAAGGGCACACGAGGGCCGCGGCTTGCTGCGACAATCCTGCCATGCCTAAAAACCAGCCGCCCACCTACCGGATAGCCCCTTCCATCCTGTCCGCCGATTTCGCCCGCCTGGGCGACGAGATCAAGGCCGTCGTCGCCGCCGGCGCCGACTGGATCCACTTCGACGTGATGGATAACCACTATGTGCCCAACCTGACTTTCGGGCCCATGATCTGCCAGGCGCTCAAGCCGCACGCCAAAAAGGCCGATGGCACCTCGGTGCCGGTGGACGTGCACCTGATGGTCCAGCCCGTTGACGCGCTGGCCGCGGCTTTTGCCGATGCCGGCGCCGACCTGATCAGCTTTCACCCCGAGGCTTCCGGCCACGTGCACCGCAGCGTGCAGGCCATCAAGGCCAAGGGTTGCAAGGCCGGGCTGGTGTTCAACCCGGCCACGCCGCTGGACGTGCTGGACTGGGTGATCGAGGACATCGACCTGATCCTGATCATGAGCGTCAACCCCGGTTTCGGCGGGCAAAGCTTCATCGACTCGGCGCTGCGCAAGATCGAACAGGCGCGCAAGCGCATAGAGGCCTCGGGCAAGGACATCCGCCTCGAAGTCGACGGGGGCATCAAGGCCGACAACATCGCGCGCGTGGCCGCCGCCGGCGCCGACACCTTTGTGGCCGGAAGCGCCATTTTCGGGAAACCCGACTACAAGGCGGTCATTGACGCCATGCGTGCGGAACTGGTGAAATAGGCCGGCGCGCGACGACGCCGACCCGCGCGCCAATCCCGGTAACCGGCCAGGCCGGACGCCGGCCCCCCGTTGTTCATGGAGGAGCCGCATGACTGAAGCCGTAAGCGAGCAAGACGCGGGGCGTTCCAAGCGCCGCGCCCGCATCCTGGTGGTGGACGACACGGCGGACGTCCGGTTTTTCCTTGTCGCCCTGCTGCGGGACGGCTATGAGGTGGAGGCCGCCGAGTCGGGCGAAGAGGGCCTGCAGGTGGCGCTGTCCGAGCGGCGCCCCGAAATCATCCTGCTGGACGTGATGATGCCCGGCATGGACGGCTACGAGGTCATGCGGCGGCTGGCGCGCGACCCGCGCACGGCCGACATTCCCGTCATCTTCCTCACGGCGCTGAGCAGCGTGGAGGAAGAGCAGTTCGGGCTGGACCTGGGCGCCACCGACTACATCACCAAACCGATCAGCCCGCCCGTGCTGCTGGCGCGCGTGAGGCTGCACCTGGAGCGCAGCGCCAATGCCAAGCGCCTGAAGACCCTGTCCGAGCAGCTGTCGCGCTATCTTGCGCCGCAGGTCTACCAGTCGCTTTTTGACGGATCCCGCCAGGCCGAGATCCAGACCCAGCGTAAACGGCTCACGGTGTTTTTCTCGGACATCAAGAATTTCACCGCCTCCACGGCGCAGTGGCAGCCCGAGGAAGTTACGTTTTTGCTCAACAGTTACTTCGAGGAGATGTCGCAGATCGCCGCCGAGTACGGCGCGACCCTGGACAAGTTCATCGGCGACGCCATCGTCATTTTCTTCGGCGACCCCCACACCCTGGGCCCGCGCCAGGACGCGGTGCAGTGCGTCAGGATGGCCGTGGCCATGCAGCAGCGCATGGCCGAGCTGCGGCAGCGCTGGAAGGCCATGGGCATTCCCAAGGCTTTCGAGATACGCATAGGCATCAACTCGGGTTTTTGCGACGTCGGCAACTTCGGCAGCAACCTGCGCATGGACTACACCATCATCGGCCGGGAGGTGAACCTCGCCGCCCGGCTGGAGCAGGCCGCCGAGCCCGGCGGCATCCTGATTTCCAGGGACACCCACGACCTGGTGCAGGGCGACATCGAGGTCGAAGAGCGCGAGCCGGTGATCGCCAAGGGGTTTTCCGAGCCCATCACGGTTTACGCGGTCCGCAAAACCCCGGCCCCGCCGGCTGCGGCGGCGGGGGTGATTCAGTGCGACCGGCCCGGCCTGCGCCTGGAACTGGACCCGGGCCGCCTCACGCCCGCGCAGCGCGCGGATGCCGCCGCCGAGCTGCGCAGGGCGCTGGACAGCCTGGAGCCCGCGCCGGCACCGGCGCCCGCAGCCGATGCCGGCACGCAGGCCTCCCGCCTTGCCGCCGTGCAGGCGGCGGACGCGGCGGGCGCTGGCGATGAAGCGCTGCCGGACAGCATTGCCGGCATCAACTTGACGGTGGGCTTGAGCCGGGCGATGAATATGAAAGGTTTTTACATTTCGATGCTGCGCCGCTTCATGGACGGCCGCGCGGACACGCCGGTGCGCATACGCGAGGCGCTGGCGGCCGGCGACCTGAAGGCAGCGGAACTGCTGAGCCACTCGCTGCGCGGCGTCTCGGCGCAGATAGGCGCCACGCAACTGCCGCAAGACGCCGAGGCACTGGAGCAGGCGCTGCGCGACAACGCCCCGCGCGACGGCATCGACGAGCTGCTGCTGCGCATGGAGGAGTCGCTCGGTGAATTGATGGGGGCCTTGCGCTCGGCCTTGCCGCCGCCCGATCCCGTGAAATCGCCGTGAGCACCCGGGCCGGCCCGCTTGGTGTATCTTCTTACTGCGGGCGTATGCCATTCGGGCCGGCCCTGGACCCTTAGAATCATCAGGCAGGGCGCCCAGGCGCATGTCATGCCCCTTACCCACAGAGAGGAGCTACACCGTGCAGTACAACGACATCTACGCAGTTACGCCCAAAGGCCAGCAGGAGCTGCGCAGCGCCGCCACCACGATTTCACCGCCCGAGGTGGAGTTGCTTGTGCGGCTCGACGGCATCCTGTCCATGGCCCAGATACGCCAGAGTGTGGGAGATGCCGTGGGCGCCACGCTGGACCACACCTTGAAACTGCTGCTGGCCAAGGGGCTGGTAACGCAGGTCGTGCCGGACCCGTTCGCCGCTTCGCTGCAGTTCCAGCTGAGCCCGACGGCGCTCACGGAGGCGGGCGCTGAAGCCGATCTCTGCGCGGCCACGCTCAAGAAATCCAACTACTACGTCCGCATTGCCCGCAAGCGCGGCTCGCCGCGCCAGCGCGCGCCCGGTGAGCGCCAGTCGGCCATCATCGTGGACGACGATGAGCACCTGGCCAAGTTCCTGAACCACTACCTGACCTTCGAGGGTTTCGACGTGCGGGTGGCGGGCTCACGCGCTGAAGTGGTGGCCGAGTTCCGCAAGGCACCGATTCCCGACCTGGTGCTGCTGGACGTCATGCTGCCTGATACCGACGGTTTTGACATCCTGCTGCGCATCCGCTCGCATCCCCAGCTCAAGGACATTCCCGTGATCATGCTCACGGCGAAGGCAACGCGCGAGGCGGTGCTCAAGGGTCTGGCCAGCGGCGCCGACGGCTACATCACCAAGCCCGTGGAGACCGAGTCGCTGATCCAGGCGGTCCGCACCGTGCTGGGCTCGCAGTAGCGCGCGCGAGCATGGCGAGATGAGCCGCTTTTCTGGTCAACCAGGCCTGCCGGCTCAAGTGCCATGAGGCTGCCTTTTCGCGCCACCATCAACGTCGCGCTGGGCGTCGGTATGGTCCTGATCATCCTGAGCATCGCGGCCTCCTATCTCACGATCAATTCGCTGATCAGCGGCACGCAGAGCGAAACCGAGGCCCGCGAAACGGTGTTGCTGCTGGAGCAGGTCGTCTCGGAGTTCCAGGCTGCCGAGTCCTCGCAGCGGCGCTACCTGCTGACCAACATTGCCAGCGACCTTGCCGCTTACCAACGGGCCCGCTCGTTGAGCCAGCAGGCGCTGCAGCGCGTGCATGCGCAGGCCGCAACTGGCCAGGACTGGCGCGCCCTGGGCGAGGCCATGACGCGCCGCTTCGATCTCATGGAGCAGGCCATTGCCGCCCGGCAGCAGACAGGGCTGGACGCGGCGGCGGCCATCGTCGGCAACGCGCCCAATCGCCGGCTTCATGACGAGATAGAGGCACTGGTGGCCCGCATCAAGGTGGCTGAAACCCAGACCTTGGAGCACTCCAAGGAGGAGACGCGCCGGACCGCGCAGACCGTCAAGCAATTGATCTTGCTGGGCGGCATGCTGTGCCTGAGCGTTTTCGGCTGGGCCATCCAGATGATTGTCAGGGCGCAGGAAAAGCGCCGCCGCATCGAGGCCAGGCTTTCCGACAGCGAGGCCATGAGCCGGGCCGTGACCGAGAGCATGGCCGAAGGGCTGGTGACGGCCACCCAGGAGGGCATCATCGTCAACGCCAACAGCGCCGCCCGCCATCTCTTCGGCTACCGGCTTGACGACCTGGTGGGCCGGGAAGTGACCATGCTGCTGCCCACGCGTTACCGCATGGGCTTTCAGGCCTTCTTCGCGAGCCTGGGCGGGCGCCAGCGCGGCTTTCGCGAATGGGACGTCAAGGTCCTGGGCCTGCGCCACGACGGCACCGAGTTTCCGGTGAATGCATCGTTCGGCGACGTCAATGTCGGCGGCCGCCGGCTGTTCACCGCGATCATTCATGACATCACCGAAAGCAACCGCATCAGCGAGGCCCTGCGCAGCAGCGAAGCCCAGCTGCGCGAGCTGACCGACGCCGTTCCGGCCTTGATCGCCTATGTCGACAGGGAGGAGCGTTTCCAGTTCCACAACCGGGCCTATGAAGAGGCCTTTGGCCTTGCGCCCGAGCAGATACAGAACCAGACCTTGTTCGAGGTCATGGGGCCGCAGCTGTACGAGCAGGTCAAGGGCCATGTGCAGGAGGCGCTGGCGGGCTATTCGGTTCGCTACGAGTGCGTGCAGGTGACGCCCGGGGGCGAGAGGCGCGAGTACGTCATGAGCCATTTCCCGCGCTACGGTGAGGGGGACGAGCAGGGCACGGTCATCGGTTTTTCCTCGCTGGGCAACGACGTGACCGAGCTCAAGCGCATAGACCGCATGAAGAGCGAGTTCGTCTCCACCGTCAGCCATGAGCTGCGCACACCGCTGACCTCGATACGCGGCTCGCTCGGGCTGGTCTGGGGCGGTGTGACGGGCGAGCTGCCGGCGCAGGCCAAAAACCTGGTGGGTATCGCCAAGAGCAATTGCGAGCGGCTGATCCGGCTCATCAACGACATCCTCGACAGCGAAAAAATCGAATCCGGCAAGATGAGTTTTGAGCTGCGGCCCATGGAGCTGGAACCCTTGCTGGAGCAGGCGCTGGCCGCCAATGAAGGCTTCGCGGAGCAGCACGGCGTGACGCTGGCGCTGGGCAGGATGGAGGCGCCCGTGCAGGTCTGCGTCGACGGCGACCGGCTGATCCAGGTGGTGACCAACCTGCTGTCCAACGCCATCAAGTTCTCGCCGCCGGGAGGTGCCGTGCAGGTGTCGCTGCGTACGGACGCGGGGCGCGCGCGTGTGGAAATCACCGACAGCGGCCCCGGCATTCCGGATGAATTCCGCCAGCGCATCTTCCAGAAGTTTTCCCAGGCCGACTCTTCCGACACGCGGCAAAAAGGCGGAACCGGCCTGGGCCTGAGCATCTCCAAGGCCATCATCGAGCGCATGGACGGAAGCATAGGCTTCACCACGGAAAGCCGGGTTGGCACGACCTTCTTCTTCGAGCTGCCCGTGTGGCGGGAAGCGCCGCCGGTCACCGCGCCCATGGGGCTTGACGGCGTGGCGCGCCCGCGCGTGCTGGTGTACGAGGACGATCCCGATGTGGCCCAGCTCATCGGCATGATGCTGGACAACGGCGGCTATGCCGTGGACATGGCACACACCACCGAGCAGGCGCGCGACTACCTCAAGATGGAGTCCTACGCGGCGATGACGGTGGACGTCAGGCAACCCTATGAGAGCGGGTTCTCGCTGATACACGAGTTGCGGGCGAATAAACGCACCGCGCGCCTGCCGGTGCTGGTGTTGTCGGTCACCGCCGCGGAGGCGCGGCAGCAGGCCGGCAGCCAGACGCTGGGGGTCTCGGGCTGGCTGGAAAAACCCCTGGACGAGCAGCGCCTGCTGGGCAGCCTGGACCGCGCGATCCAGGCCAGGCGCCGCGCAGCCTCCTGAGCGCCGCTCAGGGGTAGAGCATTTCCTTGTTGATGCTGATGCAGCCGCCCGGCATGCGGATCAGGTACACGTGGTGGGTGGGCGAGTACGGCAGCACGCTGATGTTGCGGCCGATCACGTTGAGCGGTTGCGCATAGCGGAAATCCTGCTCGGCAACGTCCTGGCAGGACTTGTTCCAGGTGCTGACGGTGTCGTAGCCGACATCGCAGCCGCCCATCAGGCCGGGACTGAAAAATGCGCTGACAAAGGTGGTGCCGGCGGGCCCGGTTTTTTCAATCGAGGCCGAGAAGGCCGAGGCGGCGGGCGCCACGCGGTTGGCCATCAGCATCACGGCATAGCCGCCCTCCGGCCCGGTCAGCACCGGCCCCAGCGTGCGCAGGGCCTTGGAGCAACTGGTGATCCCGGCGCCTGTCGCCAGCCGTTCAAAGGTGTTGGCGCCGGGCGGCACCGCGGCAAGCGGTGCGGGCGCCGGCTGGGTCATCGTGGGCCCCGGCATCGCCGCGGCGAACAATGCGGCACAGGCCGCGGCCAGCCGCCGCAGCGCCTTGTTGCGGCATCGGTCTTGAGAAAAAGCATTCATGGCATTCCTGGAAGGTCGGTGGCGGCAATGGAAAAAGTGCAGGCCTAGCGTAGCGCAGAAAGCCGGGCGCCAGGGAGCGGGTTCTGGCATGATCGCCGCTCCGCCTGCCACCTTTCACCGGCTGTTTTGAATGAATCCTGCTGTTCTGACGCTCACCCATTTCGACGCCGCCATGGTGGACCTGGACGGCACGCTGGTGGACACCCTGGGAGATTTCGTGGCCGCCGTGAACGCCATGCTGGCCGAACTGCGCAAGCCTGGTGAGGCGCCGCAAGCGCTGGATGCGGCGACCGTGGGCCGCATGGTCGGCAAAGGCTCTGAGAATCTGGTGAGGACGGTGCTGACGCATGCCGGTGAAGACCTGCCGGCGCGCTACGCCGAAGCCATGGCCAGCTACCAGCGGCATTACGCCGCCATCAACGGCGCGCACTCGGCGGTGTATCCCGGAGGGCTGGAAGGCTTGCGCGCCCTGCAGCAAGCCGGGCTCAAACTGGCCTGCCTGACCAACAAGCCGCTGGCCATGGCGTGCCAGCTGCTCAAACTCAAGGGCCTGGACGTTTTTTTCAGCGAGGTCTTTGGCGGCGACTCCTTCGCGCGCAAAAAGCCCGATCCTCTGCCCCTGCTCAAGACCTGCGAGGCGCTGGGCAGCGCGCCCGCGCGCACCTTGATGATCGGCGACTCCAGCAACGACGCGCAGGCCGCGCGGGCGGCGGGCTGCCCGGTGCTGCTGGTGACCTATGGCTACAACCACGGCGAGCCGGTGCGCGAGGTCGATGCCGACGGCTTTGTCGATTCGCTGGCCGAACTGCGTTTCCAAAAATAACAATGAGGCGGTGAAAACGGCAACGGGGCTTGGCGCCCCGTTGACCGTCTGAAAGCCGCGGGCCTTATTTGCCGAGCAGCGCGTCCTTGAGTTTCCAGTCGGCGGGCTGCGGGCCCAGCCAGATGCGCACCAGGGCGTTGAAAAATTCGGCTTCCTTGAAGGGCTCGCCTTGCGGTTTGCCTTTGACGGAAATCACGGTGCCGGTGCCGGGGATCCAGTCGATGGTGAAGCCTTCGCCGGCCACCAGCTTTTTCTGGTCGGCAAAGAGCTGGCCCATTCTGATCAGGCCGGGAATCAGCTTGGACATTTCCGCCTTGGGCGCGTTTTCGGTGAATGCGGTGGTGAAGCTTTTGCCCAACTCGTTGGAGTCGATCTCGCGCAGCAGGGTGATGCTGATGCGCTTGGGGCCGGCCATGGTGTAAACCTCTTCGGGGGTGGAGGCCTTTTTGGGCAGGTACATGCCGGCCACGTAGACTTTGAACACGGCCTTGTAGCGGATGCCCGCGCCATTGAGCTGGAGCTTGGTGCCGTGAAGCTCCACCGGGTCGTCGAGTTTGACGCCCGCTACTTCCATGGGTGCGGCAAGAATGCCGAATGAGAGCAGCAGGCTGGTCAGGCCCGCGATGCATCGCGCTGTCAAAGTCATGGGCTGTCTCCAAAGAATGGTTGAAATAGAACGAGCGTTCTTTTTTTATTCACCATTCTCGAGTTCAGGGGCGGCCTCTCGCAAGAGGGTTTGCGAGATAAGCATTAGTACTAGTCTGTCCCGGGCATGCTTGCCTGGCGCGGGCCGGTCCCGGTCTTTGCTACACTTTGCCCTACATGTTCATTCATCGCATCATTCAAACAGGTTGTGGCGACCGGGGAGCCTGGCCCTGGCGTACCTGTCATTTCTCGCACGCCTGAGGCGCATGCGGGCCGGCGCGTTACCACGCTGCCATCGGTCCGCGCAACTGCCGCAGGTTCTGCGGCACCCCCCTTTTTCCATCGATGCCCTCCCGAGAGAGGCATCCCGGCCCCGGTTTTCGGGGCGTTTTGAATGACCGGCGGCGGCGCCTCTTTGCGCTTTGCCTCCCAGCGAAGGATTTACCGTGATCACTGAACTCGAATTTAAAAGCCTGGCCGGCCAGGGCTACAACCGCATTCCCTTGATGGCGGAGGCGTTTGCCGACCTTGAAACGCCGCTTTCCCTCTACCTCAAGCTCGCGCATTCCAAGGATGGCGGCAAATTCAGCTTTCTGCTGGAGTCCGTCGTCGGCGGCGAGCGCTTCGGCCGCTACAGTTTTATCGGCCTGCCGGCCCGCACGCTGGTGCGCGCCTCGGGTTTTGGCGCCGACCGGGTCACCGAGGTGGTGACGGACGGCCGCGTCGTGGAAACTTCGGCGGCCAACCCGCTGGACTTCATCGCCGACTACCAAAAGCGCTTCAAGGTCGCGCTGCGGCCGGGCCTGCCGCGGTTTTGCGGTGGCCTGGCTGGCTACTTCGGCTACGACGCGGTGCGCCACATCGAGAAAAAACTCGAAGCCAGCTGTCCGCCCGACACCCTGGGCTGCCCCGACATCCTGCTGCTGCAGTGCGAAGAGCTGGCGGTGATCGACAACCTCTCGGGCAAGCTCTACCTGATCGTCTATGCCGACCCGGCCCAGCCCGAGGCCTATGCCAACGCCAAAAAGCGCTTGCGCGAACTCAGGGAAAAACTCAAATACTCGGTCAGTGCCCCGGTGGTGAAACCCTCGCAAAGCTACCCAGCCGAGCGCGACTTCGCCAAGGCCGACTACATCGCCGCCGTGGAGAAGGCCAAGCGCCTGATCGAAGCCGGCGACTTCATGCAAGTGCAGGTCGGCCAGCGCATCAAGAAACGCTACACCGAGTCGCCGCTGAGCCTGTACCGCGCGCTGCGCTCGCTCAACCCCTCGCCCTATATGTACTACTACCACTTCGGCGACTTCCACGTGGTGGGGGCCTCGCCCGAAATCCTGGTGCGGCAGGAACAAGTCAGCGAGGGGCAGAAGATCACCATCAGGCCCCTGGCCGGCACACGGCCGCGCGCCTCCTCGCCCGAGGCCGACAAAGCCGTCGAGCAGGAACTGGTCAACGACCCCAAGGAGCGCGCCGAGCACGTCATGCTGATAGACCTGGCGCGCAACGACATAGGCCGCATCGCCAAGACCGGCACGGTGAAGGTCACCGAGGCCTTCGCGGTCGAGCGCTACAGCCATGTGATGCACATCGTGAGCAACGTCGAGGGCGTGCTGCTGGACGGGATGACCAGCATGGATGTGCTCAAAGCCACTTTCCCGGCCGGCACGCTGACCGGCGCGCCCAAGGTCCATGCCATGGAAATCATCGACCAGCTCGAGCCCACCAAACGCGGCCTCTACGGCGGCGCCTGCGGCTACCTCAGCTATGCCGGCGACATGGACGTGGCGATTGCCATACGCACCGGCATCATCAAGGACCAGACGTTGTATGTGCAGGCGGCGGCCGGCGTGGTGGCCGACTCGGTGCCCGAGCTCGAATGGAAAGAGACCGAAGCCAAGGCGCGCGCGCTGCTGCGGGCCTCCGAGCTTGTCGAGGAGGGTCTGGAATGAATATGCCCATCCGCCCAACCGTGGAGCACTGCCACACCATGGCCGACGTGCGCCGCAACATCGACGCGCTCGACGACCGCATCGTGGCGCTGGTCGCCGAGCGCAGCGCCTACGTCGCGCAAGCCGCGCGCATCAAACAAAACGCCGATCAGATCGTCGACACCGCGCGCATTGAATTCATCGTAGACCGCGTGCGCGCCCAGGCCCGTACGGCCGGCGCCCCCGAGGCCGTCCTGGAAGCGGCCTACCGCGCCATGATCGCCGCATCCATTGACTTTGAGCGCGGCGAGTTCCAACGCCTGCGCCAGGAGGCCTGAACATGAAGCGCAGCAAACTCTTGATGATCGACAACTACGACAGCTTTACCTACAACATCGTCCAGTACTTCGGTGAACTGGGCGCCGAGGTCGAGGTGTTTCGCAATGACGAAATCAGCGTGGCGGACATCGCCGCCCGCGCGCCCGACCTGCTGGTGGTCTCGCCCGGGCCGTGCTCGCCGGCCGAAGCCGGCATCTCGGTCGCGGCGATCCAGCATTTCGCCGGCAAGCTGCCGATTCTGGGCGTCTGCTTGGGCCACCAGAGCATAGGCGCGGCCTTCGGCGGCAACATCATCCGCGCGCAGCAGCTCATGCACGGCAAGACCAGCGTGATCACCACCACGCAAGAGGGCGTCTTCGCCAATTTGCCCGAGCAGTTCGTCGTCAACCGCTACCACTCGCTGGCGATTGAAAAATCGACCTGCCCCAAGGCCCTGGCCGTCACGGCCTGGACGGACGACGGCGAGATCATGGGCGTGCGCCACAAGGAGCTGCCCATCCAGGGTGTGCAGTTCCATCCTGAATCGATACTGACCGAGCACGGCCACGCCATGCTGAAAAACTTCCTGGAGCAAAGCGCATGAGCCAGGCCTTTGTGGATTTACGCAGCGACACCGTGACCCGGCCGACCGCCGCCATGCGCGAAGCCATGCTGGCCGCGCCGCTGGGCGACGACGTGTTCGGCGACGATCCCGCTGTCAATGGGCTGCAGGAAAAAATCGCCGGCCTGCTGGGCTTTGAGGCCGCGCTGTTTGTGCCCACCGGCACGCAGAGCAACCTCTGCGCCATTTTGAGCCACTGCCAGCGCGGCGACGAGTACATCGTCGGCCAGATGGCGCATTGCTACCGCTGGGAAGGCGGCGGCGCGGCGGTGTTCGGTAGCGTGCAGCCGCAGCCGCTGAACCACCATAGCGACGGCACACTGGCCCTGGCCGAGATCGAGGCATCCATCAAGCCCGACGACGCGCATTTCGCGCGCACCCGGCTGCTGGCGCTGGAAAACACCCTGGGCGGCAAACTGCTGCCTTTTGACTATGTGCAGCAAGCCACCGCACTGGCAAAAAAGCACGGCTTGAATTGCCACCTGGATGGCGCGCGGCTGTTCAATGCCGCCGTGGCGCAGGCTGCGCAAACAGGCGGTAGCGCGCTGGCCGAGGCCAAACGCATCGCCGCATGCTTTGACAGTGTCTCGGTCTGCTTCAGCAAGGGCCTGGGCGCGCCCGTCGGTTCGGCGCTGTGCGGTTCGCGCGAGTTCATCGCGCGGGCGCACCGCATCCGCAAGATGGCGGGCGGCGGCATGCGCCAGGCCGGCATGCTGGCCGCGGCGGCCTCGCATGCGCTGGACCATCATGTGGGGCGCCTGGCCCAGGACCATGCGCTGGCCAGGCGGCTGGCCGACGGCCTGGCCGGCATCGAGGGCCTGCAGGTCGAGGCGCCGCAGACCAACATCGTTTTTGTCGACCTGACGGGCGCGGCGCGTGAGCAGTCGGCGGCCCTGCTCAAGCACCTGGCCGGCAAGGGCATACAGGCCACGGGCCTGTACCGCCTGCGTTTTGTCACCCACCTGGACGTGGATGCCGACGGCGTGGACCGCGCGGTGGCCGCCATCCGCGAATTCTTCCGTCGCTAAGGAGCCGCCATGCCTGATTTCCAACACCTGTTGCTGTTTATCGCGGCCGGCTGGCTGCTCAACCTGACGCCGGGCCCCGACGTGCTTTACATCGTGACCCACTCGCTGCGCTCGGGCGCGCGCGCCGGCATCGTGGCCGGCCTGGGCATCACCGCGGGCTGTTTTGTCCACATCTTCGCGGCGGCCGTGGGCGTGGGCGCCTTGCTGGCCACGTCGGCCCTGGCCTTTACCGTGCTCAAGTGGATAGGCGCGGCCTACCTGCTGTGGATAGGCGCCAAGATCCTGCTGTCCAGGGCGCCGCAGGCCACGACCGACCTGGCCGCGGTTGCCGCCGCCGAAGCGCCCAAGCCCCTCAAGGCGATTTTTATGGGTGGCTTCTGGACCAATGTGCTCAATCCCAAGGTGGCGATTTTTTTCCTCGCCTTTGTGCCGCAGTTCATCGCACCGGGCACCGAAAACAAGGCGCTGGCCTTTGTGCTGCTGGGCATGCTGTTCAACCTGAACGCCATTCCGGTCAATTCGGGCTGGGCCGTGGCGGCCGCCTGGATGGCCAGGCGCGACGCGGTGCAGCGCGGCATGCACTGGCTGGACCGTGCGGCAGGCGCCATGTTCATCGCGTTTGGCCTCAAGCTTGCCTTTACCGATAATCCCGCGAACTGAACCTTACTCCAGCCCCGGAACAAAAAAGCGAGACACGCCATGCCCCATACCCACAAAATCACGCCGCAGGAAGCGCTGCAGCGCACCATCGAACACCGCGAAATCTTCCACGACGAGATGCTGCACATCATGCGGCTCATCATGAGCGGCGAGATGTCGCCCGTGATGATGGCCGCGCTGATCACCGGCCTGCGCGTCAAGAAGGAGACCATAGGCGAGATCACCGCCGCCGCGCAGGTGATGCGCGAGTTCTCCACCAAGGTCCATGTGGCCGACAAGACCCATCTGGTCGACATCGTCGGCACCGGCGGCGACGGCTCGCACACCTTCAATATTTCCACCTGCTCCATGTTTGTGGCGGCGGCGGCCGGCGCCAAGGTCAGCAAGCACGGCGGGCGCAGCGTCAGCAGCAAGTCGGGCAGCGCCGACGTGATCGAATCGCTGGGCATCCATATCGGCCTTTCGCCCGAGGCCATCGCCAAGTGCATAGAACAGGTCGGCGTGGGTTTTATGTTCGCGCCCAACCACCACCCGGCGATGAAAAACGTCGCCCCCATCCGCAAGGAGCTGGGTGTGCGCACCATCTTCAACATCCTGGGCCCGCTGACCAACCCGGCCGGCGCACCCAACATCCTCATGGGCGTGTTCCATTCCGACCTCGTCGGTATACAGGTGCGCGCCCTGCAGCGCCTGGGTGCCGAGCATGCGGTGGTGGTCTATGGCAAGGACGGCATGGACGAGGTCAGCCTGGGCGCGGCCACCGTCGTCGGTGAGCTCAAGAACGGCGAGATCACCGAATACGAGATCCACCCCGAAGACTTCGACATGCCCATGGCCAGCAACCGCGCGCTGCGCGTGGAAACGCCCGAGCAGTCCAAGGCCATGCTGCTGGGCGTGCTGGACAACCAGCCCGGCGCGGCGCGCGACATCGTGATCCTCAATGCCGGCGCGGCGCTGTATGCCGCCAATGTGGCCGACTCGATGAAGGCCGGCATCGTCCTGGCCCGCGAGGCGCTGGCCTCGGGAGCGGCCAAGGCGCGCTTGCAGCAACTGGTTTCCACCACCCAACAACTCGCCGCCTGAACACCATGTCCGACATCCTCGACAAAATCATCGCCGTCAAGCGCCAGGAAATCGCCGAGGCGATTCGCAAGAAACCCTTGGCCGTGATGCGTGAAGACGCCGAATCGCGCGTGCTGACGCGTGACTTCGTGGGCGCGCTGCGCGCCAAGATCGCGGCGGGCCAGCCCGCGGTGATCGCCGAAGTCAAAAAAGCCAGCCCGTCCAAGGGCGTGCTGCGCGCCGACTTCATCCCGGCCGACATCGCGCAAAGCTATGCCGAGGGCGACGGCACGCTCAGCGCGGCCTGCCTCTCGGTGCTGACCGACAAGCAGTTCTTCCAGGGCAGCGTCGACTACCTCAAGCAGGCCAGGGCTTCGTGCAGCCTGCCGGTGCTGCGCAAGGACTTCATGGTCGACCCTTACCAGGTCTATGAGGCGCGTGTCATGGGCGCCGACTGCATCCTGCTGATCGCCGCCTGCCTGGACGATGCGCAGATGAAATCGCTGGAGGCGCTGGCCATGTCGCTGGACATGGCGGTGCTGGTCGAGGTGCACGACAAGGCCGAACTGGAGCGCGCGCTCAAGCTCAAAACGCCGCTGGTCGGTATCAACAACCGTAATCTCAAGACTTTTGAGGTTTCGCTGGACACCACCCTGGGCATGCTGGGCCAGGTGCCGGCCGACCGCCTGCTGGTCACCGAGTCCGGCATCACCACCCCGGCCGACGTGAAGCGCATGCGGGACGCCGGCGTCAACGCCTTCCTGGTCGGCGAGGCCTTTATGCGCGCCGAAGAGCCGGGCCTGGCGCTGGCGCAGCTGTTTAGCGGCCAGTAAACCAGGAGGCGGTGCAGATGAACCCTCCGGACCAGCTGCTGAGCGCGGACCCTGCGGACTGGCCGGTGGCGCCCGGCTGGCGTCCCACCACCGAGGCTTTTTTCACTTCCCCCACCGGCCAAAAGCTGCTGGATTTCCTGCGGGGCCGGCTCGCGCAAGGCGCAGTGATTTTTCCGCCCCAGCCGCTGCGCGCGCTGGAACTTACGCCGCCCGAAGAGGTGCGCGTCGTGATCCTGGGCCAGGACCCCTACCACGGCCGGAGCCAGGCCGAGGGGCTGGCCTTTTCCGTCGCGCCCGGCGTGGCCCTGCCGCCTTCGCTGCGCAACATCTTCAAGGAACTGCAGCGCGACCTGGGCACGCCGCCGCCCAAGTTCCCTGTGCCCGGCGGCAGCCTGGTGAAATGGGCCACGCACGGTGTGCTGCTGCTCAATACCTGCCTCACCGTGGAAGAAAGCCAGCCGGCCAGCCATTCGGGCAAAGGCTGGGAAGTGTTGACCGACACGCTGATCCGCCAGGTCGCCGACGGCGACCACCCGGTGGTTTTTATGCTGTGGGGCTCCCATGCCCAGAGCAAGCGGGCGCTGATTGACGCCAAGCGCCACAAGGTGCTGGTGGCCAACCACCCGTCGCCGCTGTCGGCCCTGCGCCCGCCTTTGCCTTTCATCGGTTGCGGGCATTTCTCGCAGGCGCGGGAATGGCGTGACGCGCACCCGAAACCCTAGCCGGCGTGTGGGTGTGAAATGGTTGCCGCAGCGCGGAACATTAAAAACCCACTAGACAGATAAGCAGCCCCCGCTAGAACTCCTGGGGGAGGCTGCCGACATAGTCGCGCCGGATATTGACCGTGCTTTGTTGGCCCAGCGCTTCAAAGTGGCGGCGCAGCCAGCGTTTGGCCGCGCCCTGGCCCATTTCAAACAGTTTTTCGATCATGGCGCCGTCGGCCGACATCTTGCTCGACGAGGGCAGGTTTTCCAGGGCCTCGCCGCCGTCGATGCGGTGCAGCAGCAGGCTTTTGTACTTCACGCCTTCCTGCAGGCGCCCGTCCGCCAGCAGGCGGTTGATGAAATCGATGGTGCGCATCTGGGACAGCAGGCTGGCGTTAAAGGTCAGCTCGTTCACCCGGTCCATGATGTCTAGCGGCGTGTGGGGCACCTCGGGCCGCCGCAGCGGGTTGATCTGCACCACGATGATGTCGCGGCTGCTGCATTCGCTGATCAGGGGCAACAGGGAGGGATTGCTGGAAAATCCACCGTCCCAGTAAGCCTGGCCGTCAATTTCCACCGCCTGGAACAGCGTGGGCAGGCAGGTGGAAGCCATCACCGCCTGCAATGTCAGGCGTTTGCCCGAAAAGATTTCGGCCTGGCCGGTGTTGACATGGGTCGCGGACACAAAAGCCTTGGGCAGTTGCAGGGCGGCGACGGCGGGAAAGTCGATTTCCGCCTGCAGCAGCTTGCGCAGGGGATTGATGTCCAGCGGATTGGACTGGTAGGGCGACAGCCATTGGCTCATGGCGTTGCTAAAAAAGTTAGCGCCCACTTTGTCGGAGGGCCAACCGCCCAGCAGCATCTTGCTGATGCCGTCGGCCATGGAGCCCAGGCTGCCCATGGCGGCCACGCCCTGCCAGATCCGGGCCAGCGAGGCGCGGGCCGCCTCCCGGGGATTGGGCGTTCCGCTGTCTTTGTGCGCGGCGACGGCAAATCCGTGCGCCAGCGCCACGGCATTGACCGCGCCCGCGCTGGCGCCGCTGATGCCGTCGAACTGGATGCGCTCGTCCTGCAGCAGGGCGTCCAGGACGCCCCAGGTGAAGGCGCCGTGGGAGCCACCGCCCTGCAAGGCCAGGTTGACCCGGCGCTGGGAAGAGGGGGCGGGCGGCAAGGGGATTGGGGGCGGGGTGCTCATGAGGTATTTTTAATGCTTTTTGCGCTACCCGGGGATTCCGTCCGACATAAAACCGTGGCATAATCCGAGGTTCGCTTGAAGGATGGGTGCCCGAGTGGCTAAAGGGGGCAGACTGTAAATCTGTTGGCTAACGCCTACGCTGGTTCGAATCCAGCCTCATCCACCAGATTTTTGTTGATTTTTGGCAAGCGGGCAGTGCAAGGCAGTCGCAAAAAGCGGGTTTTGAGCTGTGAATGGTTTGATGTGAGTTGAATTGGCAGAGCTGCGCGGGAGTAGTTCAATGGTAGAACCCTAGCCTTCCAAGCTAATGACGCGGGTTCGATTCCCGTCTCCCGCTCCACAAAAACCGCGGTTTTGTGGTGTTTGCGGGCTCTGTTGGTTGGTCTTGCGTTGGATTGCGGTGGGATTGAAGTCGTTTGACTTTTTGAAGAATTTAAGCCCTTTTGGCTCAGTGGTAGAGCACTCCCTTGGTAAGGGAGAGGTCGCGGGTCCGATTCCCGCAAAGGGCACCAATTTTGTGCCGGCGCAGCATGCAAGGTGCTGCGGCCGGCGGTAGTGATTCACTGGTTTTGTAACTCTTTATAAATTTCTGGAGTTGAAAAAATGGCAAAAGGCAAATTTGAGCGGACCAAGCCGCACGTCAACGTAGGCACGATTGGCCACGTGGACCATGGCAAGACGACGCTGACGGCGGCGATCACGACCGTTCTGGCATCGAAGTTCGGCGGCGAAGCCAAGGGCTACGACCAAATTGACGCGGCACCGGAAGAAAAAGCGCGCGGCATCACGATCAACACCGCCCACGTCGAATACGAAACGGCCAACCGCCACTACGCCCACGTGGACTGCCCAGGCCACGCCGACTATGTGAAGAACATGATCACCGGCGCCGCCCAGATGGACGGCGCGATCCTGGTGTGCTCGGCCGCTGACGGCCCCATGCCCCAGACCCGTGAGCACATCCTGCTGGCCCGCCAGGTGGGTGTCCCTTACATCATCGTGTTCCTGAACAAGTGCGACATGGT